>NZ_CP090960.1:3023827-3337655 GCF_021611515.1 Mariluticola halotolerans
TCACCATGGCTGCGGAGATAAAGCCAGCAATGTAGGACACTATTACAAACCCTTTCTTTGCCGCAGCTAGGGGGGCAGTAACCAGCTTCTCGTAATCCTTGACTCCGAGGAAGCTGAAGTACCGCTGCTTCCAGTCGGACCTCAGGTCCTCCTGCAAGCGCATGTAATGAGCGCTCGCGAAAATAATGGCTCCAATATAAGCTGCGAGCACGAACGAAAGTGCTATTAATATTGCTGGTGGGGCGTTTGATGTGACTCTCGCTGCGACGACACCAAGTCCAAGAAAGACCGCACCGGCAACTGCTGTGGTCAGCTGTCTTGCTGTGTCGGCTGTCTTATTTATCTCCTCGGTCACAGCCTTCCGAACGTCAGCGATCGCCTTGAGCGAATCTTTGCTAAGATCAGACAGCGATAGTCGGTATGCAATCTTGGCACCCTCAATAGACGACTCCAGCGTAGCTGCGGTGATGTCCCCGGCCAAGGAGTGCCGCGACAGCTCCGCTCCCAATAGGCTGTGGCGGATCTCGGACTGGTGCTCAGTCTCATACACCCATCGCAGCGCGCGTTGAAATTGAAAAAGCAAATCTTTGGACACTTGAAGATCGACTTTACCGTCAACTTTCATTTTTGGCGGGCCAGCGTAGACGATTGTGCCATCTGCTAAAATCTCACTGGCAAGGCAGCGCCTCGCCACCTGAATGCTATATCGCGCCCATTCGTCGAAAACGGGATCACCCAATGGCATAAGCGACAAAGGTATATCCAACAGCCAAGGATCGATCCTAGAGGGCACGCTGGGGTCGCCCGATTCCCGAACAAGATTACGCGGCTCGGGCCGCCGAATTTCCTGAGCCTTCGGTTGAGATTTATCGTCCCAAGTGAGGAAGCGTCTTGCCAATGTATTGAACGGCTGCTTGGTTTGTATGTGCTTCCAACCTATTGATGGTAGGTCCCTCTCAAGCCACTGCCCAAGCCCGACTAATGTGAACAGAACGGCGACCTGTTCCATCGCCGGCTTATCTACAGTGAACCGGTAAGGCTCAAGAGCCGAGTCGAATTCCTCGCCGCTGGCGACAGACCCGTCAGCTGCATTCTCGCCGTTCCAAGTTAGGCCAGCATCGGCTATAAGTTCTGCTACTTCGGTCGCGTCCGCAGCTGACAGCTCTGACAGTACAATAGAGTCGACGCCCTCGTTTAAGAGAACTCTATTCTCCGCGCTCAGTGTGTCGAGCCTACGCCCGAACTTTTTCAATGATAGGGACATCGACGACTAGGTCCTTGGCGGTTTCGATGATGAAACGCGTGCCGCCGCCGGGCATCGCCTGTCGGCTTACGCCATTGTTTTCGAGTGAGCCGGGGTAGTCCAGATTGACGCCCTCAGCGGTTTGTACCTTCTGACGCTTGGGGGCGGTAAATACGGTTCGATCCGGTTTGAAGGTCACGCCGTCCAGTTTGCTTGTCCTTAGCACGCGTCTCACCGTTTTTTCGAGTCGGGTCCTGATGCCTTCGTCCTCTGGACTGTCGGCCGAGAGAAGAACTGCCTCGACAGCAGCTTCATTGTCAATGCTATCACGCTGCCGGAGCGCCTCACGTGCCACCTTGTATGCGGACCTGACGTCTTTCTTGGGCAATACGTCTTTGCAGTCCTTTAGGACCCTAAGCACAACTGCGTCGAGCGCCTTGGATAGCTCGTTATTAGAGCGGGTGCGCGACACGTCGAGAAACCCAGCGAAGTAGTCCGTCAGGTCTGGTGCCTGCTTAGTTCTGTCGCGGGCAGATACCGCCGATCTCGCGACACCATCCACAACTCGGACAAAGCAAGACTTCTGTATAGCCTTGCGATCAGCGATGAATGCTTGAACGATTTGACGCAGCCCACTCTTGCCGTCTTTGTCGAACCTTTCGATGGCTTGACTGTAGTCGTATTTTGCCAAGGCATAGACTCGGTCCTCCCTTTTATCGCTGATGAGCTCGAATATGAAGAAGGCACCGTCGCTGCTGTTGCCCCGGTGTTGCTTGGCGAACAGGCGAGAAATTCGCTGCGCGCCCTTTTCAAACGGGGTGTCGCCTTTCGCGATGCTCTCGATAAGCCGCTTAGTCTCGGAGAATTCGGCGAACTCATGAACAGGCGCGACGTCCACATCCTGAAGCCGCGCCAAGAAGAACTCATCATGTTCCACTTGTTCGAACTCGGGTTGTTCATTAAAATCTGAATCTGGATCGCCAACAACGTGTAGGATCATCCTATTTATCGACAACGTCGTTATCTCGTCCTCATCTAATATGCCCAAAATAGCCCCCTCATGTTTGACGCTGAAGTATTCTGCATCATCGGATATGAAACGCCAATGGGCACGGAATAACAAACTGTATTTCCAAGCGGAACAAGAACGCATCTGATCGGAAAATAGTATTGCCGGAACGCCGGCGCGGTGTGATGAAATGTGAATCAACGCACTTTGGCGAACAGTCCCAATGGACTGGCGTCATCCGCGGCGTGCGCATTTTGTGCGGTGCCCACCACAACGATGACAATTTGCCTTTAAGTTAATAGACCTCAGTTCCCCTAACTTCCCTGCCTTTGATCCATTGGACTACGTTGGACCCTATCCCATTGAATAAAAACGCGATCTGACGCGATCTTCTGCCAACTTTACTGAGCCTTCGGGTTCTCAAGCGGCAGCAGATTGATGACCCCTACAAAACTTCTTATTGGCCAGATCTTTATTGTGTTCTCCATCGTGATCGGCGCGGTGTGGGGCGCGACGCAATGGGCTGCACAGCAGTTGGCGTTTCAGGCGGGGCTTGGTCCGGCCTGGTTTGAGGTTGCAGGTTACCCCGTTTACTCACCTTGGCGTCTGTTCGAATGGTGGTATGCCTATGAAGCGTATGCGCCGACCATTTTCAAAAAGGCTGGTGTCATTGCCGCACTGGGTGGTGTGTTTGGAATGGTCGTTGCCATAGCCGGTTCCCTCTGGCGCGCCCGTCAGAACCGCTTAGTCACCACATATGGTTCATCGCGCTGGGCCACCAAATCAGAAATCACCAAATCGGGCCTGTTCGATCCCGACGGCGTATTCCTCGGTCGCCTAAAATCCCAATATCTCCGTCATGACGGCCCTGAACATGTGATGTGCTTTGCGCCAACACGTTCGGGCAAGGGCGTCGGGCTGGTTATTCCGACATTGCTGAGTTGGCCGCATTCGGCGGTGATCCACGACATAAAAGGTGAAAACTGGCAGCTGACCTCGGGCTGGCGGTCAAAGTTCTCGCATTGCCTGCTGTTCAACCCGACCGATCCGGCGAGCGCCAAATACAATCCGCTGCTGGAAGTGCGCAAAGGCCGGTTCGAAGTCCGCGATGTGCAAAACATTGCCGATATTCTGGTCGATCCTGAAGGCGCGCTGGAACGACGCAATCATTGGGAAAAGACCAGCCATTCCTTGCTGGTCGGTGTGATCCTGCATGTCCTTTATGCCGAGAAGGAAAAAACCCTCACCAGAGTAGCATCGCTCCTATCCGACCCGTCCAGATCATTCGAGCGCACGCTCCGGGTGATGATGAGTACCAACCATCTGGGAACAGATGACGTCCCACAAGTGCATCCCGTTGTAGCGCAAGCTGCGCGCGAGCTTCTCAACAAGTCCGAGAATGAACGCTCCGGGGTGTTATCGACGGCAATGTCGTTCCTGGGCCTCTACCGCGATCCGACAATTGCCGAGACGACGAGTGCCTGCGAATGGCGGATTGCTGACCTGGTCGATGCCGAGCGGCCCGTCTCCCTCTATCTGGTCATTCCGCCTTCGGACATTTCCCGGACAAAGCCACTGGTGCGTTTGATCCTCAATCAGATCGGTCGTCGCCTGACCGAAAAGTTGGAAGGTGAGGCGGGCAAATCCAATCGCCATCAATTGCTGATGATGCTGGACGAGTTCCCTGCATTAGGGCGCTTGGATTTCTTCGAAAGTTCCCTAGCATTTATGGCCGGGTATGGCGTGCGCAGCTTTTTGATCGCGCAATCGCTCAACCAGATTTCAAAGGCCTATGGCGAGAACAATTCCATCCTCGACAATTGTCATGTGCGGATTGCTTTTGCCACCAATGACGAACGCACGGCCAAACGTATCTCGGATTCTCTTGGCACAGCGACGGAACTGCGCGCCCAGCGCAATTATGCCGGTCATCGGCTGGCACCCTGGTTGGCCCACGTCATGGTCTCACGTCAGGAGACCGCGCGGCCATTGCTGACGCCGGGCGAGGTGATGCAGCTGCCCAGCGACAAAGAGATCGTGATGATTTCCGGCCAGCCGCCGATCAAAGCCAAGAAACTTAGGTATTTCGAGGATTCAAACTTTTCAGGCCGGGTCAGCTCCCCGCCCGGTTTGAACGTGGGCGGTCCCTACGGGGATCGCCCACGACAAAGACCGGATGACTGGGGTGATCAAACTCGGACCACCAGTTCTGCTCTCGTACGCCCATGGTCGGAAATCGTCTCAGGTGCGGACGAAGATGAGGGCGGTCTCAAGCGCCATCCGGCACTGCCCGAGGAAGCGACCTTCAGTTCCGAACCCGATCAGGCACCGGACGCCGGGCTGCTGGACGATGAGTTTGACCCAAATGAATCCAAACGCATGGAGCGGCTTGCCCGCACCACCAACAGCGTCAATCGCGCCCACGCCATGAACACCGGCATCGGTGGCCAAGTTGATGATGACCTTTTGCCAAAGTTTTAGAGGAGCCCGCAGATGAAACCCCGCCTCAATGTGCATGTCACCGACGAGCTATTCGATAAGGTCGAGATCGCTGCCAAGCGGCCCGGTGTGACCAAAGCCGCCGTAGTCGAGGCGGCGTTGCTCGGGTTCTTCTCCAAGGAATTCGACGATCAGCGCGATGGGGCACTCATTCGCCGTTTGGATCGGATGACAAGGCAATATGACCGGTTGGAGCGCAACCTCTCTGTGACAACCGAGACATTGGCCTTGTTCATCCGGTTCTTTCTCACCGTCACGCCGCCTTTGCCCAATGCCGATCAGGATGCGGCGCGGGCGCTTGGCAAGGAGCGGTTTGAATACTTTATCAGCCAGCTCGGGCGTCGCCTGGCGGGTGGCAAGAACATGATCCGCGATGTGCTCGAAGAGATTAGCACGACGGAAAGCGACTTCTTCACCGAAGCCGAGATCGAGGCGCTGAAAGCGGTGCGTGAGAACGGATCAGCCAAGTCTCAATCAGAAGATCGGGGAGGGGATGATGCGTGATCGGTTCAACCCCACAACCCGTGATCGCCAACGCACCATGTTGCGCACAGCCATGGGGCCGGAAATCGCTGAGGCGCTTGCCGATCCACTGGTGATTGAAGTGATGGCCAATCCCGATGGCAGGCTTTGGGTTGATCGCCATGGCGAGGGCCGCAGCGACACCGGCAGCACGCTTGAACCGGCGCAGGTTGAGCGGATCATCCGGCTGGCTGCAAGCCACGTGGGGCAGGAATGCTATGCCGAGCGGCCTGTCGTGTCGGCAGAATTACCCGAAACCGGTGAGAGGTTTGAAGGTCTGTTGCCGCCGGTAGTGGCGTCACCCTGTTTTGCCATCCGAAAACCGGCGCAAAAGCTCTATCGGCTGACGGACTATGTCCAAGCCCAGATCATGACACCGCTCCAGGCCAAGGCCTTGGCCGACGCGGTTGCCGAGCGAAAGAACATCGTCGTAGTGGGCGGGACAAGTTCGGGCAAGACCACTCTGGTCAACGCGCTACTTGATGAAGTCGCCGCCAGTGGTGACCGCGTGATCCTGATCGAGGACACACGTGAGCTGCAATGCGCTGCAGAGGACAGTGTTAATGTCCGGACCAAGCCAGGGGTCGCGTCGCTGGCTGATCTGGTGCGCTCAACCCTACGCTTACGTCCCGACAGGATTGTCATTGGCGAGGTGAGGGGTGCCGAGGCTCTCGACATGCTCAAGGCCTGGAACACGGGTCATCCGGGCGGCATCACGACGCTGCATGCCAATTCTGCTCATGCGGGCCTCTATCGACTTGAACAGCTCATTCAGGAAGCCGTCGTCTCGGTGCCGCGTCGTCTGATTGCCGAAGCCGTGGACGTGGTGGTGTTCATCAACGGGCGCGGCGCCAGCCGTCGCATCGAAACCGTCGCCGCGCTCGAAGGTCTGACCCAGGACGGCGATTACCGGCTGATTTCACTTGTTCCCGACCCATCCAATCCAACTGCCTGACAGGAGATTTTTATGCGTTCATCCAAAACCAATTTGTCATTTCCCTCTATTCACCGGTCTGCAGTTTGCCTGTTGTTGACCACTAGCGTGGTGTTGGCATTGCCGGATGCGGCTTATGCTGCTGGATCGGGCATGCCCTGGGAAGCTCCACTCGCTTCGATCTTGGAATCCATTGAAGGACCAGTCGCGCGCATTGTTGCGGTGATCATCATTGTTATCACCGGCCTTTCCTTAGCCTTTGGGGAAAGCTCAGGCGGTTTCCGGCGACTGATCCAGATCGTCTTTGGACTGTCGATTGCCTTCGCCGCCACCAGTTTTTTCCTGTCGTTCTTTTCCTTCGGCGGCGGGGCTTTGGTTTGATGGGCGTTGCCGGTTTTGAAGTCCCCCTACATCGATCTCTGACAGAGCCGATCCTGATGGGTGGCGCGCCGCGCAATGTCGCGATCATCAACGGCACATTGGCCGCTGCCTTGGGCCTCGGCCTGCAGCTCTGGATCGTCGGATTGCTGGTCTGGGTGATTGGCCACGGCATCGCTGTCTTCGCCGCCCGCAAGGACCCGGCCTTTGCAATCGTTCTGGTCCGTCACGTCAGACATAAAGGGTTTCTTACATGCTGAACCTGCGCGAATACCGGAACCGACCGGCATTGTTGGCTGACTATCTGCCCTGGGCCTGTTTGGTCGCGCCCGGCGTCGTGCTCAACAAAGATGGCAGTTTCCAACGCTCGGCGCGGTTTCGGGGGCCTGATCTGGAAAGCGCCACCCAAGGCGAACTGGTCGCGACTTGCGCCCGCATCAATAATGTGTTGCGGCGCTTTGGGTCCGGTTGGGCTTTGTTCTTCGAGGCTGAACGCCATCCAGCGCGAGATTATCCGCAATCCGAGTTCCCGGACCCGGTTTTGCAATTGGTCGAGGAAGAGCGGCGGGCTGCGTTCGAAGGGGCAGGGACGTTATTTGAAAGCGGTTATGTCCTAACGTTGACCTTTCTGCCGCCGGTCGAAAATGTTGGCCGTGCCTCTGAGTTCATGATGGAGCGGACGGGTGAAACCACCGACCGCGATTATCACGATCATCTGCGCACCTTTAATCAGCAAACCGATCAGGCCTTCGATCTGCTCGGCCAACTCATGCCGGAATTCGCGCCGCTCAATGATCAGGCGACACTGACCTATCTGCACACCTGTATCTCGAGCAAACGGCATCCGATCATGGTGCCGGAAGTCCCTGCCTATCTCGATGCCATCCTGGTGGATACACCGTTCACTGGTGGTTTTGAGCCAATGCTCGGTGATGCGCATCTGCGCACCCTAACTATTCTCGGCTTTCCCGGCACGACGACGCCGGGACTTCTCGATGAGCTGAACCATCTCGGTTTTGACTATCGCTGGATGACCCGCTTCATCGCCATGGACAAGGCGGAAGCGGAAAAGGTCGTTCGTCGTTACCGGCGACAATGGTTCGCCAAACGCAAATCCATCACCGCCATCATCAAGGAGGTGATGACCAATGAGCAATCGGCATTGGTCGATAGCGATGCCGATAACAAGGCCGCCGATGCGGATGCCGCCTTACAGGAACTTGGCGCTGATCTGGTTTCTTATGGATACGTGACGACGACCTTCACGATGTGGGACCGGGATCCGGACACCGTTTGTGAAAAGGTTCGCGCCGTGCAGCGGATCGTCGACGGACGCGGGTTTGCAACCATCGAAGAGGGTGCCAATGCCGTTGAAGCCTGGTTGTCCTCATTGCCAGGGCATGTCTACGCCAATGTCCGGCAGGCACCAATCAGCACGCTGAACCTCGCGCATTTGATGCCGCTTTCCGCCATCTGGGCGGGGCCGGCGCGCAATAAACACCTTGATGGTCCGCCGCTGATCTCGGTCCGCACCAATGGCACCACACCGTTCCGGCTGGTCACGCATATCGGTGATGTGGGGCACACTTTGGTTGTGGGCCCAACCGGTGCAGGCAAGTCGGTGCTGTTGTCGCTGATCGCCCTGCAGTTCCGTCGCTATCGCAATGCGCAAGTCACGATTTTTGACAAAGGTGGGTCGGCCCGCGCTGCTGTTCTGGGCATGGGCGGCAACTACTTCGATCTGGGGTCAGAAGGCGCATTGGCATTTCAGCCCCTCGCCAATATCGATCTGGTTTCCAAACGCAGTTTTGCCCTCGAATGGATTATCGGGCTTTTGGTGCATGAAGGTGTGCCGATCATGCCGGATATTAAGGACGCGATCTGGTCGGCGCTTTCCAACCTCGCAGCAGCCCCACAACCGGAACGCACTCTCACCGGTCTTACAACACTCTTGCAACGTAATGACCTTCGCCAAGCCCTGCAGCCCTATACCCTCGAAGGCCCCTATGGTCGTTTGCTTGATGCCGATGAGGATCGGCTCAAGCTCGGTGCCATCCAGTGTTTTGAGATGGAAGAGCTCATGCATGAGACCGGCGCGGTGCTGCCGGCCCTGACCTATCTCTTCCACCGGCTCGAGGAAAAGTTCGATGGCAGTCCGGCCCTGTTGATCCTCGATGAGGCATGGCTGTTTCTTGACAATCCCGCCTTTGCCGCCCGCATCCGCGAATGGCTGAAGACTCTGCGCAAGCAAAACGTCTCTGTGATCTTTGCCACGCAAGGCCTGTCCGACATCGCGGGCAGTTCGATTGCCCCGGCGATCATCGAAAGCTGCCCAAGTCGCATCTTCTTGCCCAATGATCGCGCGGTCGAACCGCAATCCAAAGTCATCTACGAGGCCTTTGGTCTCAATGACCGGCAGATCGAAATCATCTCTCGGGCGGTGCCCAAGCGCGACTATTACTATCAGTCACGGCAAGGCAATCGCTTGTTCGAGCTCGGTCTTGGCCCCGTCGCGCTCGCCTTTACTGGCGCTTCCACCAAACAAGATCACGCCTTGATGGATGAACTGATCGCCGCCCATGGCGAAGAGGAGTTCGCGGACTCCTGGTTGCGCGCCAAGGGCATGGATTGGGCCGCTGATCTCATCACCTCGCAAACGCAAAAACCAACAGATCAAGGAGACCAACTATGAAAAAAACCATCACCGCTATGTCCGTCGCGACACTACTTGCATTGTTACCGATCCAACCGGCGCAGGCGCTCTTCGGGTTTGGCGACACGGTCTATGACCCGCTCAATCACGCCGAAAACATTCTGACGGCGGCCCGATCACTGGAGCAGATCAACAATCAGGTACAGCAGCTCGCCAACGAAGCGCAGATGCTGATCAATCAGGCCAAAAACCTTGCCAATCTGCCAATGTCTGTCGCCTCCAATCTGCAATCCTCGCTGAGCCGGGTAGATAGTCTGATGCGCGAGGCCGAAGGCATTGCCTACGACATCAGCTCAATCGATGAGGAATTCCAGAGGCTATTCCCCGATCAATATGATGCAGCGACCACGACGTCAGAGATTTTGCAGGATGCCGAAGACGCCTGGAAACTGGCGCGCGAGGGCTTCAAGCATTCTTTGGAAGTCCAGGCCGAAGTCGTGGGGCAGGTGCGTGATGATGCGGTGCTGCTTGATCAATTGGTCGCTTCGAGCCAAAGCGCCATCGGTAATTTGCAAGCTGTGCAAGCCGGCAACCAGCTAACCGCACTTGCGGCCAAACAGAGCATGCAGCTGCAGACCCTCTTGGCCGCTTCAAGCCGTGCGGATGCTCTGGAACAGGAACGTGCGCTTGCCACTCATGAGCAGGGGCAGGCGCGGTTCGAGCGTTTCGTCGGCACCGGCTCCGCTTACACGCGGCGCTAGGTAAAAAGGGGCGGGGTGATGGACGATCTCAATGTCATCGATGGGTTCACCGAGACCTTTGTGACCTATATCGATTCCGGGTTTGGTCTTTTGGGTCCCGATGTGGGGTTCCTGACCACAATCCTGATCGGGATCGACATCACTCTTGCCGGTCTGTTCTGGGCCCTGGCCGAGGACAAGTCGGTTATTCCGGCCCTGATTAAGAAGGTGCTTTATGTGGGCGCCTTCGCGTTCATCCTCAACAATTTCCAAAGTCTCGCCAATATCATCTTCGATAGCTTTGCCGGGCTTGGCTTGCGCGCAACCGGTTCGCCGATCAGCGCCGCTGATCTGATGCGTCCGGGCTTTGTGGCGGCCACTGGTTATGATGCCGCCGCGCCATTGCTGGACGAAGTCTTAAAGCTCCTGGGACCACTGGCGTTCTTTGAGAACTTCGTCACCATCATGGTTGTAATGTTTGCCTGGGTCGTGGTGCTCCTCGCCTTCTTCATTCTCGCCATCCAACTGTTCATCACCATTCTTGAGTTCAAGCTGACCACATTGGCCGGGTTCGTGCTGGTGCCGTTCGCACTGTGGAACAAGACGGCGTTTCTGGCGGAGCGGGTGCTTGGCAATGTGGTCGCCGCTGGCATCAAACTGATGGTCTTGGCTGTCATCGTCGGCATTGGCTCTACCTTATTTGGTTCGTTTGTCTCATCGTTTTCGGGTGGCGACGTCACTCTGCAACAAGCCGCCGCGACGGTCCTTGGTGCCCTATCGATCTTCATGCTCGGCATTTTCGGACCAGGGATTGCCGCAGGGCTTGTCTCTGGTGCGCCGCAACTCGGTGCAGGGGCCGTTGCCGGATCGGTCGCCGGCCTCGCCCTTGGTGGTGCCGCAGCCGGTGGCTTGGCTGCAGGCGGTATGCGCGCAGTTGGCGCCGGAGCGGGAGGTGCAGTCAAAGCGGCGTCGTCAATGGCAGGCGGCGCGAGTGGTGCCTATCAACTGGCGCAAGCAACTTCAGGCGCGTCGGGTGCAGCAGGTATCGCGGCAGGCATGACCGGTGTCGCTCAAGCTGGCGTTGATGCGGTTGGGCAGGGCGTCAAAGGCGCCGCTGCCAAAGCCACGTCCGATGTCCGCCAATCTTTTGCCGAGGGCAGGCGCTCGGCGTTTGCCACCACAGGCGGCACTCAATCCGGCGGCGTGGAAAGACCAAGCCCATCATCAAGTTCAGATGGTGCCCCAGCCTGGGCGCAAAAACTGCGTCGCCATCAACAAATGCGCGAGGGCGTCTCGATTGCCGCCCACACCATCCGCGATGGTGACCGGCCCGCATCCGGCGAAAATCCCAAATTGCACAATGACGATTGAGAGAGAGCAGAAAGATGTTCAAACGATCTACCACGGCCTATGGCCAAACACCGGAGCCGGTCACACCCTATCAAAAGGCGGCGCAAGTCTGGGATGAGCGTATTGGTTCGGCCCGGGTTCAGGCCCGCAATTGGCGTTTTATGGCCTTTGGGTGTTTGGCCCTCGCCATCGGCCTTTCCGGCGGCGTCATCTGGCAGGCAGGGCAAACCACGATCACGCCTTTTGTTGTCGAAGTCGACAAACTTGGCGATGTACGGGCCGTCGGTGCGGCCGCTGAAGCTTATAATCCGACCGACGCCCAGATCGCCTATCACCTAGCGCGGTTCATCGAGAATGTGCGGTCACTGTCGATTGATCCGATCATTGTGCGCCAGAACTGGCTGCGGGCCTATGATTATGCCACCGACCGTGCCGCCAACACTCTCAACGAATATGCGCGCGAGAATGATCCGTTCTCCAAGGTTGGCCGTCGCACGGTGACCGTCGAGGTGACCAGCGTTGTGCGCTCATCTGATGACACATTCGAAATCCGTTGGCGCGAGCAGAGCTTTGAGAACGGGAGCTTGGCAGAAACCTCACGCCATACCGGCTCGCTCTCCATCGTCCTGCAACGCCCCCGCACCGAGGCGGCGCTCAGGAAAAACCCCTTAGGCATTTACGTCCACGCGCTCAATTGGAGCCGGGACCTGATTTCAGGAGACGGCCAATGAATATTTTTACAACTGCTAAATTGATGACCACTGTTGCTGTAGTGGTCTCGCTTGGCGCATGTGCCACACGTCCAAAACCGCCTCAGATCAGTTTTGACGAGGCCGCGTTCGATCCAGCGATAGTGCAAGTTGAGCCTGCCAAGCCCGTCGAGGTCGTCGAACTGATGAAGCCTCTGCCTTTACCTGGGCAATTGAAGCCTATGCCCGATGCCGCAGTCGTGCCCGTTGCCGATGAGCGTCCGCCCGAGGAACGCATTTCCAGTGCCAATGAAGCGGCAAAGGTCGAACCAACGGCAGAAGGCTACTTCAACGCCATCCAGGTCTATCCCTATGCAGAGGGCGCGCTCTACCAGCTCTACACCGCCCCCGAACAGGTGAGCGATATTGCCCTGCAGCGTGGGGAAAGCATTGTTGCGGTATCCGCTGGCGATACAGTCCGCTGGATTATCGGCGACATTGTCAGTGGCGAAGGTGAGGCTGCCCGCGCGCATGTGCTGGTCAAGCCGATCAAGGAGGGTATGAAGACCAATCTGGTGATCATCACCGACCGGCGCGCCTATCATCTGGAACTGACCAGTGACATCAATGCATACATGGCCTCGATCTCCTGGACCTATCCAAGAGATTCATTGATTGCCTTGCAACGTCAGAATGAATTGGCGCAACAAGCTGCGGAGCAAATCATCGACCGCGATCTCAAGGTCGATCAATTGCGTTTCCGCTATGCCGTCACCGGCGACACGCCGCCCTGGCGTCCGGTGCGCGTGTTTGATGATACCAATAAGGTCTATATCCAGTTCCCGGCGCGGCTGGATCAGGGCGAAGCACCGCCTCTATTCGTGGTGGGCGCCGATGGCGAGAACCAACTCGTCAACTATCGCGTCCGCGGCCAATATTACATTGTCGATCGCCTGTTCGCCGCCGCCGAACTCCGTCTTGGTGAAAATCCGCAACAGATCGTCCGTATCACCCGCACCGATGGCCAACCTCAAAAGCCCCGCAAGAGCGTGCTGTTCCCGTCCAACAATGGGGGCGATCAATGACGGGATCAGGTGAGG
Organism: Mariluticola halotolerans; assembly: GCF_021611515.1. Taxonomy (GTDB): domain Bacteria; phylum Pseudomonadota; class Alphaproteobacteria; order Rhizobiales; family Devosiaceae; genus Mariluticola; species Mariluticola halotolerans. Next base: position 3,036,945 of record NZ_CP090960.1, read on the forward strand.
AACCGACGCCAAAGATTGATCCCGAGGATTTGGCGATCCGGGCCAAGCCGCGCCCGGTCACACGGATCAACCGGCGCATGCTTTATTTGCTGTCAGGTACCGGATTGCTGCTGATCGGGGGTGCGACATTGTTTGCCCTTGATCCGCCAAACCTGTTCAAGCGTGGCGAGACCGGCCGCGAACTCTACAATGTCGACAACAAGTCCACGCCAGAAGGATTAGAGGGCTTGCCAAGACGCTATAGTGATCTCAAAAAGCCGGTGCCGCAACTTGGTCCACCTTTGCCAGGCGATCTCGGCAGCGCCATCGCGCAAAGGGAGCATGATCTCGGGATTGAGCCCTCGACGCAACTGCCGTTCCGGCCAAGCCCGGAAGATGACGCGGCGCGGGCCGAGCGCATTCGTCAGGCGCGGATGACCCAACAGGGCAGGGAGTCCGGCGTATTCTTCCAGCTTAATATGCGGGTCGCCGATGCAGCGTTTCCATCTGGAGGTGAAGTCGAGCGTTCAGCTGCACAAGCGATAAGCCCGACCGGTGCTGATACTTTGGATGGAACCTATGGCACCCAGCTGAATATCGATCTGCAGAATGATCAAAACCTGCAGGCGCGCAAGATCGACTTCGCCAGCCAAAAGGTCGATGCAGATATCTACAATCCCTTCACGCTGCAGGATCCGGTTTCGCCTTATCAGGTCATGGCGGGCACGATCATTGCCGCCAGCATGGTCACCGGCGTGAATTCTGATCTGCCGGGCAGAGTGATCGCCCAAGTCACCGAGAATATCTTCGATAGTGTATCCGGCAATTATCTGCTGATCCCGCAAGGTTCACGCGTGATTGGCACCTATGACAGCGTCATTGCCTTCGGGCAGGAGCGGGCGCTGATTGTTTGGCAACGCATCATCATGCCGGACGGGTCTTCTGTAGTGATCGAAAATCTCCCAGCAACCGATATGGCTGGCTATTCTGGTCTGAGCGATGAAGTCGATTTTCACACATGGCAATTGCTGTCTGGTATCGCGCTTTCAACGTTCTTGGGTGTTTCCAGCGAACTCACCCTCGACGATCAGGAAAGCGATCTGGTAGCCGCGATCCGCGAGTCCACCCAAAAGAATGCCGACAAGGTCGGACAGGATCTGGTCGAACGCAATCTCAATATTCAACCCACGCTGACCATCCGCCCCGGCTGGCCGCTCCGCATCATCGTCAACAAGGACATGGTGTTGCGACCCCATCACGGCTGAGGAGATTCTTCAAAAATGCTCAAACTTGACAAACTCCCCGACCGCGCAACTGCCAAGATCAGCTTCACCGCCAGCGCGGACCTGAAATCTCTGCTCAACGATTACGCAGAAATCTATCGCCGCACCTATGGCAATAAAGAAGGCGTGCCCGAGCTCATCCCCTTCATGCTTGAAGCCTTCATTAATGCCGATCCCGGCTTCAAACGCGCACGCCGGGAACTGGAAGATGCGCGTCAATCCAAACCTGCGATTCAAACAAAGGAGGTCTGATATGGCCACAATAGGAAATTTTACGACCGGAAAGGAGGGTTATACCGGCACCATCCGCACCCTGACCGTCAACGTCAAAACCCGGATCGTTGCCAATGACGCAAAGAAAACCGAAGGCGCGCCGGATTTTCGGGTCTACGCAGGTCACGCTGAACTTGGCGCCGCGTGGAAAGCGCAATCCAAAGGCGATGAACCTCGCGACTATCTCAGCGTGTTGCTTGATGATCCGAGTTTTCCGGAGCCGATCAGGGCTGCGCTATTTGAGGAAGATGGCGCGGCCTATCTGGTGTGGAATCGAAGAGAGGGGTGAGTGGGCATGGGACTTGAGATAATTGGGCTGGATTTGGCCTCTCTTGGGCTGCCGAGATCGGCTCGGTGAGGCATTTTAAAGGCGGCCGTTGTCGATCAATCTCAATATTGGGCCGAAAGCGGGCATCCCTTGAGCTTGCGAAGTCGCCTAAGCTGCTTGCAGAAAGCAGCTGTTCGATAGAAATAACTGAGTTCACACTTTGTTCGACTTGGTTTAAAGTCTGCTTACGAGGGCAGAATACTCAATGCGTCTTCGCGCGGTCTGCGTGCCAAGGATTATTCTTATCGAGCCAACATGTTAAATGCTTATTCAATTAAATGGACCAACTCCTCGGTAAGGGCTTTTGCTAAGAACGCGGACCCGTTGACCGCGATAGAGGATGCAGCACGCTCGCTCGTTTTGAGAGCGCGCGAAAACGGTTGGGAAGGCCCACCGTTTAACCCACTTCACATCGCCGAAATGCTGGGGGTGCAGGTCGAGGCCAACTCAAACGTCGCCGACGCTCGATTGGTGGCGACAAAAAGCGGTCCGAAGATTGAGTTCAATCCTCAACAGCCACGAGAGCGGGTGCGATTCTCAATTGCGCACGAGATAGCGCACCTCCTCTTTCCCGATTGGTCGGAGCAGGTCCGAAACCGGGGTGGCGACAAGGCAGCGGATGACTGGCAACTGGAAATGCTGTGCAATCTGGCGGCTTCGGAGTTTGTGCTTCCGATTGGCAGCCTGTCGGCTGCATCGGACATTCCCTCGATTGAGGACTTGATGCGTCAGCGCCGTGAGTACGACGTCTCGGCGGAAGCCTTTCTTATTCGCTTAGCCAAAATATCCAACCAGCCTATCGGGATTTTTGTTTCTTCTCCAACTGTGGCCGATAACGGTAGGCGACGTTACAAGATTGACTATTTCGTTAGCTCACCGACTGCTCCAAAGGTTCCTCTTTCGGGAATGGTAATTCCCGATGAGAGCATTGTGCATCGCTGCACTGCTATTGGGCACACTGATCGCTCGGTCGAATCTTGGGTATTGGGCGTCCCAACACAGATCGAGTGTGTCGGGCTTACGGCTTATCCTGGAAGCGTTTACCCGCGTGTAGCAGGGTTGGTTAGATTCGACCAAGCTCAAGAAAATCACCTTCCGATACGCCAGATCCACGGAAGTGTTTTGGAGCCTCGCAACGGCGGCAAGAAGATCATCTGTCAGTTGGTCAACGACAAGGCCATCAAATGGGGAGGTGGTGTCGCGCGCAAAATTGCGAAGCGTTTCCCGGACGCGGAAGTGGCATATACTGAGAAAGTCATACAGGTTCCGCAGCGCGATCGGTTGGGACACGTAATATTTTCGGAAGCGGGCGAGGACATAACCATCGCAAGTCTCATCGGACAGGAAGGGTTCGGTCCATCGCTTTTCCCCCGAATTAGATATGCAGCATTGCAATCCTGTCTGGAACAAGTTGCTGATCATGCCGCATCCATTGGGGCAACCATTCATATGCCAAAGATAGGTACAGGGTCTGCAGGCGGCGATTGGTCAACGATAGAAGAGATGCTTGATGATGTGATGGTGCGTGCCGGCTTGTTTGTGACCATCTACGATATCCCGCCTAAGCGGGTGCAGCTCGAGTTGCTCTAATTGGCTTTCGGGAACGCAAAACTTCGTATTGTACTGCTTTCCGGTCCCATCTGTTCCGGCAAGTCAGCCTTGGTGCGGCTGCTCAAAGAAAAGCATGGCGCGAAGATTATCAAGACACGCGAACTAATTCTCAAAAAAGCCCCCAAGACCAGGCCCGAGCGCAAAGCTTTGCAACGGGCGGGGCAAAAACTCGATCGAGAAAATGGTGGAGCCTGGGTCGGAGAGGCCCTACAGCGTGCAATCGACGCTTATGCGATCGGACAGACACCAAAGGGTCTCTACGTAGTCGACTCGGTTCGCATCCTGGGTCAGATCGAGGCGATCCGAAGAGCATACGGCACCGAAGTCCATCACATCCACCTGACCGCTACAGACGACGAGTTGCGCAAGCGTTACGAAGCACGGAGCAGGGCGGATGACGAAGCGGTCACCTACGACGAGCTGAAGAAAAATCGGACTGAGCGCGACATTGATAAGCTCGCTGAGGTCGCAGATATCGTCGTCTCGACGGACCGTTGCAGTGAAGAAGCCGTGCTTGTTCGGGCCACCTCGCTTCTCAATCTTTATCCGCGGTCAAACGATGCCTTGGTCGATGTGCTGATTGGCGGTCAGTTCGGAAGCGAAGGCAAAGGGAACATCGTCGGCCACATCGCGCCGGAATACGATCTTCTAGTGCGAGTCGGCGGTCCGAATGCCGGTCATCAGGTTTATGCGGAACCTAAGCCAGAGAAATACTACCACCTCCCTTCCGGCACCCAGCGGGCTCCGAACGCGAAGCTGCTCCTTGGTCCAGGTGCTGTAATCTACCCCAAGAAGCTTCTTGAAGAGATCGCCGAGCATAAAGTTGACGCCGAGAGGCTCACCATTGATCCACGCGCGATGATTATCACCGATGCGGACCGCGAAGAGGAGGCGGAGCGGTTCGGCAGCATCAGCTCCACAGCGCAGGGCGTTGGCATTGCGTCCGCCCGTAAAATGACCGGTCGGTCGGACTACAAGGAAGAGAAAACGGCGTTTTTAGCCCGTGACTGCGAGGTTCTACAACCTTACTTGGGAAGCGCGCGACAGGTCTTGGCAGACGCGATGGTGGCTGGCCAGCGGATATTGCTCGAGGGTACGCAGGGCACTGGACTGAGCCTACACCACGGCGATTATCCTCATGTCACGACTAGGGATACCACTGTTTCCGGCTGTCTTGCTGATGCGGGCATCGCGCCATCGAACGTTCGTAAGGTCATCATGGTCTGTCGCACTTATCCGATCAGGGTAGGAGGGCCATCAGGTCCGATGGCTCATGAGGTCGATATGGCCGAAATCCATCGGCGGAGCGACATTCCGTTGGAGGAACTGGAGCGCAGTGAGCGGACGACCACCACCGACAGGCCGCGACGGATCGCGGAGTTCGACTGGCTGCAGTTTCGCGACTCTGTACAGCTAAATGGTCCAACTGACATCGCCCTGACTTTCGTCGATTATTTCGACGTAAACAATCGAGGGGCCTTTCGCTTTGAGCAGCTTTCTGACGAAACAATCAGTTTCGTGGGGGAGATTGAGAGAATATCGGGTCGGCCAGTTTCCTTGCTTTCGACGGATTTCAACTGGCGAAACGTTATAGACAGGAGAGCATGGTGACCGAAGGAGAACTTGAAGAACTAGTCGCGGACTGCCCGACGCTTTACCATATGGCTGAGCGAGGCTCATGGCCATCAATCAAAAAATATGGCCTGCTGAGTACCAGCGCACTCTTGGACCAATATGCAATCGAACCGCCAAGGCGGACCGAGATTGAAAGTCGGCATAGACCGGAAAGTGTCGAAGTTATAGGCGAAGGCCTGCCTCGTGCCGTTGTGCGCGACCAGATACCGATGAGCGATTCGGGGCTTCGTAGAGCTTTGCCTGCCCGCCTTTCCCCATCTGATTGGTACGAGTTGCTGAATGCTAAGGCCTTCTTTTGGCTATCTGAGAAACGTCTCCACAAGCTAACCAGTGCGAAAGCCTATCGCGACCAAGAGCACGATGTTCTTGAGATCGATACGAGATCTTTGATTGACGCGCATAGGGACTCAATCTGGCTCTGTCCAATCAATAGCGGATGCACGAAGCCGATGCCGCATCCGCGCGATGAGTCCATATTTTCCCGCATTTCGGACTATCCGTACGCGCATTGGAGAGAAAGACGTGGTCGTCAAGAGCGCGTGGTTGAATTGGCTGTTGATCATTCGATCGACGACATCCGAGAACATGTGAGGCGCGTTGTGGTCAAGCGAGGCACCGAGGTTTTGAGTGTTCTCGAATGACCCAGCGAAATGACGCTGCCCGTAATCTTTGGGTACAGATATTTAAAAGGGCTGCTGCCGATCCAAATTCGGCTTTACATGTGCCAGATAACGCGGATGAGGCGGCACAGCGTGAGCTGCTCACAAGTGCATTGGAAAAAGTAGGCTGGTCGGAAGTTGAAATCGCGTTCCTCCACAAGTCGGATGGCGTCCACAGCGATCTTGAGAACCCCAACAGCCCAGGTGTTGGTCCGGGCCTCGAGTATAGATTAAATGTACTCGCAGACCACGTTCGAAAGGTGATTTTAGAAACTGGTGAAACATCCCACGAGAAGCTCGAAGTCGCGATCGATCCTAAGGTTGGAGTTGCAGCATCACTCATCAACGTGATCATGACCGATCAAGGGATAATCTCGGTGAGTTCCTTCTTGTTCAGATGGTGCGGTCTGGTTGCACGAGCATATACCCGCACACTGAATGCTGGTGTTGCGCATTGGACTTCCAAAAAATCTGACCCGGCGACCGATCGAGGATTTCTTCTGAAGCATCCAAATCTCGTTCTCTATTGGTTTCGGATTTTTGTGTCTTTCTCCGGGACCGGTACGCACATCCTCGCACCCTACCGGCCGTCATCACCCGCGGAATTTCATCTATTTGAACAGGTTGCTTGGGCGATGGAGTATTTTACAATCGCACACGAGTTTGGCCATCATGTCCTCAATCATCGCAAAGTCGGTGATGACCCCAAGGCGCAGGAGTTCAAGGCTGACGCGTTTGCGGCGAAAGTCTGTGAACAACTTGAGTTCGAGCCGTTCCCACGTCTTTCGAACCCATACACAACGACGGGAGCTGGCGGGTCGCTGATGCTACTAGCCCTTGAGATTCTCCGCGCGTTTGAAGGTCCAGACAACGATGGCGACACGCATCCGTCTGCAAGCGACCGCGTCGCCAAGATATCAATGCGCAATCTTATGCGGCCAAAACAATTGGAGATGGATCGAGAATTCAACTCTGCCATTTCACGAATAATGAGTGCTGTTGGTGCCATCATGCGCGACGCCCTAAGTGCAGGTGGCGATGAACTCGTCGCCACGATTAGGCAGGGACTTCTTGACGCGGAGATGGAGTTGAGGAACTCGTAGCTTCACCCATGAAGTGCCGCTCCCGGTGGGCTCTGCCCGATTTTTATCTCGTGGGAGCGGCAAAGGACTGATTTTGTAGCGTTGCGGTGAGCGTGCTGTCGGCGAAAGTTCGCAAAGCGCCGAATGCAGCACAACACTTGGGCCCTCTTTTGCTATTCCAGCCAGTGCCCAGTATCCAAGGCGGCGTGCACATCAAACTAGTTTGTTCCAACAGCGGCCAATTCAAACTCTGGCTTTGACATGGATTTGACATTTCATATCTAATCCATTGATTTTATTGAACCTGTATCGGTATCATAATCCGCGTGTCGGGAGTTCAAGTCTCTCCTCCGCTACCACACACTTCGTGTGATTTTTCTTTTTCATTCAAATGGTTGATCGGTGGTTAGGTCTCGCGTCATGCGAACCTGTTTGCGCGTGGAGTGCCCGGGGTTGCATTCTGGGTGACAAGTGCGTGGGCTTGGATGCGAAGGGGTGGGGTAGTTGGTTAGCATTTAGAAGTAATTCGACAACCCCTATTAGATGGGATTTTGATATTCTATAAATTGTGTTTTGGTTCGAGCAGGCTACGGGATCTTGGAAAAGAATGAACGTTGCTGTGGCAGAATGATCTGATCAGAAATCTTGATCTCGGTGCTAGAACGTTTTGGACGTCCGTCTTTGTTGGAAATTTCAATTTCCCGTTCTTGGGCAAGCTTAGTCAGTGCTGAAAAAATGTGTTCGTTTCGTGCTGCAGTGCGGTTTCCAATTGCTGCCAGAAAGTCCTTCACATTGATCTGCTGATCAGAACTAGCAACTGAATGAAGTTCTCGTGGAAGCTCATTTTCTAGTTCGTTCTTTAGTTTGAGCAAGTCGTTTTCATTGAAATTGAATAGGCTGTTGCGAGATTCAAAATTCCGATAGTCGAAGCCTAGGTGGAATAAGCTGCCCTTGCCAATATGTGTAAACCTATTTTGTGTATCCCAATGAACGGACAGCATTTTGTCACGAGCAGCTTGGTGATGAGACATATGGGCCAACATCATCCATCGATTGTCGGTGTTCGACCATAGCATAAAGGGCGTAAAATATTGTGCACCGCTTCTACTGTGGATTTTGTTGATAAGCACCTGCTGGGTCACCGCGCGACCTAACTCGTCATCGTCCTTTTTTTCGTTCCAAAAAGCGACGAATTCCTCGTTTACACCAAACTGTTGATACAATTGCTCTGAAGAAGATTGCTCTCTTAGATAATTCAAGACTGCATCTATAGCGAAAGTCAGAAGTACTTCTGCGCGGTCGAGGTGCTTGAATATCGTTTGAATGGTGGTCATCGGGACGTCTTTATAGCCCTTTTGATCCAATACAAATATAGAACGTCCGACGCGTTGCTTTGATTTAATTGTTTGAATTATATCTGGTAGCGCTTTTTCAAAGCTGCTTGTTATAAAACTGATGTTGTTCTTGTTTTGATCCCAAAATTCTGACGACATGACCACCCGTTTCAAGCTTTCAACGTGGTCCCTGTTGATGTCGATAAATATGAACCTTGCATTCACTTTCAGTGGTTTAATGCGCTTTTCATTTAGACGCTCGGTGGCCTCTGAAACTGCTTGAAGCAAGAGTAGCGGGCTGCCCGGAACATGTTCCGTGCCATCAATATACAATCCGCCACCACAGAAACCATCTACCAATGTTATATTGAGATCGTCAGTCGCTGGGTTAGGAACGACCGTATCAAAATAAACATCGAGATAATTCTTAATGACTTCAAGTTTGCGTTTAGTGTGGGTTTCTATCGATGGTGCCGACCCGGCACCATCCCACCTAAATGGATTTTTCATAATGTGAGCCAACGCATTGCGCTATGATTTGTCAACACACTACGTTATCTTTTCAGCGGAATTGGTTGTGCCTTTCTGCTAAATGGCAGAAATGCTAAAGTGAAAGACTTGCGGGCATCTCGTTCCAAACTCGACCTTTGTATTCTCGACCGTTTGCCTTCTTTGAGCGCCTTTTATTGTCTTTGCCCCACGTGCCCCATTGCTTAAAGAAAAAGGCTACATCTTGCTGAAGGCACTGTTGAAAGATGTTGTCTATCCACTCTTCTTTAATCGGCCTAGCGCGATGGCCACTTTCCCCTCCAACAATAGCCCAATGGATTTTTGCCAAATCCACCCTTCCTACCGATCCTATTAACGGTTCGAACGAGATAAATCGGATTGCTGCAGGCACGGTGCGCAGGTCGTCAATTCGACTATTTACGTTTTCGTCTTCGACACTTGTGCCGAGCCATACATTCGCCAAGGGGGTTGGGAAGTTACGACCGATAATGTCTGCCATTCGATCAGGGCGCTTGGTCAATATTTGATAATTGTGATGCGGTGTTTCTTTCATTACTTGCCAGACATCTAAAATAAATGCCTCTGAAACGGCCTCATGGAATAGATCGCTCATTGAGTTTACAAATATTTTTCGAGGTTTTTTCCAGCTTTTGGGTGTATCCAGAGCGCTGCGATCTTCGCGGACAACGCCATTCCAAACTGTCCTTTTACCAGAACGTCTTGTGAGGCCTTTGTACTTATCAACTCCCATCGCTTCCAAACGCTTTGCCATTTGCATCGCGTAGCAGTTGGTGCAACCAGCTGATTGTATTTTGCATCCTGCAACTGGGTTCCAAGTTGCGTCTGTCCACTCAATTTGAGTTTCGGCCATGTTGATCTCTTTTCAAGAAAATGCCCAGTGAACCATCCTTGCCGCAAACTGGATAACATAGGATTAGCGCTTGTCAAAAACCGCTCTCGCCTCCTTCTCCCCGGCTGATCCCTTTACCCAGCTCCAAGGTGCGCGAGGTTTGTGCATCTTCGCCAGTTCAGGATGCTTCCTTGGGTCACGTGCCGCCGTACGCAGACGTTCGCGAGCTTCGCGTGGGTCGAGTTTCAGTTCGGTGCAGAGCTGTTTGAGGGTGATGGTGTTGGCCATTGATCGTCTCCTTTGTGGCTGGACGATCTATCCAATAAGACGACCAAAAGAGCCTTGTCAGGGACAACCCTAGATTAGCTGGACCTCAACTTAACGGTGGCGTCGATGCCTGTCCCAGGCCAATACTCGCCCCTTCGAGTATTGGATCCGCCGCGAATGCCTGGGCGCGTTCAACGGTGTCCCATTGAAAAATAATAGTTACGGAATTGCTGTCATCCATATCTACCAAGGTTTTTTATGCAGCTTTGCCGCGGCGACGGGGCGTCATCGAAAACGGATTTCTGTACCCTATGGTCGGCAACCTGATGCTGGGCGATCCTGATCAGTGACGATCTGAAAAGGACCGTGGGTGAAAGCGGCGTCTCTGACCGCCGCTCCAGACTACGGCTTACAACGTGCCGTTTTTGAGCCAGTTGGCGCAAGGCTCACCCAGTTCTGCGATAGCAATTTGCTCGTAACGTTCGCTTGTCGCCTGTGGCAGTGAGTCTTTCCAGCGCCCGTTTGTTCCTTTGTGAATGAAGGTTTTTGCACCGCCATCCCAGAATGCACCACCCAGTGGCACAGAATCTGCGGCATGGTTTTTCATGTAGTCGAATGAACAATGATGCAGGATTTTCTCCATCGTGTCGGGCGTCACCTCAATGTCGAGAAATGCGGCGATCTTGACAATCTGGTCAGGCAAATCATGCTTTAGATCTGCAAAGTGGATGAGCTTCACATTGGCCTGATCGCGCAGTTCCCACCAGCTGCGGACATTTTCCCAATAGGGCCAGAATGGCGCACCCTCATTGTCCAGCCAATGGGTGAAATACTCCGCAGCGCTTTCGGGGGGCGTTCCAATCTCGGGGCCGACGCGTCCAGGTGTGTTGTTGAGGGCGTCGTACCAACTGGCGTTCGCGTTGGTGTGGTGATTGTGCAGGGACCACATCACATCCCGGGCGTCGCGGCCGACATAGATGTATTTGACCTTTTCCGAGAAGACCAAGGCATCGACCGGTAAATGGGTTTTCAAGAACCGGCGATGGGTCTGTGCGGCAATTGCGGGAAGTTTAACCTCTTTCGGTGGCACACGAAGATCAACCCAGGGAGACATTTCCGAGACGGGCAAGTCCGTCTGCCCCTGAAAGATCAACTGGCTTACGATCTGCTGCATCCAGGATGTACCTGACTTTGCATAGGTCGCTATGACGATATCATCGTCACGAAAGTCGATATCGTTCCAGATCGTGCTATCCATATGGTGGTTGTGCATTTCGCGGGTTTTGATGGGCAATGTGGTCATTTGCTTTCTCCTAAATGTACTGCTTCACAAAGCGATGATGGCTCAAGCACCCATCGCCCGGTATCTACGTTCTTGCAGTTTGGTCAGGCTTCGTTGCAGAATGACATTCAGGGGAAGTGCTGATGCTGGATTGGAATGACATCAGGATATTTCTTGCGGTTGCGCGAGAAGGCTCTACCTTGGCGGCCTCGGGAAAATTGAACATCAACCAGACGACGGTTGGACGGCGTATGCAGGCGCTGGAAACGGCGCTGGGGCTGACGCTTTTTGAACGCGATACCAGGGGATACGCACTGACTGCCCAGGGCAGAAATATGCTTGAAGTGGCTGCAAGCATGGGTGAAGCCGCCGAAAGCGTCAAAACGAGGGCCACCCATCTTGGGAGGGCATCAAGCGGGAAAATACGCGTGACTGCTGCTCACTCCAGCATGGCGCATTGGATGCTTCCGATAATATCTGAGTATCGTAAAAACAACCCAGACGTTCAGTTTGAGGTGAATTCAGCTGAAAGCTACATATCGCTGGAAAATGGCGAGGCAGATGTTGCTTTGCGTGCAGCTGACAAAATTTCGGGCGACACATTAGTCGCCAGAAAACTTCCGCCCGTCAGATGGGGCATTTATTGTAGCAAGTCATATTTGGCCGCCAAGGGCATGCCGCGCTCCATCGAAGAGTTAAAGGAACACGCCTACCTGTGTTTCCCTGACGCGATGATGAAGGGGATCCAGGCTATGAGTTATGTAGATCAGCATTTGGATCGATCGAAAATTGCCGGCACCGTGGATTCTGTTGTATCCATGGCTGCATCGCTTCGCACTGAAGAGGCGGTTGGAGCGCTTCCCTGTGTCGAAGGCGATCAATTGTCCGAGCTTTTGATGTGTTTCACAGACAATGAAATGAAAAGCGGACTTTGGCTTGTTGCATCGAAGGAGGCGTACCAGGAACCGCGAGTACGCGAGTTTATGAAATTTGTTGGCGAAAAATTTCCGCGGGACGGCGGAAAGGCAAATTTCTAAATCAGTGACAAAGCCATTCGCACAGGGGCCAATGCTTCAAGGCTCTTCAAACAGGGCTTGGCCCGAGATTTGCCCGGGCCAAAAAAATTGATTTGCGAGGTGGATTACTTCCACACTTCTTAATCCGCGGATCGAATGATCGTGATCGTGGGCGGCCCGGCAACACCGGCATCTTTCATCCCTGCTTGAAGAACGGGTGACGCAAAATAGGCGTTCGCAGCAGGCACGTCTGTGAACCGATGCAAGACATAAACCATGTTCGGGTTTTCAATATCTCGAAGAACCTCTTCTTCCAGAACGCCGCCCGCCCTCTGTTCGTCAGCAAAACCATCATAGACAGTGCGCCATTGCGCATAGTCAACCACTGGATGGCTGGCAATCACCAGAATTGTTCCGTCTTGTGCGAACCCTGTAGATGGCAGCACAAAAAATAGCGCGGCCACTGCAACGCGTAATTTACTCATCATGGCATTTCTCCTGTTAGTGCGTAGGAGCCGAATATCGACACCCTAGCTCTAGGTTGCGCCGATGGAATGCAGTGCGATATTGGTTCAGATAGCTAACCGGGCTGCAAATTCGCAGGAAGTCTCGCTCGCCATGTAAATCCTTCCCGTCAATTCGCCGCCAAGCAGCAAAGGTCGGCTGAATTCTGAACGTCGATTATGACTGAAGCTGCCCTGTTTTTTCCGAAGCGGACATCGCCGAAAGATTCGAGAAGGCCGGTGATCCGGTTTTCTGAGATGGATGGGAAGAAATCTTGCAGATCTACATTGACCAGGCATTGATCGTCTCTTTTTGCTTGGGCGATTTATCCAATAAGATGGCCTCAGAAGACTTGTCAGGGAAAATCAAAACTGGTGCCTGTAGGATATTTTGCGCCGTGAAAAAATCTGCGATACCGTGATGTTTATTTAGATAGGATTTTTTGATGCGCCGTTTGTTATTGCTGTTAATTGCATTTTCTTTCCTGCCGACATCGGCATATGCGGGCTGTGGCGGTTACTACCCTACCAGCCAGCTTCCATACTGGGTTATGACCGTTACTTGTAAGGAGGTCATGGCCAAGATGAACCACAATAACGCTACCAAGATGGAAGCTGCGAGTTTGTTGCTGGCAGGCCAGACATATGCCGACCGCTGTAACATGAAGAAGGATTATGTTCGGGCATTTCAAATTATGACAGAGCTGGGTCACGCCTGCGCCATCAAACCTAAGCTTCGCGCATATGAGGCCAGGGCAGCGGCCGGCAGCGCCTATTATGCCAGCTTGTTGCGCAAACTTAAGAAGGCTGGCTTTTCCCTGAAGTGAAGTTCTCGGGCGGTTGGCAGTTGCATTGCTTCACCAGATCTGCCGCACGTCCGACAGGTGTGAATGCGACCCCAAAACCCGGCATTGGCACCCACCCGTCACCCAAATCAGGCAACCAAAGGTGGATGGCTTTTGCCGGGTCATGATCAGAAATTGATAGCAGCACTGGTGGCCTCGGTCTGAGGTTTCGAGAGCCCTCGGACCTAGTGGAGGGGCGGCTTGGCCATTCGGTGGTCCCCAAAGGCGCATGGTGAAGGATTATGACCTCGGCGACTGCACCGCTCGGGGCTACTGGCGAACATTTCATCATGTGCGAGTCACTGCGGCGATGGTATGCGCGCCGATGCGAATGTGCTTATTTACGCGCTTGGCGATGTAGAACACCTTCCCATCTGTGGCTGACGCACGCAGGTGCAGGCCGGGCAGCAAGGTGTCGTTCACTTCATAGCGTTTGCCGGTCGCAGTTGGCTGCGCGTCGATTGTTTTGGGTGTCAGCTTCTTCCTCATGCCGTCTAAAACAAGATGGCAATGTCCGCGTGTCAGGGTATGGTTTGGGGTGGGGGGCGAGGGTGAACGCGTATAATTGGAAATTAAATTCTTATAGTACAATTTGATTTTGGTATTGCGGACCTCAATTCTCTTTTGATTTTAAAGCCACTGAATTTTGCGACTTAAGGACAGCCGATATGAGCGAGCGTAGTGTTTTTTCTTCCATAGCCAATTTTGTCTTGATTGGCACTTTTGTTTCCATGATCGCTACCGGTGCCTGGGTCGCCAAAGACGTCTACACTGAAATGAACCGCCTCACAGCAAGTATATCTGAAGTTGATGGCAAGCTTTCAGCTATGAGAGATGAGGTATCAAAATTTGAGGCTTTGAAGGTCGACTTATCAGGCCTCGAAGGACGTCTCCAAGCGCAAGATCGTGCAATTGGAGCAGTTGAAGCTAGAGCGGAAACGGCGGTTTCTTTAGAAACCTCTAAACTTCAACAGCGCCTTGGTGACATTGAAACAGCGTTGGCAAACACGCCATCCGAGTCGCTTCCATCAGGATCAACCATACAAAATGTGCAGTGTCTTCCTTTGAACGTTCGGGTAACTGTCGAGGGCGGAAAGAGTTACGATTTCTGTGAGAGCACATGGACATTGCAAGTTGCGGATGTGCAAAGCGCAGGAATTGTGTTTGGGCACAGCTTTTACAATGCGCCCACAACGATCACATCGTTTGAAGATCGTAAATGTAAGCTTCAAGTTCTGGAAATCCTGAATGGCGACACCAAAAACCCCCTGGCGGCCGTACGCGGGATTTGTGAAACTTAAAAAGAAAAGCGACGCGTTACTACCATCGTCTGATGCGTGTTGAGCTAAGCTGCCTTGAGTTGTTGAAAATATCTGAGCGGCAAGCTTTTGGGTTTCACTTGGGGTTCAAAGCGGCCGCGCTTGAATGCGTCAGGTTGAGCGACGTTGAAACAGATTGGGGCGTTAATCTTAAATGCGATCAATCATTAGACGCAACAGCATGAGCAGGTAAGGGGTGCTCCGCTGGATTTCCTAGCCTCAATGATAATCCGCGTGTCGGGAGTTCAAGTCTCTCCTCCGCTACGACACTTCATGTGATTTCAGTTTTTATTCTAATGGTTGGATTTTGCGATGTGTTCCATGCCATGCGATGCCAAATTGAGAATTGAAATAGGGTAGGGGCCATGGCAATCTGCTGCCTTTAGTTAAATCATCTGGGCGTTGGATTGTTTTCGGTGCCTTATTAAAAAATCTAATGCGTGTGGTCGCGCTTTCTGAGGAGCCGTCTATGCGGATTGTTAGTTCATTTATTTACTTGCTTGGTGGAATTGTTCTTCTTGCTGGATATCCAGCAATTGCTCAATCGATGACCGCCGACGAAACGATATGTGAGAGCAACGGCAATAATGTTGAGGCCTGCGCGCGCGCAGGAGATCATTACAATGCCTTGTATTACGAAGAAATCCGCGAAAAAACAGCGACAGAACGCAAGTCGCGTGCTGTAGAGCTATACATTAGGGCGTGCGAAGGTGGGCACGCAAAAAGTTGTGATGATGCAAGCAACAATCTGCCCTTACCAGAAAAAGTCCAAAAATATAAATTACTGATAAAGTCGTGCGAACTCGGCTATGCGAGAAATTGCTATGCTTTAGGTAGAGATTATGAAACTGGCATCTTTAATGTAGCTCAAGATAAGGCGCGCGCCCTAGAGTTGTATATAATGGCGTGTGAAGGTGGACATGCTGAGGCCTGCCCAAAGATCGATGAACTAAAAAGCAATTTGATTTCCGATAAATCTATTTCAAATACCTCTAACACAGAAGCAAAAATTGATATTATCGCTCCGGAGATAATTGCAGAAGCAAATGCGATCGCACTTCAGAACTTTGGTGCGGAGATATTTGGCCCAGACGGGACATTTCGCATAGGAGAAATATTGATAGGATCACCTGCTTTCCTTCATGGAATGAACACAGGTGATAAATTCCTAGAAACAATATTTGTTTATACGGCTGGAACCGAAGGCCTCCAGGGTTCCTGTGCTGACGCGCTGTGTGCAAAGGAACTTTTTGAAGACCCTAATGTAAGAAAGCTTGGCTTCAGTTTTGGGAGCGTTCCAGATTCTGACACAGGAATTTACACGCGTTTTAGAAATTATCGGTATGGGGGCGGCTCCGATGTCGATACGTTTTTTGTAAATCCACAGTCGTACGATCATCCAAATTCATTTGGCCTTCCCCTTTCGCAGTTTCCAGCGTCCCAGGACCCTGACATCTGGCAAAAATATTTAGTGTTCAATGCCTTTGGGCTTGTCATGAATGACAGCTCAAACGTCATTGAATACGTTGCGCCATTGTCCCCCGCTTACTTTGGAGGCTTTAAGGCAGGGGAAGCGATAACCCAGATAGAGGCAAATGCAATCAGAAGCCTCGGTGATTTATCTCTCCAGGCACTTTCCATGATTGGGAGCACTGAATTCGTACGGGTTAAAATGGAAGGTGATAATGGCGGCTTCTATCGGCAAATATTCATTGCAGGTGGACTTCTGCCTATCAAGGCTGGATACGCTCCGGAATTTGATCCAGAGGATCCCACATATGCAAGCCTCATCGTTAAAATGAGAGGCATGCAAGAGGAACAACAAGCTTCCAGCAGAAAGAACAGGGCTATTTTAAATGCTCTTCAAGGTCTCGCACAGGGCGGCGGCAGTATTTCAGCAACTGTATCCGCGCTCGGCGAGCTAATTGATGAAACAGAAAAAGCTGATTACGAAGCATATTATGCCCGATCCAGAGGTTATGCTTTGGAGGGCAAGATTTGTACAACGAAGCCGTCAGTAATATTTTGCTATAACACCTCTGATAATGTAACCAACTATTTTGGAGGTGGTTTCTTCCAGACGAACACTACAATTACCAACCATTGCCCTGAAGCGTGTGCTGGCCATAGTGGGTTCTGCGACACGGAATCTGGGGATAGGTATTTTAGCGTTAGAGATGCCGAACTTGCTAATTGCCGAGTAGCGACAAGTGATGAGTTGGAACCATTCCTTAAAGTAGACTAGCCTCGGGATGTGCCCACAAGTTTGTAATTATCAATGTGGGAAATATCTTAAGCCCTATTCGCAAATTGGATTCCAATAGATTGGCCTTTGTTTCGGTCTTTTCGTGTGCCCCTTTGTCCCAATGTTGACCGGAACGGCACCGGGGAGGTGTCGGGCCTACGACAATGCGACGAGCGGGTGGTGTTGATGTTGGCTATGCGTGACGTCCGTACGCAAAGCCAACCCTCACCCGTTCTGGCGACGGTTTGTTGGGATGGGCGATTGCGGTGGTGCTTTCGGCTAGTGATTGAAGACGAAGGCCGGGGGGACGATGCTGAACACTTCGGTGACCTCGGAGTAATCGCGATAGCCCAGTCTGGCGATGGTGCGGGCTTTGACGATGTCAAACAGGCCGTCCGTCAGGTAATCTTCATTGATATAGACGCCGACAACCTGACCGATGATCATTGCGCGGTCCGTGGGGGCTCCGTCGAGGCCGGTGAGTGGCACCGATTGCAGCACTTTGCACTCCAGCGCGGCGGGGGCATCCTTGACGCGTGGGGCGGCGACGCGCTTGCTGGGGGCAGCTTCGATTTCGGCGAATTCGAACTCGTTCACGTCTGCGTCGACCACTGTCGAGGTCTTGTTGATTTTGTCCGCCATGGGGCGGGTGGCCAGGTTCACGACAAACTCACCGGTGGCGATTGCGTTGACGGCGCTGTGTTTCATGCCTTCGGTGGCAAAGCAAACCATTGGCGGCTTGCCGCAGACAGCGTTGAAAAAGCTGTATGGCGCAAGATTGATGTTGCCCTCTTTGTCGACTGTTGAAATCCAGCCGATCGGGCGCGGGGCGACGATTGCTCTGAAGGGATCGTGGGGAAGGCCGTGGCCATTTTCAGGTTCGTAGTACATAAAAATTTCCTGTCAGGTTGGACACGCGGGCGCGATTTTTAGCTGCCCTGGTTTTTGTAAAAGGCCGAAATGGTCTGCTCGAGAAGGTGAGCCATGTCATTTCTGGTTTGTGTCGTCACGGCTGCGTAATGGGGCTGAAGAACGACATTCTCGAGCGCGAAAAAGCGTGGATTGATATCGGGCTCGCCCAGAAATACATCCAGTCCCGCGCCGGCTATGGTTTGCGCTTCAAGGGCGTCGAGCAGCGCTTCTTCGTCGACAACCGTGCCGCGCGATATGTTGACAAGATAGCCATTCGGGCCGAGCGCGCGCAGGACCTCAGCATTCACCAGTCCCTCGGTTGAGGGGGAGGCGGGGCAGGCGAGCGTGAGCACGTCAACGGCTTCAGCCATTTGTGCCAGATCAGCGTAATAGCGATAGTCGACGTCGTCTTTTTTCCGCGGGCCGTAATAGCTTACGTCCATGCCAAGCGCTGATGCACGCCGGGCAATGGTTTTGCCGATCTTGCCAAGCCCGGCAATGCCGAGTTTGGCATTGAATACCCGCCTTGAAGGCGTCATGCGTTCCGATTTCCACTTGCCGGCCCGCACAAAGCGGTCTGCTTCTGCGACCCGGCGCAGGGTGGCGTACATCAAGGAGATTGCGGTATCCGCTGTGTCATCGGTTACGGCATCAGGGGTGTGCTGAAGGGTTATGCCGCGCCGTTCCGCTTCAGCCAGGTCGATCTTGTCGACGCCAGCGCCATTGCAGGCCAGCAGTTCAAGATCGGGCAGGGCGGCCATCTCGGCCGAATTCAAGCCCATGATGCTTGTTGTGACGGCCACGGAAAAGCCGGGCAAAACCGCGCCCGCTTCCGGACGTTTGTCGACAAGGTCATAGTCGTGTGAAAGCCGGGCACGCAATTCAGGCGGAATTGGTGCAACGACCAGCAACTGGTGCCGCTTTGACATTTTATACCTCAGATGAGTTTGTCGGCTTTTTGCGCGGCCGCAGCATGGTGAAGACGCTATAGGCCAGCAGACATGCCGCGATAGCCAGGAACACCGCGCTGATCGGGCGTTCCCAGAAAATATCGAACTGTCCGCGCGACATGAGCAATGCACGCTTGAAGTGTTCTTCCATCAACGGGCCGAGGATGAAACCGAGCAATAACGGTGCTGCCGGATACCCGAACTTGTTCATGAAGAAGCCGATCACGCCGAAAAGCATGACCATGTAGATGTCAAAGACCTGATAGTGGACAGAATAGACACCGATGGCGATGAAGAACAACATGGCCGGATAAAGGATCTGATAAGGGATTGAGAGCATACGCACCCAAATGCCAATCAGGGGCAGGTTCAACACCAAAAGCATGATGTTGCCGATCCAGAAGCTTGCGACCAGACCCCAGAAAATAACCGGCTGTTCGATGATAAACTGCGGCCCTGGAACGATGCCGTGAATAAGCATGGCACCCAGCATGAAGGCCATCAGCGCGTCGCCGGGAATGCCAAGGCTGAGGGTTGGGATAAATGCGGTTTGGACCGATGCGTTGTTTGCCGCTTCCGGCGCGGCCACGCCTTCAATCGCGCCCTTGCCAAAGCGTGACGGGTCCTTGGCTGCCTTCTTTTCAACGGCATAGGACATAAAGGTTGCAACCACAGCGCCGGAGCCGGGCAGGGCACCAATGCCGGCACCAATGAAGGTGCCGCGCAAAATGGGTTTTACCATTTGCTTGAGCTCTGCCCGCGATGGCAGCATCGTGCGGAAGTTGATTTTTCTGGCGTCGATTTTTTCAGGCCGCTTGCCGCCAATGCTGTTGAGAATTTCGGCAACCCCGAACAGGCCCATGGCAACGGATACCAGGCTGATGCCATCGGTCAGTTCGATCCGGTTGAATGTAAAGCGCATCGTGCCGGTATTCAGATCCGAACCGATGAGCCCGATCGCCAGACCGGCGGCCATCATGGCAAGGCTTTTCAGCTGAGATCCGGGCGCAATTGTTGAAGCGGCGATAAGGCCCAACAACATGATCATGAAATATTCAGCCGACGAAAAACGCAGAGCAAACTGCGCCAGCATCGGCGTGAACATCATCATCAGCACGATAGCGATGGAGCCACCGATGAACGAGGACATCATGGCGGTGAACAAGGCGACACCGGCGCGGCCCTGTTTTGTCATGGGATTGCCGTCAAGGGCGGTTACCGCCGCTGTGACCGTGCCTGGCACGTTCAGCAGGATCGAGGCGATTGAGCCGCCATACTGCGCGCCATAAAATATGCCTGCGAGCATGATCAGCGCGACTGTGGGATCAAGATAATAGGTAAACGGCAGGCACAACGCGACCGCTGCGAGCGCACCCACGCCCGGCAATACCCCAACAAAGGTGCCAATCGTTACACCCAGAAAACAGAACAAGAGCGCATCGGGAGAAACTGCCCGTTGAAAGCCAAGCGCGATATCGGCAAAAATGTCCATTGTCACCACCAGAACGCAGAAATGGAGAGTCTGAAGACAATCCCGAAAAACAAATATCCCAACGCGGCAATGCTGGCCGCGGTCAGGAACCGTGCTTTCCAACTCACGGTTGAATCACCAGTCATGGCGATGAAAATAAGCAAAAATGTCGCCGGGATTGCCCCAAGCGGATCAATGAGCGTTGCGAACGCTCCAAGGCCAATGGCGATAGCGATTACCGGTTTCCATGGCAGGTTTGGGTTGGCGGTTTCGCTCGAGCGCGTCTCAAAGATAATGCCAATGGCGAACACGACCAGCGCCGCGCCGACTGTCACGGGAAAAAATCCCGCGCCCATCTGGCGCAATGTGCCGAAACCGTATCCAAAGCCCTGCCAGATCATGTAAGCGCCAATCAGCGCCAGAACGGCTGCGGTCGCGCTTTCCCAGATATTGAATTTTCGTTGTTTTTCGACGCTCTGGGTCATGCAATGTCTGCCTGTGATAGTCGTTGCCTCAGGGCATCTGCAAGATTTCCTGCCTGCCAAACCTCAATCATCTGGGCGGCAAAAGGTCTGTATTGCAGCGTGTTTTCTGCGCCGGCCTTTGCCACTATTCCTGTTGCCAGGTCCGTGCGTATTTCATCGCCTTCTTCGACAAAGTCAGAAATGCCGGGGCAGGGAATAATGGGCAGGCCCACATTGAGCGCCTTGCGCACAAACGCTGAGTCACAGCTCTCCACCAGAACGGCGGCAATGCCCGATTCCTTCATTGCGACGCAGGCATGGGGATGGCTGTGATGGCCAAAATTGCGGCCTGCAACGATGATGTCGCCGGGCTGCACTTTTTGCGGGAAATCCGGCATTATCGTTGCGAAGCACATCGCCTTGAGTGCCGGTATATCGAAGGTGCCCAGGTTGGGCACTTGAGAGTATTGGATAATTCCGTCATCGGCGCTGATATTATCGCCAAATTTCCAGACCCGACCTTGTATCTTGGTCATTTCGTTCCCGCCAGGCAGTGTGTGTTTGGATCTATAGCGTACAAGTTCGGGGCCGCCGTGGACATGGCGACCCCGTTGTTTTGGATCAGTTTTTACTGCTTTTCGAGACCAGCACTGTCAATCAGACCAAGCATGCGCTCGGAATCGGTTGCCAGCAGCTCACCAAAACCGGTGTTGGTCATGTAGTTTACCTCGACACCGCGTTCCGCAAGGCGTTCTGCGATTTCTGGCATTGCCAGCGCTTCGCCAATAACGTCGCTGAGTTTGGCGACTACGTCGTCAGGTGTGCCGGCGGGTGCTGAAATGCCGTACCAGGTGCTCATTTCAAAACCGTTGAAACCAAGCTCTTCCATGGTGGGAACGTCTGGCAGTTTTGCGGAGCGTTTACCAGCAGCCACACCCAGGGCAATCAAATCGCCGGATTCAAAATGCGGCATGAGGGGCGGGGCGTTCAAGAAGCCCATGTCAACATTGCCGCCGAGCATGTCAGCGACAGCCGGTGCGGCGCCTTTATAGGGAATGTGCACCATTTTCGTGCCGGTTTCGAGCTGGAAGAACACGCTGGAGAGATGCGGAAGGCTGCCATTGCCAACAGAGGCAAAGCTGACCACGTCATCACCCTCTTTAGCTTTTGCAACCAATTGCTCAACTGAGGTGATGCCAGAATCCTTGTTCACAGCGAGAACGTTGGGAACCAGCGCGACTGTTGCAACAGGCGTGAAATCCTTGATGCCGTCGTAGTTCACACTTTGCAGCGCGGGGACCACGATGTGCGTGGGGGAACCCGCGATGAGCAAAGTGTATCCGTCCGCTGGCGATTCAGCGACAGCGGTCGCGGCGATCGCGGTGGCGGCACCTGTGCGGTTTTCCACTACAACTGGCTGGCCAAGCAGGCTGCTCATGCCTTCGGCAAGCGTGCGGCTGATCAAATCAGCAGGGCCACCAGCAGAATATGGATTAATCAGTGTGATCGGCTTGCTGGGAAACTCTTGCGCGATAGCAGGAGCTACGGCAAGCGTCAGTGCGGTAGCAAGGCTTAGAGCTGCAGTTATTTTCATGTATTCCTCCCTAGAAGTTATCTCGCAAAAACTGCAAAGAGATGAGCTTGCGAAACTTATAATGTTTATAAGCTAGCTTAATGGCCTTTGTAAAGTCATACCCCGCAGGTTGTTGGGTGAAAGCGGGTGTTTCCCGAGGGTTTTACGGTCTTTTTGATGCATCCAGGACTGCTGAAATATTGGGAGCCGCCTTCGCTGTCGGGCCGCTCGCTGCAATGAGTTCATCAATTCCGGCGCTGATATCGTCTTGCGGCTGGTGTGCAGCCCAATGCAGCGGGCCGCCTTTTAACGAAGGGAAACCGTAACCATAAACGAGTGTGAGGTCGACGTCAGCAGGTCGTTCAGCGACACGTTCGTCCAGCACATGGCAAGCTTCGTTGATAATTGCGCTCAGCAAGCGGCGCTGAATTTCTTCGTGTGTAAACGCGCGGCGTTCAATACCTTTTTCATGGGATGCCGCCAAGACAAGTTCATGAACTTCCGGGTCTGGCTGTGCCTTACCTGACTGATAGTCATACCAGCCTTTTCCGGTCTTGCGGCCAAACCGGCCTTGCTCACAAAGCTGATCGGGTATCGATACGTAGCGGGCGTTATCCGGGCGGGTTGCTGCCAGACGCTGGCGATTTGCCCAGGCAATGTCGAGCCCCGCCAGATCAAATACCTCGAAGGGACCCATTGCCATGCCAAAGGCGCGCATTGCCTCGTCCACGTCGTGGGGCAGGCAGCCTTCCTCGAGGAGGAATTCACATTGTGCACGATAGGCGGCAAATATGCGGTTGCCAATGAAGCCATCGCCTACCCTCGCGATAACAGGCACCTTGCCCAGCTTCCGGCACAGGCGCAAAAGTGTTGCGATGACGTCAGGGGCGGTTTTGTCGGCCCGTATGACTTCCACCAGTTTCATGATGTTGGCGGGATTGAAGAAGTGCAATCCAGCAAATCGCGATGGATCGCTGACCGCGCCCCCCATTTCATTGAGGTCGAGATATGAGGTGTTGCTTGCAAGAATTGCGTCTTTGGAAACCACCCGGTCAATTTCGGCAAACAAGGCCTTTTTTGCGGTCATGTCTTCGGTAATCGCTTCAATGATCAGGTCGCAGTTTGCGAGGTCCGGGATTGCACCGAAACTGATGTTGCCGGTCAACTGCTCAGTGGCGGTAATTCGCCCGCGCTTGAGCATGTAGCTGGCTTGGCTGGATATCGCAGCTTTCGCGCTTTCGACGACTTCGGCAATGGGTTCAACAAGCACAGTGGTGAACCCGTGACCAGCAAATGCCAGTGCTATGCCTGTGCCCATGCGGCCGCCGCCAACGATGCCGACCTTCTGGATTTTTTTGGCCTGCGACCCGGCTGGTGGCTTGGCTGCGGCGCGCTCGGCAAAGAACAAGTGCTGTAATGCCTGCGCTTGTGGCTGGCGCCTGAGATGCAAAGAGGTATTGCGCTCGGCGGTCAGGGCGATGTCGGCGGCTGCATCGGCAGATTTTATGGCATCAATGGCTGCCATCACCGCAATTGCGCCACGCGCCGCCTTCAGCGCTGCCTTTTCTGCCGCCGCGACACCCTCTTCGTCGGGTTGTGGCAATGTGCGTTGACGGAGCAGGTTTTTTTCTGCGCCATCAGCAATGTATTGCAAGGCATCTGCGACAGGGTTCTGGTTTGAAATTGCGTCGACCATCCCAAGATCAAGGGCTTCGGCGGATTTGACACGTATACCGCCGGTGATGAGTTCTATTGCCTTGGCAACGCCAACAAGACGCGGGAGGCGGAATGTGCCGCCGGCGCCGGGAATGAGGCCAAGTGTCACCTCGGGCAGACCAACCATTGATTGCGGCGAAGCGATCCGGCCATCACAGCCAAGCGCCAGTTCATAACCACCGCCAAGGGCCGCGCCATCGATTGCTGCGATCACAGGTTTGTCGAATGCCTCGATTGCCGCGATGACCTCGGGCAAATGGGGGGCGACGGGTTCGCTGCCAAATTCCTTGATGTCGGAGCCGGCAACAAAATTGCCGTTTGCACCCGTCAATACCACACCCTTCAGGTCTGTGGCTTTTGACAGCGCCTCAAATGCATCCAGCAGATCCTGCCTGACTTTCGCCGAGCCTGCATTCACCGGAGGGTTGTCGATCGTTACGATCGCGGCCGTGCCGCCGTTTGGCAGGTCTTCAAAAACTGTGGACACCGTGGAATCAGGCATTCTTTACTCTCATTTTTCCCAAGCCAACGCGTTGGTTTTGGCCATTTAGGGTTTACAATAGATCATAAACCTAGCTTAATGAAGTTATGGCGCGAGTCAATTCCCGATGCCACCTGAATTTTGCCTGTGTGAGGAAATAAATGAGTCTTTTGGTAGAAAAATCTGACGGCATTGCCCGCATAACTTTGGATCGTTTGCCGGTGAATGCGCTGACCTTGCAATTGTACGAAGACATTGGCGATCTTTTTGAAGAAATGGCGGACTGGAGCGATATCAATGTCGCTATTTTGACTGGTGCGGGAAATCGCGCATTCTGCGCGGGGCTCGATCTGAAAGAGTTTCTTGCGGCGACTGTCGAGGAAGATCCGCATCGTGCCAAAATTGTGCGGCGGACTTTCAGTGCGGTGCGTCATGCTGTGATCCCCACCATTGCTGCGGTCAACGGGCCGGCATTGGGGGCGGGCTGCGTGTTGTCCTCTGTGTGCGACATCCGGATTGCGGCCGATCACGCTACATTCGGGTTGCCGGAAATCAATGTGGGGCGGTGCGGGGCGACGGCCCATATGGGACGTCACTTGCCGCAGGGACTGCTGCGACAGATGTTTTTTACCGGTGAGCCAATTGACGCCAATGAAGCCTACCGGGTGGGGTTTGTGCAAAAGGTGGTGCCGGCATCCGAGTTGATGGCTGCCTCCATGACGCTTGCGGAAAAGATCGCAAAAAAGGCGCCGCTTGGCCTGCGTGTTGGCAAGAAGGCGCTCAACGAGGTTGAGTTCATGCAAGTGGAAGAGGGGTATGAACGCGAACAGTCATACAGCACCCAGCTAATGCATACCGAAGATGCGCGGGAAGCGACCCGGGCGGTCGTGGAAAAGCGTGCGCCGGTATTCCAGGGTAAATGATTTAGCCTGTCATCTTGGGTTTAATGTTAGTGTTTGTAAGATAGGTTGGGTTAAATCCCCCAGTGGGGAGTGCACGCAGGGAAAACAAATAGTAAGTGCAAGGTACGCAGAAGGTACGGGACGCATGACAACACCACAAAAAAAGACAGTTGATTTCAGCAGGAGTGCGATTTCGCGCTATATTCAACTCGCGACTTTGTTTCGCCAGCGAATTGACAGCGGGCAATGGGTTGTTGGTGCGCAAATCCCTACGGTGGAAGAACTTTCGGCTGAATGTGGCGTGGCGCGCGCGACGATCCGGCAGGCACTGGATTTGCTTGAGGAAGAAAAGCTGATCGAAAGGTTCCGCGCCAAGGGGACCTTTGTGCGCCGGCGGCCTCAGGAAGAGTTGTGGTGCGCTGTGGGCACAGACTGGTCGGGCCTTTTGCGTCCCAGCCATGCGGCGCGCATCGAGGTGTTGTCCGATGAGGGCAATGTTATCCTGAGTGACGTGCCTTACATGTCTGGCAATTATGCTGAATCCTATCGTCATTTGCATCGTCGGCACTGGCGGCACGATGAGCCGTTTTTGCTGACAGATGTTTATGTCGATGAGCGCCTCAGAGACCTTATCAGTCAGGAAGATATCGAGACCAAAACGGCGTTGAGCCTGGTTCATAATCTTGAGGGTGTGGACATTGTCGATGCCCAGCAAACACTTACGGTTGGCACGGCAGATGTTGAAACTGCGGAATGGTTGTCCATGCCGATAAATGCCCCGGTGGCTCACGTTTATCGGCGGGCCGTTGATAGCAATGGCATTGCCGTGCTGATTGCCCAGGGTACATATGTCGGCAAAGTCGTGCGGTTCGACGTCAAGCTGCGCTAAGCAGGCGTCAGTCCTCTACATTTTGGACAAAATTCTTTTGACCATATATCATTAAGGCCAATAATATGTATTATAGGCTTAATGACGTATGGGGGAAGTTTTATGACCTATGATATCGAGTGGGTGGAGCACGACGGACTGCGCATAAAATGCGCTGTACAGCGCGCCGGCGTGGGGTTGCCCTGGATCGTTTTTGCCAATTCTGTCCTGACAGATTTCAGTATTTGGGAAGCTCAGGCCGATGCGTTGGCCGGGCGCTACAATGTGTTGCGTTACGACCAAAGGGGGCACGGGGAGACCAGTGTTCCTGATGGTGCGTGCACGTTTGAGCAGCTTGGTGGCGACCTTTTGGCGTTGCTGGATCATTTCTCGATACCCTCGGCTACCCTTGTTGGCCTGTCCATGGGCGTGCCGACGGTTCTGGATGTATTGCGGAACGCGCCTGAGCGAGTGAACAGTCTTGTTCTTTGTGATGGTCAATCTGCAACAGCGCCTGGTGGGCGTGACTTGTGGCAGTCCCGGATCGATATGGCGCGTGACAAAGGCATGGCGGTAATCGCTGCCGATATGGCCGAGCGCTGGTTTAGCGCGCAGTTTCGCAGTGAGGGTAAACATGTGAAGGCGCTTGAGGTTGCGCAGCGTGTGCCGCTTGAGGGCTATGCTGCGTGTGTCGGTGCGTTGCAAAATTATGACTATCGGTCTGTGCTGGCGCAGATATCGGTGCCTACCCTCATTATGGTGGGGGAAAATGATGGCAATATGCCTGTTTCCATGAAGGTGCTGTGTGATGGCATCGATGGCGCCAGGTTTGAGGTGATTGCTGATGCAGGGCATGTGCCCTGCTATGAGCAGCCGCTCGCCTTCAATGAAATTCTCTTGGATTTCCTAAGCTCTATACCTCGCGCATAGCAAAATGTGTCGGAGACGTAGCGTTCGTATGTCCGATAAAAGTCAAATGTCCGTAAGATTGACTTTATGGTGACGGGCCGTTAGTTTTACGGCTGATTTTGAGTGCGTTTGAGATAACGCTTACCCGTAGGAGCCACGGACCATGAAGCTGCATTGGTCGCCTCGATCTCCCTTTGTCAGAAAGGTGATGATTGTATTGCGCGAAAAGGGAATGCTTGATGAGGTGGAGTGCGTTCGCTCGGTAGTCGCTTTCGCGGCGATGCCCAATCAGGACCTTCTGAGCGACAATCCGTTGAACAAGATTCCAACGCTCGTTCTTGATGACGGACGGTCGCTGTTCGATTCCAGGGTGATATGTGAGTATCTCGATGCAACCGGGGGTGGTCCACGTCTGCTGCCAGAAGCCGGAGATGCGCGGTTTGCCCAGTTGCGGTGGCAAGCTCTTGGCGATGGATTGACCGACGTCCTGCTTTTGTGGCGATCCGAATTGACGCGGCCGAATGGCATTTCCGAAATTCTTCCCAAAGCCTTTGAGAGCAAGGTCCGGGCGGCCATGGCGCGTCTGAATGCCGAAGCTGACCAGCTCGATTCCGCGGCGTTTGGGTTGGGGCATGTCGCCATCATTTGCGCGCTCGGGCAACTTGATTTCCGGTACCTGGAAAATCACTGGCGGCAAGCGTTTCCCAACCTGGCCAAATGGCATGCCAAAGTGCTTGCAAGGCCTAGCGTCAATGCGACGGTGCCGAAGGATGATGTGTCTCCGGGGGCTGTCAGCGCCACATTCGATCCGAACAAACCGGTAATAGATTTTATGAGCAGCCAAGCATGAGCGGTCCACTTTCCCATATCAAGGTGCTGGATCTGAGCCGCATCATGGCCGGTCCCTGGGCCGGGCAAATCTTTGCTGATCTTGGCGCCGACGTCATCAAGGTTGAACGCAAGGGCGTTGGCGATGATACGCGCGGTTGGGGGCCGCCCTATCTCAAAACCAGTGACGGGGAAGATACCGCGGAGTCGGGATATTATCTCTCGGTCAACCGGGGTAAGCGCTCCATAGAAGTCGATTTCTCAAAGGAAAGCGACCAGAAGCTTGTTCGTGCGCTCGCCAAGCGTTCGGATATCGTGCTGGAGAATTTCAAGGTAGGGACGCTCGACCGTTATGGCCTTGGCTATGATGACTTGAAGGCCATTAACCCCGGCATAATCTACTGTTCCATCACGGGCTTTGGCCTTGATGGTCCACGTAAGGACCAGGTCGCCTATGATTTCATGATTCAGGCAATGGGCGGCTTGATGAGCGTGACTGGCGAGCGAGATGGTGTCGCCGGTGGCGGGCCTCAAAAGGTGGGCGTGCCGATCGTCGACATCATGACGGGCATGTATTCCACAATCGGCGTTCTGGCAGCTCTGGCCCGCAGAAACGAAACGGGAGAAGGGGAGCGCGTGGACGTTGGCATGCTGGATGTGTCGGTTTCCATGCTTGCCAATCAGGCGATGAACTTCCTCGTCTCAGGTGCGACGCCGACGCGCAAGGGCAACAAGCACCCGAACATTCAACCCCAGGATGTGTTTGCGGTAGCGGATGGGCATATCGTGCTGGCCGTTGGCAATGACGACCAGTTTCGACGTTTCGCCGGTGTGATCGGTAAGCCTGAGCTGGCTGACGACCCAAACTTTGCCACCAATGTGGCGCGGGTGCGCAATCTGGATGTCTTGCATCCGATGATTTCGGAAATCTTCCTGGCACGGACACTGGATCAATGGACCAAGGATCTGGGCGCGGCCAATGTACCTTGCGGCCCGATCAATACCATTCCACGTGTGTTTGAAGACGAACAGGTTAAGCACCGGAAAATGCTGCGCACACTCAAGCACCCCCTGGTCGACGAGCTGCCGCAAGTCGTCAGCCCAATGAATTTTGCCAATGCCCCTCTGGATTTTGATCGCCCGCCGCCCTTGCTTGGTGAGCACACAAAACAGATTCTTGCGGAAATTGGCTGGGATGAAGGAGAAAGCCAATGACCGGCGACGCCATGCACAAAACCAATGGCGCGCATCGCGGTGTGCGTATCAGCCTGCCCGGGCCTGATGAGCTTACTGATGCTCAGCGACGCGTATATGAGGATATGATTGCAGGGCCGCGAGGCGCTGTGGTTGGTCCAATCCGTGCTGCGATTCACAGCCCTGAAATGGCTGACCGTTGGCAAAAGCTGGGTGAATTTGTCCGCTATCACACGGTATTTCCGGAAAAGCTGAGCGAACTTGCCATTATTGCGAGTGCACGCCGGTGGAATAGTGAAGTTGAATTTTGCATTCATCGCGGTATCGCAGAAAAGGCAGGGATATCTGCCGATATTCTCGATGCTCTCAGAGACGGTGTGCGCCCGGAATTCACCGACGAAACCATGCGTGAGGTTTACGACTTCACCCAGGAGTTGCAGATGTCGGGAACGGTCTCTGACAAAACCTATCTGGCAATAAAACGCCGCTGGGATGAACAGGGCGTTGTCGAGCTCACGGGTATTGTTGGCTATTACACGATGGTTGCCATGATGCTGAATACGCATCATGTGCCGTTGCCTGCGGGTACATCCCCTCAATTGGGGTATGGTGAGAACGGGCAACCGGACAGTCTCACCGAGTTGCCTTCATCATGACAATTAAAGATGCCGATATACAAAAGCTGAGCGAGGACCTTTATTCCTGGGCGTTGCGCAAGGTGCCCGAGGATACGAAACGCGCGCTTGCCAATGCCCGCGAAAAGGAAAGCTCGGAGACGGCAAGACGCACGCTCAACATGATGCTTACCAGTGCCCAGCGTGCCGAAGATGGTGACACTTTCGTTTGTTCGGATTCCGGGGTGCCGGTTTATTTCGTCCGCATTGGCACCAAGGCTGACTGGAATGCGAACATAAAATCGGCAATCAGAGCGGGGTTTGATCACCTCGTTGAAACCATCCAGCCGCCGCTGCTCAAGCACGTCACAAACCCAATGACTAATGAGCGCAGCTATGCTGGCCGGCATATGCCGATCATTACCTATGATCTTATCGAGGATGCGGACTATATCGAAATCGTCTGCTCCCCCAAGGCGCTTGGTTCGGGACGATGGGCGGCGATGGAGCTGTTTACGTTTCCGACGCTGGAGACGATTGAAACCTATATCCTTGATGTCGCCATCAAGGCGGGGGCCCAGCATTGTCCGCCAGTGGTGATGGGTGTGGGGATAGGGGGCACATTCGACTTCTCCACGAAAATGGCCAAGGAACAGACATTACGCGAGATTGGTTCGGTCAATCCCGATCCGCAGGTGGCCGAAATGGAGAAGCGTCTTTTTGAAGCGGTGAATGCCCTTGGCTATGGGCCGATGGGCACAGGTGGCGACACAACCGTTCTGGGGGTGCACGTGGACTTTGCCGCAGGGCATGGGTTCACGCCGGTGGCGGTTGCCTTCAATTGCTGGATCAACCGCCGCACGCGCGCGCGCATTTACAGTGACGGTCATGTGGAGCGGCTGGAATAGTCATGGATACATTTCCCAATATTCAGCTGCCCATGAGCCGGGAAACCGCCGAGAGCCTAAAGCTCGGTGACATGATTACGCTGACTGGCCCCATCAAGGCGACAGCGGGCATGCCCACCCATCAACGTATCCTCGACTTCATCGATGAAGGTAAGCAGATACCGATTGATTTGGTGGAAGCGGCATTCTTTCATCTGGGCAGCTATAGCCGGGATGCCGAGGGCGGCATGGAAGTGCTCTACATGAACCCCACGACCAGCACGCGCTTCAACCATATGATGCCCAAGATTATCCGGCATTTCCGCTTGCGGTGCGTTGGCGGAAAAGGGGGGCTTAACACGGCCTGCGCGGAAGCACTGAAGGAAGTTGGCGGCGTTTATCTGTCGTTTCTTGGCGGTGGTGCACCCTTGCACTCAAAGGCTATTCAAAAGATTGAACAAGTGGCCTGGACCGATCTGGTGTCGCACTACCGACTGGTGGCGATGGATGTCGCTGAACTGGGACCGCTTACCGTCGCCATAGATGCCCATGGAAACAGTCTTTATGACAATCTTGACCGCAGCGCTCAGGAGCGCCGCGACCAGATTATTGAGAAGATGAACCAGACCCGCGCGCGTTAGGACACGCCTGCTTCAGCCGATCATTGTGCGTGGGTCTGCGATGTAACCCTTAATGGCGGATGCTGCGACTACGTGCGGGCTTGAGAGAAACGACCGGGATTCCCGGCTGCCGTTCCGGCCGTGATAGTTCATCTGATGCGTTGAGATTTGTACTTCTCCAGCATCCATATAGCCCTCATATCCCCAACAGGTAGAGCAGCCGGGTGCCAATATGGTCGCGCCGGCCTGCATGAATATCTCCATGAGCCCCTCGCGTGCGGCGTCAGCGTAGACCTCGCGGCTGCCGGGGGTGATGTAGAAGGTCACATGCGGCGCAATCTTGTTGCCCTTGAGTACCTCTGCTGCAATGCGCAAATCTTCCAGACGCCCGTTGGCACATGTGCCGAGCGCGGCCTGGTCGATGCGCTGGTCAGCAAAATTTTCGACCGGCAATACATTGTGCAATTCGGGCGGCGCAGACACCATCGGGGTGAGCGCGGACAGATCATAGCTGGTCTCAAATGCGTATTCAGCATCCGGGTCAGCCTCAAAAACCTCATACTGGCCATCAGGTGCACGTTCGCGGATATAGGCCAGGGCTTTTTCGTCCACAGGCATCAGGGCTGTGTCGGCACCGGCGTGATATGTGCAGGCCAGCAAGGTCTGGCGCGCATCCAGGCCGAGATCGGCAATTGCCGGGCCGTAATATTCGATACAGGACTGGGAGAGCGTGTCCGTTTGTGAAAAGTCGCGGATGAGCGTTTGGGCAAGGTCGCGCGCGGTTACGCCGGGGGCAAACTTTCCGTGCAGCTTGATGCGAATGGGGCGGGGCACCATCATCCAGTTGTTGTCACTGAACTGGGTGACGACCACTTCCGATGAAATGGCAATGTTGAGCGCACCGACAACACCTACGCTTGCAATGTTGGGCTCATCGGAAAAAATCAGCCCGCCGGGACGCGCGAAAGCATTCTCCGTCATGACAAGGTGCCGCAGACCAGAGCCGGCGCCGAAGAAATGGGCGCCGTTGGCCAGGGCGAATTCCTTCATTTCCTTGTGGGTTTTATAGTAGTTCGTGCCCATGGCGGCGGAGGTGGTGTGGTCGACGACAAACGCAACCTTTTCGGGGTGAGCGACCTTGCTCACGCCAGCTCGTTCCATAATCGCCTTGCGGGCCGGCCAAGAGATTTCCTGACACACGGTGAAGTTTGGCGTTGCAACCACATACTCGCCCGGCTCCACATGATCGCGCCCTGCGGCCTTTGCAATTATCTTTTGTGAAACCGACTGTCCCATTTGTCCTCCGACTAATAATATTGCACAGAGCATTCACCGATGCATGGTGAAATTATCCGTTTGTACATTGATCTATCAATAGACTAGATAAATGGCTTATACAATGTTCATGACGGTGAACTGACCCCCAATTGCAAGAGTTTTTCAGATGGCGCTGCCCTGGCGGCACGGTTGCGGACAGCAAACGGTCCATTTGGAATACCACTGTTTCAGGCAGTTCACCGGCCCGGTTCTGAACCTGTTCGATCTTGGACGAATGGGGTGCAAGATTTTGTGGAGCGCATGCTCCGAAAGGAGGCTGACAATGACGAACAAAATTCTTTTCTCCAAGGCGTCGCCCTACGCTGCAAAGGTACGCATGGCCGCGGCGCTTTGCGGCTTTGCGGCCGAGGCTGTGCAAACCAATACTTTTGAACCCACGCCGGAATTTCTGACTACCAATCCCTTGGGAAAGGTGCCGGTTTTGATAACGTGCGACGGGCTGGAGATCTGGGACAGCAAAAACATCGTGCAATGGCTGGATCGGGAGACCGGGGGACTGTTGTTTCCAAGAGAACCATCTGCGCGGCTTCAAGCGGAACAGCTGGAAGCTTTGGCCGATGGGATTGGCGATTGTTTGCAGTCAATAATGTGGGAGCTTCGGTATCGGCCTGAAAACCTGCAGCATGCCCCCTGGATTGACTGGCAATGGCAAAAGGTGGAACGCGGGCTCGATCGCCTGATTGACCTTTTGGCCGATCTGCCTGCCGGGGCCCATGCGGGTCACCTCGCAATGCGGGCCATGCTCGGTTATCTGGCCGTCAGGTTTGCGGGCAAGTGGGAAGCGGGCCGCCAGCCTCTGATCGACTGGCAGACCCGTTTCGATGCGGCCTATCCCCAATTTGCGGACCTGCTTCCCAAATCATAAGGGCTCATATTGGGCGCGAAGCCCCTTTACAGGGCCGCCTGTGACACCAGTTTTGTGGACAAGAAGGCGGCGATGGCCTCTGTGCCGCCTTCAGACCCGTAGCCGCTGTCCTTGATGCCGCCAAATGGGACTTCGGGCGCAGCGATACCAAAATTATTGATTGATACCATGCCGCTCTCGACTTCCTGGCCGATACGAATAGCTGCGGTGTTTGAGTTGGTGAATGCATAGGCTGCCAGCCCATAGTTGAGCCTGTTGGCTTCTTTCAACGCGTCGTCAAGTTTGGAAAACGGCGCCATCATGGCGATGGGCCCAAATGGTTCGGAATTCATCAAATCCGCATCCAAAGGCACGTCGGTCAACACGGTGGGTTGGAAAAAATAGCCCTTGTTACCAAAACGGGATCCGCCCGACCTGATACTTGCGCCACGTCCGATAGCGTCAGCGGTCAATTGTTCCATGGCGGCCAGTCGTCTGTCATTGGCCAAAGGCCCCATATCCGCGCCATCTTCGGTACCATTGGCAACCTTTAGCGCCTCAGCCCCGGCGACGAAATGATCCACAAAACCGGCAAACGCGCTTTCTTCAATCAGAAAACGGGTTGGTGCCGTGCAAACCTGTCCGGCATTTCGATATTTTGCGCCGACAAGCATTTGCGCCACTTTGGGCAAATCGACATCGGCGGTGATGATTACCGGCGCATGCCCGCCCAGTTCCATGGTGATGGGTTTCATATTTGCTCCGGCCAGTGCCGCGAGCTGCTTGCCGACCGGCGTTGAGCCAGTGAAGGATACTTTTCTAATCACAGGGTGGGTGATCAGATATTCAGAGATCTCGGAAGGTGAGCCATAGAGCAGGTTGATTACGCCTTTTGGAAGACCGGCATCAACCAGCGCCTCTACCAGAAAGGCACAGCAGCTTGGCGTTTCTTCGGGGCCCTTTAGAACTATCGAGCACCCGGCGGCCAGGGCTGCACCCACTTTGCGTGCAGCCTGACCCATGCCGAAATTCCAGGGCACAAAGCCTGCAACCGGGCCCACGGGCTCGCGGAAAACGAGTTGATGCACACCGCCTGTGCGTGCAGGCACAATACGCCCGTAGGCGCGGCGTGCTTCTTCAGCAAACCATTCAAACGAGTCCGCACTTGCGATGATTTCATAGCGCGCCTCTGCCAGGGTTTTGCCTTGCTGTTCGGTAAGCGCTGGTGCCAGTTCCGTTACCCTCTCCCGCAGCAGTCTGGCCGCCTCCCGCAGCACGCGGCCACGCTCGATAGGAGATACATTCCGCCAGACCTCGAACCCTGCGGCGGACGAGGCGAGTGCCTGGTCCATATCGTCTTTGGTGGCCACGGCAACTGTGCCTGCCGTTTCCTCATTTGCCGGATTGATCAAAGGCAATTGCTGCTTGGTTGAACCAGCGCGCCAGGCGCCATCGATATAAAGGAGTACGTCCATCTCAATTTCCTTTTGACTGTCAGGCCGCCTAGCCTTGGTGGGAGTTTGCCGTTTGGCTCGCTTGTTCTCGCGGCTGTTGTCGCGCGCGGTTCAGGTGTGACCTGATCCGCGAAAGCCCCTATTTGTCTTCGACATCGACTTTCCCGGTGATGGTGTGGCGTCTGAATCTTCCGCCGCGCAATAAGTCCGACACGCAGCACAGAAGGGCCAGGCTGCAACCTATCGCCAGGGCAAAACGCGCCGGATAAACGGGAAACTGAATGATGCCGGGAGAATATTCGCCGATATGCCATGACTTCATTGCTGCTTCCCAACCCCGCCAAGAAAGCGCGCCGAAAAAAGCCAGCATCATGATCAGGGTGACGGCTTCGCTGATGCGTTTGCCCGTTTCCGGCATTGCGTCATAACCGATGTCGGCGGAGATGTGAGAACCGCGCAGGTGCACCATGCCCAGCCCCAGAAATGTCGCGATGACCATAAGTGTCTGGGTCGCCTCGAAAACGGCGGGGATGGGTCTGCCAAATATTGCGGAACTGATGATGTCTGCACCGCCCAAAAGGGTGATCACCAGAATGGCAAGCCCGGCTATGAACAGGCCGGCCAAGTTCAGACGGTAGAGGATTTTATCGATCATCACTTACCTCTCTGGGCTAGAATTGCATGTTGTTTGGCAGCCAAAGCACCAGCTGCGGAAAGATGACGATGGCCAGCAGCATGGCAACGTTAAGCAACACAAACGGATAGATGCCGCGGACCATGTCCTCGAGTTTCAGCTTGCCCTCTGATGCGCCCACGGTTGCAAAAAGGTTGAGCCCCACAGGTGGTGTGATCGCGCCAATCTCGATGATGATGATAACGAATATTCCGAAAAATATCGGGTCGATTCCAGCAGCACTTATGATTGGAAAGACGAAGGGGATGGTGACAAGCTGAAGTGACACCCCTTCCATGAAGCACCCGAGGATAACGTACATCAAGCCGATGATTATGAGCAGCATTGTGGGTGACAAATTGAACCCGGCCGTGAAGTCGACAATTTCCACGACAAACCCGGAGAGAACCAGCATGCGTGAGTAAATCATGCCGCCAATTACGATGATAAACAGCATCGCGGTTGTTTCGGCGGCGCGCATCATGGCAGCGCCCAGCATGGACGCGGTGAGCTTTCG
Source organism: Mariluticola halotolerans (assembly GCF_021611515.1). Taxonomy (GTDB): domain Bacteria; phylum Pseudomonadota; class Alphaproteobacteria; order Rhizobiales; family Devosiaceae; genus Mariluticola; species Mariluticola halotolerans. The sequence goes on from NZ_CP090960.1 coordinate 3,073,181, forward strand.
ACGGAACAAGGTGATGAGAATTGCGCCGAATGCGCCGGCGGCGCCTGCAGCAGAGGGCGAGAAAAATCCGCCGTAGATGCCGGTCATAATGAATACGAAGAGCAGCATTATTGACCATGTATTGCCGATGGCGGACCAACGATCCTTACGGCTGGCTTTGGGACGGTCGGCGGGTGCCAGTTTGGGGTTGATCCTGACCATCACCATGACCATCAGGCAGTATCCAACAGCTGTCATAATTCCGGGAATGATGCCTGCGATCATCAGCTTGCCAATGGATTGCTCCGTCAGGATGCCGTAAATGACCATGCCGATGCTGGGTGGGATGAGCGCCGCGAGGGTTCCCGCGGAGGCAATGCTGGCGCCCGATATGGATTTTGAATATCCCAGCCGCAGCATTTCGGGCAATGCGAGCCGGGTGAACACGGTAGCGTTGACAAGTGGCGAGCCTGAGATTGCGGCAAAGCCGGCGGCACCACTGATGGTGGCAAGGTAAAGACCGCCCTTGAGGTGACCAAGCCAGCGATCGGCGGCCGTATAAAGTTCTGTGACCATGCCGCTTGAGGTGGCCAGGTTTCCCATCAACAGGAATGTTGGCAACACGGCAAAGGCATAGTTTGCTGTGACACTGAACGATACGGTGGAAAGCTGCCCCAAAGCCAAAGGGGGGCCGCCAATCAACCAAAGCCCCGAAAGACCGGCCAAACCAAGCGCCATCGCAACTGGCACGCCGAACGCCATGAACATTACCATGAGAATGGTGAATGCGCCTGCGATTGATATCGATGTGAACATGGTCCCCCGCCAATGTTAGGTCGATTGAGCGGGCCCAAAAAGGATGGGGTCCGCCCTGAAGTTATGCTGGTATGCGGCGTGCTAGCGGACCTCTTTCCAGCGGTCGACCATGGCTCTGGCGGCGTCGCCCTGGCCTTTTTCGGCCATCTTCGACACCCATGCTTCCAGCAAATCGGGAACCGCAGCTTCGAGGGCGGCCTGGTCTTCAAAATGGACCAGTTCGACGCCATTGGAGAGGATGAGTTCCAACGATTCTTCGGCGGACGCAGTCGGTGCTTCTACATCAATGGGTTCAGCTTCTTTTTGTACGTCCATGATCAGTTTCTGGACTGAAGGCTCCAGGCTGTTCCACTTGTCGAGGTTCATTACGCTGGCATGTCCAACGATTGGCCCAAAATCGATGTCTGAAGCGAATTTTGCCACTTCATAGAGCCTGTTGCTTGCCAGGAAATCCCAAGGCAGCACGATGCAGTCGACGACGCCACGCTGAAGTGATTCATAGAATTCGCCGGGCAGAACGGTGACTGGAATTGCCCCTACTGCGTCGAAGATGATCGGGAAATAATCGCCCTGACTACGGATTTTCTTGCCTTTGAAGTCAGCAAGGGTGCGCAGGGGCGATGTACATTGCGCGTGGTAATTGTTCAGTGCGGCAAAGCGCATGACGTGCATATTGGCATTTTCCGCCTCTTTCTGCAGCGCTTCAGATTCCATGTTAAGCGTTTCGGCGACCTTCAGGGCCGACTTCATATTTGGAAAGCTGAAGGGGATTGAGCTGAGTGAGGAGAACAATGGCAGGTTTGCAGCGTACCAGCTCGGGGTGATTGCCGCTGCATCAACGGCACCGTTGCTCAGCAGGTCGAATATTTCTGACGGCGCGCCAGCGGCACCCGCCCAGAACATTTGAAATTTGACCTTGCCATTGGAGCGCTTTTCAACTTCGTCAGCAACCCAAGCATCGGCTGCTGAACTTGTGGACGTTTTTGCCACTGAGTGGGCAAAGCGCAAGGTGGTGTCGGGGTAGTCTTCGGCAAATGCCGAGGCGGATATTATTGTCAGGCCTATTCCGGCCAAAAGTCCAATCTTGTTCATGCTTATCTCCTCCAAGATTCTGCATAATCGGGCGGTTGGTAATGTTTTTATTGAAGCCTCGAACGCAGAAAAATAAACCTCATGACGTCATATGATTCATAAAACTAGATTTATGATTTAAAAGATTCACCGATTTTGGCTTGTGAGTCAATATGGCGAGATACGGCTATGTAATTCAGGCGGGGTGTGCACGGTTGAACGCGGGTGGCATTGGCAAAAGAAGTAGTCGGATGAAATCGGTCGACCTGTTTTATTTGATCAGGATGCGCTTGCTTTTGCTGTTTGACTTGCCGAGTTGCGCTCAGTTTTGATGAGATCCGCAATGCGTTCAGCGATCATGATTGTTGGGACATTTGTGTTGGCGCAGGGGATTGAGGGCATCAATGAAGCGTCACATATGCGCAGACCCGGCACGGCGTGGACCCGGCCGTGTGAATCGGTGACAGCCATGGGGTCTTCGGCATCTCCCATTCGACATGTGCCACAGGCGTGCCAGACGCCAATGACAACGCTTTGGAGATAGTCTTCCAACGCAGTATCGTCGTTTAAAAGATCGTGTAATTTTTTGGGGGCGATCAGGCTCTTGATGAGGTGAGGCCGTGCGAAGCTTACGAAATCGAGTATGTGTGCAAAGATTCTGGTTTGCAGCATGTTCCAATAGGTCGGTTGCGAGACGGCGCGCACCCGCGCGGTATAGGCCGTGGGGAAGACCTCGCGCCGGACTGAATCGAGCTTTGGGTCCAATGCAATCCGGGCCATTCGTCTGAAGCCCTCCTTGAGACGAACAAGGTCGCGGCGATCGGAAAGCAGACGGAAATCTATTTCAGGCGGGGCGTCTGCTTCACGCGAGGTAATTCGCACAAAGCCCTCAGAGTAGCTCTTGTCTACCCATAGGTAGAATGTGCCCAATTGCTCGCCGACATCGTGCCAGGCCGAGCGCGACAACAGCGCCATGCGCATATCGCCGGGCGGGCAGTCTTCCAGTTTCGAGGAAAAACGCAAATGCGCGTGGACGTGATTGCGATCGAGATGGCGATGGCGCGCGTGGGGTTGCACGAAACAGCTTATGCCGACAGCCGGATGCTCCCGCAGATTGGCCCCAACCCCTTCGCGGCTGGCCACCACATCGACCCCGGCGCGTTTGAGAACCTGAGCGGGGCCAATACCGCTGCGCATCAAAAGAGCCGGGGTGCCAATTGCGCCGCATGCCAGAATGGTCTGGTTGGCCTTTATCTGTCTGCCTCCAAATTCGGCTCCGACGACTTCACCTTGCTCAACGACAAGCTTTTCAACGCGCGTATCTGTCAAAATGGTGAGGTTTGAGCGTGCGCGCACGGCCGGCGTGAGGTAGCAGGTGGCCGTGGAGGCCCGCACCTCGTCGGTGCCGGACGTTGACGCAGGCCGCATCACACCATCCCGCCAGGCACCATTCTGGTCGGCTATGGCTTCGAACCCGTCATCTTCGATCGACTGAATAACCGTGCGGGCAAATCCCGAAATGCTTTGTTCTTTCTGGCGCCTGACAGGAATTGGCCCGTCTTTACCATGCCATTCGTCATCAAAATCGAGGTCGTGCTCCAGTTTGCGAAAATATGGCAGGACTTCTTCCCAGTTCCAGCCTTGTGCGCCTTCAGCCGCCCAGTTGTCATAATCTGTTGGGGCACCGCGATTGCCCAACATGCCGTTGATCGATGAGCCACCACCCAAAAGCCGGGCCTGTTCGTAGCGTGACGCCGCCCGTGCGCTGTTGCCTTTTGATGCCACGTCGCCAAACCGGGCCTTAAGATTGGGTTGGAGGAACGCGGAATTGAAATAGGATTTGCCGGGATAGGTCGAACGGACTTCTTCCGGCATGGTTTCGAGCGTGAGGTCTGGTCCGGCTTCAATCAATACGATGTTGAAATGCGGGTTTTCGCTTAGCCGCGCAGCAAGCACAGCCCCGGCGGAGCCGCCGCCGATGATCAGAAAATCCGGGTGCAAATGTTCAAGCGTCGTATGAGGCAAAAAAACCAGTCTCCCGCATGTATTGCCTCCCGAGCCAAGGCAACATGTTTCCAGATGCCGCAATTTAGGAATGGAAATTCTTTTAAGTCAATAGGCTAACTATTTGACTTAAGTGGAGAGGGGTGCCGTGTTTGAGCATCAAATTTTTCCCCGGCGCGCCCGGATGAAAACGGGGTGAGCCATCGTCCAAAAAGCCAGATCATGCCTTGGTAGACGCCTCCGCAGGCTGCACGCCAAGTCCTCAGTAGTGAGCGCTCTTTGAATGCCGATTGGTGCACATGTTGAGGAGTAATCCAGCGGCGGACGTCATGCGGATGATGGGTGCAATCTCGCGACTGGTCGGGCGCGGGGTTGGGTATTGAACTAGCCGGGATTCTATAGAGTTAGGGGGGGCTCAATTATATTTCTAAGCGTTTGGCCAGAGAGGCGTCCATTTCCAGTCATATGTAGCAAAGACTTTATTCATATCAGAATCGCTGATATATACCGCTACTGATTGTGAAAATGGTTGAAAAATGAGCGCAAAAGTACTGGTTGTTGATCCTTCCGAGCATCCCGAGATCATCAAGGGGCTGGCAAGTGAAGTGCGCATCTCTATCCTCAAGCTGCTGCGGGGAGGTGACGAGCGTAACGTCAATCAAATTGCAGACGAACTCGGGCTTCCGCAGTCTACGGTATCGTCCAATTTGCAGATCCTTGAGGATGTTGGCCTTATTACGACCAACTCGATGAAAGCCCGCAAAGGCAGCCAAAAGGTTTGCCGGACTGCCTTCACCGAAATCCTCGTGGGCTTTCGTGATGAAATCGCCGCCGATGATGATAACGCGATTGAGGTGGCTATGCCGCTCGGCCTTTATACCGGATGCGAAATTACCGGTCCATGCGGGTTGTGTTCAGCGGAGGGCGTCATTGGTCTGTTGGACGTTCCGGACACATTTCTCGAGCCAGAACGTATGAAAGCGGGGCTTTTGTGGTTTACCCGCGGCTATGTCGAATATCAGTTTCCCAACAATACCAAGTTGAACCGGTCGCGTCCCACAGCGCTTGAGTTTTCGATGGAGCTGAGTTCTGAAGTGCCGGGAACGGATGCAAACTGGCCCTCTGACATCTTTATCCAGGTGAATGGTGTGGATGTGGGAACCTGGACGTCACCGGGAGATTTCGGGGATAAGCGCGGGGTTTATACGCCAGACTGGTGGAAGCTCAAAGGGTCCCAATACGGCAAGTTGAAGAACTGGCGCATCAATGGCGATGGCAGCTTTGTCGACGGCATCAAGATATCCGATGTGACGCTTGATGACCTGCTTGTTGATCAACACCGTTCTATCCGGCTTCGCATTGGCGTGAAGGAAGATGCCGAGCATCCCGGCGGCATAAATATCTTTGGCCGTGGCTTCGGCAATTACGATCAGGATATCGTTTTGCGCATCCTTGTGTAGGCCCAAGCGTAAAAAGAGACTTGACGAACGGCCCCCTCTAGAGCTTATTAAACGGAAAAGCTGGTACGAACCAGATTTTGCGATATGAAGGGGGAGGTTTGACGTGAAAGCTCACGTTACGGCGCATGCGCGCTACATTATATCGGATATCGACAAGCGGCTCTATGGGTCCTTTCTCGAGCACCTTGGCCGCGCGGTTTATACCGGCATTTACGAACCCGACCACCCAACAGCAGATGAAAACGGCATGCGTGGCGATGTTCTTGAACTCGTGCGCGGCCTTGATACGCCTGTGTGCCGCTATCCGGGTGGCAATTTCGTGTCGGCCTATAACTGGGAGGACGGGATCGGTCCGAAGGCTGAGCGGCCGACACGGCTCGATCTTGCCTGGCACACCTCAGAAAGCAATCAGGTCGGCATTCACGAATTTGCGGATTGGGCCGAACTGGCAAATACGGAAATGATGCTTGCGGTAAATCTTGGTTCCCGCGGCCTCGATGATGCCCGCAATTTTGTCGAGTATGTCAACCATCCCGGCGGCAGCTACTGGTCGGACTTGCGCAAGAAAAATGGCCGCGCCGACCCCTGGGATGTCCGGCTGTGGTGCCTTGGCAATGAAATGGATGGTCCCTGGCAGGTGGGGCACAAGAGTGCAGCCGAATATGGTCATCTGGCCAATGAAACGGCGAAGGCGATACGTGCTTTCGACGAAAAGCTTGAGCTGGTGGTTTGCGGTTCCTCACATTCAGAAATGCCGTCCTTCCCGCAATGGGAGGCGACAGTTCTTGATGAGACCTATGAGCAGGTCGACTATATTTCCCTGCACATGTATTTCGAGAATTACGAGAAAAACACCACTGAATATCTCGCGCTGCCTGAAAAACTTGATCGCTATATCGGAACGGTCGGCGGCGTTATCGATTATGTGAAATCCAAGAAACGGGCCAAGAACGACGTCAAGATTTCATTCGACGAATGGAACGTCTGGTATCACGAGCGCAAAAATGATGCCGAGCGGATGAAAAACTGGGGTTGGCCCCATGCGCCGGCGCTGCTCGAAGATATTTACAACTTTGAGGACGTATTGCAGGTCGGGTGCATTCTCAACACTTTCATCCGTCGCTCGGACCTCGTGCGCATCGCCTGCATTGCGCAGCTGGTGAACGTGATTGCCCCGATCATGACGGCGCCGGGCGGCGCTGCCTGGAAGCAGACAATATACTATCCGTTCCAGTTTGCCTCGCTTTACGGACGCGGCACTGCGCTGCAGCTTGATGTCGAGTGCATGTCCTACAATGCCGATGTGGCATCAAATGTCAGCTATCTCGACATCTCTGGCGTGCATGACGCGGACGCTGGCGTGATGACATTTTTTGCAGTGAACCGGCATGGCGAGGAGCCGATGGATATCAACCTGTCGCTCGAAGGATTTGGTGCGGCAAAGTCTGTCGAGCATACCCTTATCAAGCACGACGACCTGGAGGCGACGAATACTGAAAAGAACCCCGAGAATGTGAAGCCCGAAACAAAGACCGGAGCGACGCTCGACAATAACAAGCTCAGCCTCACGGTTCCTGCTTATTCGTATTCGATGATCCGGGTTCAATTTTAGTTGTCACGCGGCTCTGGGGAGTGCCGCTTTATCAAAGGAGGAGAAGTTATGTTGAAATTTAAAACTCTGTTATCGGGCGTTTGCCTGTCCGCAGCCCTGATGTCTTCGGCGGCGATTGCCGAGGAGACCGTGGTGTGGTGGGATTTCCTGGGCGGTGGTGACGGCGTGCGCATGAAGCAGATGATTTCTGACTTCAACGCTGCGCACGAAGGTGAAATCACAATTGATGCGACAACGCTGGAATGGGGCGTGCCGTTCTATTCCAAGGTTCAGACCTCGGTGGCTGTCGGTGAAGCGCCTGACATCATGACCTACCATGCCAGCCGTATTCCGCTGGCCGTGGAGCAAGGGGTTCTGCAGGAAATTACTGCGGATGACATGTCCAAGATGGGTTTGAACAAAAGCGATTATGCTGATGCGACCTATGATGCTGTCAGTATCGATGGCAAGCAGTATGCAGTGCCAATCGATACGCACCCGATCGTTCTTTACTACAACAAGGATCTTTTGGCAGCCGCCGGCATGCTCACCGAAGACGGACGGCCAAAAGGGATGGATTCCCGCGAGGCCTTTACGGCGACTTTGAAGGCCTTGAAGGATAACGGTGTCCAGTTCCCGCTCGGCAGTGTTACGGCGGACGGTAACTTCATGTTCCGGACGATCTACTCGCTTATGGGTCAGCAGGACGGCGAGTTGATGACCGATGGCGAATTCCTTGCTGGTGACAATGCCGCCAAGCTGGAAAATGCCTTGTCGGTTTTGCAGGAATGGACCAATGAGGGGTTGCAGTCGACCTATACCGATTACCCGGCAACGGTTGCACTGTTCACCTCGGGCGAAGCTGCGATGATGATCAATGGTGTCTGGGAAGTACCCACCATGGCGGATGCCTATAGTAATGGCACGCTGTTTGAATGGGGTGCTGTGGAACTGCCGGTGATCTTCGATCATCCCTCGACCTATGCCGACAGCCACACGTTCGCTATTCCGGCCAATCAGGGCGGTGAAACAAGCGATGCCAAGCATGCCGCTGTTCTGGAAGTCATCAGCTGGATCTCCAAGAACTCGTTGTTCTGGGCGACAGCAGGTCACATTCCTGCCTATGGTCCGGTTACCGCGTCTGCCGAGTATCAGGCCATGGAGCCCAATGCGACTTATTCCAGCCTGACGGCAAACATGATCTTCGATCCGAAGACGCCTCTGGCAGGTGTTGCAGGACCGATCTTTGATGTGATGTCGAGCTATTTCGTGCCAACGCTGAACGGGGAAATGTCCCCCGCCGAAGCGGTTGAAGAAATCAAGTACGAACTCAACGACATGTAACCCATATCCGGGCTGCCCCTTGGGCGGCCCGGATACCTGGCGGGCGTAACCGAGGCGGAACAGGGGATCGGCCATGCTCAGAAACCGGCGTATAGAAGGATTGATGGCACTTGCGTTGATTTCGCCATTCCTGGCGATTTACGGGCTCGTGTTCGTCTATCCGACGATCAAGATGTTCATGCTCAGCTTTACCGATGCGCCCCTGATTGGCGCCGGAGACTGGGTGGGGCTGGAAAATTACGAACGCTTGCCGCGTGACCGGCGTTTCCACACGTCCCTTTGGAACACTTTCTATTTCATTGTCCTGACCGTTATTCCCGGTACGCTGATTGCCCTAGCTATTGCGCTCGGCGTCAGCCGTCTCAAGGGCTGGCTGCAGTCCTTTGTGCTGGCCCTGTTCTTCCTGCCCTATATCCTGCCTGTTTCGGTGGTCTATCTCATCTGGGACTGGACACTCAATTTCCAGTTCGGCATTGCCATGCATCTGCTGGACTGGCTGGGTCTGGACCGCGTGCCGGTGACCAAATCGACAGACTGGTTCATGCCAGCGATTGGTGTTGTTACCATCTGGTGGACTGCCGGCTTCTCAATTCTTTTGTTGCTTGCCGCCCGGCGCGCCATCCCGGTGGAAATTTATGAAGCGGCGTCGCTGGATAATTCCGGCGGTTGGTCGACGTTCTCGCGGATTACCTGGCCTTTGATGTGGCCGGTCACCGCGCTCGTGCTGACAATTCAGCTCATCTTGCAAATGAAGATATTCGATCAGGTCTACCTGTTCTCGCAAGGTGGGCGTCCAAACGACAATATGGTTCTGGTCTATTACGTTTTCCAGCGGGCCTTTCAATCCAATCAAGGTGGGCGTGCCGCCGCAGTGGCCGTGGTTCTGTTCTTCATCGTGATTGTGGTGTCGGTCATGAACTTCCAGCTCACACGGCTTTCGAGAGGGCGCGACAAATGAAAACGCAAACCGTATTGCGGCTGAACATAGCCGGGCTCATCATCACCTTGCTCACGGTTGCGGCGGCGCTTGTCTGGGCTTTTCCGCTTTATTGGGGGGTAATCTCTTCTTTGAAACCCGAAGATGAGGTGGTGCGGCCCTATGTGGAACTTTGGCCGGAGACGCTGACATTTTCGCATTACATCTTTGCGTTGACCCAGACCCAGATCGGGGTTTGGTACATCAACTCAATTGCAACCGCGCTCGGCGTGACCGTGTTGACCGTCAGTTCATCATTGCTGTGCGGTTACGCAATTTCGCAGCTGGAGTTCCCGCTGCGCAAGTCCTTCTGGTGGCTGATCCTTGCCAGCTTCATGGTGCCGACGCAGACACTCATCATCAATCATTTCGAGTTGATCGCCAGCATGAAATTGCTCAACAGCTGGGCGGGTATCATCCTGCCGCAGTTGATTCACCCGGTGATCATTATCGTTTACAAGCAGTTCTTCGATAACGTGCCCAAGGACTTCCGGGAAGCGGCGGTGATGGACAATGCCTCTGAATGGCGCATTCTGACGCGGATCTATATTCCGATGAACTGGGGTGTGACCACGGCGCTTTCGATCGTTGTGTTCATCTGGTCATGGAACGCTTTTCTCTGGCCATTCCTGGCGGTGACCAAAACCGAAATGATGACGATTACCGTCGGTATTACGCAGGTAAACGATTCATTTGGCGTCTATTATGCGCGTGAACTTTCGGCGGCTGTACTTGCCGGTTTGCCTGTCGCGCTGGCCTATCTCATCTTCCAGCGGAAGGTGACGCAGGCGGTTACGTTGTCGGCAGGTATCAAGGGCTAGAGTGCCGCATCCGGCGGGTGCGGCAACGCACCTGCCATTTTCCCGGGCAATTATCAGTTATTGGATGTGTGTGGTGGCACGGGCAGGGCTTATGCGGCATATGCCCTGCCTGCTTACCGTGTATTTGCGTGCCATTCGTGCTTGCACAGGACGTCGAGAGCAGTCGACGCCTTGTGCAGGCAGATTGTGGTTGAGGCCGTTTCAGCCGTTTGGAAGGGTGTCTGTTCAGTTGACGTGGTAGGCTTGGCCTGCCTGATCGAACAGGTGAACGGCCGTTGTATCGAAGCCGATATTGATCCGGTCCCCCGGGGCAATTTCGGAGCGGCCGGTATCCTGGGCAATCAGTTCAGTGCCATCGTCAAGTGTGCAGTAAACGAGTGTGCGCTCGCCTAAGCGTTCCACCACGCCGGCTTTTGCCTGTGCGCTTGTGGCGTCGTCATTGGAGGAGGTGACCCGAACGCCTTCTGGACGAATGCCCAGTTCGTAGGCGCCGGAGCTGGGCACCTTGAGGCTGAGCGGTAGTTCGGAGCCATTGCCAAGCCGTGCTACGGTGTTTGAAGCGGTATCGACCTCCGCATGCATGAAATTCATGCCGGGACTGCCGACAAAGCCCGCGACAAAGCGCGATTGCGGCCTTAGATAGACTTCCATCGGTGTGCCGATCTGCTCGATCCGGCGGTCGTTCAAAACGACAATCCGGTCGGCAAGGGTCATGGCTTCTGTCTGGTCGTGGGTCACATAAATCATGGTCGCCTGCATGCGCTGATGCAATTCGGCAAGCTCGACGCGCGTGCGCACCCGCAGGGCGGCGTCCAGGTTGGACAGCGGTTCGTCGAACAGGAAGGCCTTGGGTTCTTTGACGATGGCCCGGCCAATGGCGACGCGCTGCCGCTGGCCGCCGGAGAGTTGGGAGGGGCGGCGCGCCAGCAATTCGGTCATTTCGAGGGTGGTTGCAGCTTTTTGAACCCGCGTATCGATTGTGCTGGCATCGAGCCCGATATTGCGCAGGCCGAAGGCCATGTTTTCGCGCACCGTCATATGCGGGTAAAGCGCATAATTCTGGAAGACCATGGCAACACCACGCTGACCCGGCGGCAGCTGCTCGCTTGGATTCCCGTCGATCAACAGGCTGCCGCTATCAATGGTTTCGAGGCCGGCGATCATGCGCAGCAAGGTGGATTTTCCGGATCCGGACGGGCCCAGAAAAACGACCAATTCGCCAGACTCTACCCGCAAGGAAACTTCGTCTATGACCTTTACCGGACCGAAGCTTTTCGACACTGCGGATAATTCAATTGCTGCCATGAGTTCCTCCTCCCAAAGGGTTATCTACATAATCTCGGGTATAAACCCAAAGTCAAGATATAGATAGGGTGGAGCGGTCATGAAAGCGCAAAATTAAAGGGGATTTGCCGGTGTGTCAGCACTAACGTCAACACCCCGGTATTGTTACGAAGCCGGCTTACGACATAAGGCCGACGCGGACCTGGCCGGCCAGGAGATAGCGGTTGCGGTCGGCGGTGGCGGACATGGCTTGCAGGGCGGTGCTGTGGGTGTCGACCGATTCCTTGGTCATGCGCACCGCAAGGGCTGGCAATTGCGCGACTTTTTGCGCCCAGCGCTTGCCCACGGCCAGGGCTTCGCCCGCCGGGGCGATTTCGTCGGCCAGGCCCCAGTCGGCGCTGGTTTTCGCGTCGATAGCGTCACCGAACATCACCATCTGCTTGCAGCGGGACGGGCCGACCAGCGCGGTGAGACGCGGGATTGCGCCCCAGCCCAAGATCATACCGTTGGGCACTTCGGGAAAGAAAAACTCAACACCTTCACCCATGATGCGGAAATCGCAGACAATCGAGAGCACGCAGGCCGCGCCCCGGCAGCGCCCGTCGATGGCGGCAATAGTGATGGCTTCAATTTTGCTCCAGGCCTCGATCATGTCCGCGCCCGGCATGACGTCCCGGCGTCTTTCCAGCAGGGTGGGCGCGGAAAAGCGGCTGCGGAAATCTTGCGGATCGCTGCCGGCCGAAAACACATCGGCGCGGCCACACAGCAAAACAACGTTGAACTCGATGTTGCGGTGCAAGAGCACGGCAAGCTCTGCCAGTTCGGCAATTACCGCGCCGTTGAAATCGTTGCGCTCAAAGCCTTCGGTATTGAGCTGAACCGTGAGAATTTTGTCCTCGCATGACAAGACAAAATTGCGCCATTTGTGTTCGAGAATGCTTTTAAGATCCACAATACCACCCCATTTCTGACCGCCTGATCTATAGCAATCGAGGCGCGCAAACGCGCTGGCAAAAACTTGACGTTCTGCCAAGTGAAATGCCTGCGCGCAATGCGCGCAGGCCTGGCTCTGGGGCAGTTGTGATCTGAGCTAAAGGCCGGGCAGCCAGAGCACCAGTGCCGGGAAAGTCAGCAACAGGGCGACATGCAGGATGTCGGCGACCACAAAGGGTGCCGTGCCGCGGAACATTTTGGACAAGGGGATATCCGGGGCAACGCCCGACAGGACAAAGACGTTCATGCCGACGGGTGGGGTAATCAAGGCAATTTCGGTCATGCGCACAACCAGGACGCCAAACAGGATAGCGTCATAGCCCAGCCCTGTGACCAGCGGGAAGAACAGGGGCACGGTCAGCGTCATCATGGCGGATGCATCAAGGATCATGCCGAGGAACAGATACACACACAAAACCAGCAGCAGGATCATTTGCGGCGGCAAATTGGCGTCTGTTACCCAGCCGACAATGCCAAGCGGAATTGTTGTGACAGTCAGGAAGGCATTGAACACCAATGCACCGAACAAAATGCCAAAAATCATGCCCGTTGATTTAAGTGTCTCGTAAACCGCAAGGCGGACGGTTTCCAGGTTGAGGCGGCCTCTGACGGCGGCGATGACAAGGGCACCAAAGGCGCCCATTGCGCCGGCTTCGGTGGGAGTGAACAATCCCCAGATGATGCCGCCCATAACGAAGAAAAAGAGCACGATGACGTCGCCGGTTTGCCGGAAACCTGCGAGGCGTTCCCGCCAGGAAAAGCGCGGGCCGGCGGGACCTGCATCGGGGTTCAGGCGGCACTGGATGGCAATAGTAACCATGTAGAACATGGCGAGCAGAATGCCAGGGATGATGCCGGCGGCGAACATGTCACCGATCGAGGTTTCGGTGAGAATGCCATAGATGATGAACATGCCCGATGGCGGGATGAGACTGCCAATGGTTCCGCCAGCCGCCACACTGCCTGATGCCAGTGAATCCGAATAGCCATGCTTGCGCATCTCGGGAAGCGCGACGAGCCCCATGGTTGCGGTCGTGGCGAGCGACGAGGCATTGACTGAGGCAAAGCCGGCCGAGGCGCCAATCGTTGCCATGGCCAGGCCGCCACGCCGGTGACCCAGCAGGCGGGCCGCGAGTTCGTATAAATCGCGGCCGATTCCGGTCGCGAAGAGAATATGCGCCATGAAAAGGAACAGGGGTACAGTGCCGATGGCATAATTGGTGGCCAGATCAAACGTGATGACGCCGACCTTGATGACGGCCGCGTGAAAACTGATCAGGGTACCAAAGCCAACGACCCCGACGAGGCCCATGGCAAAACCGATAGGCATGCCGAGGGCCAAAAGCGCGAAAAGGATCAGTATGCCGAAACCACCGACTTCTACAGGGCTCATTTGGAGGTTTCCTTCCCGGCTATTTCTTGAACGGCACGCAACAAGGTGACCGCGATCATCAGAACAATGGCGCCGAACATGAGCCAGCGAAATGGAGCAACGGGGATATGGAGAATTGGACTTACTTCGCCCTGGGCTGAACGCCGCAAGACTTCCTCGTATCCCGCATAGGCGACGAAACCCCAGAAAACGGCACCAACCACAAGGGTCGCGCCATGCGTGTAACCTGCCCATTTTTTTGGGAGATTTTGTGTGAAAAGCTCGACGCGGGTGTGGGCCCCTGACCATGCGGCATAGGTGAGGGCGAAGGAGACGCTGGGAATGAGCAGTAACTCCGAGAGAACATAGGTCCCGGGAAATGCGATGCCTATTGCACGGAAAATGACGGTGACGACCGTGAGAGCCATCATGGCCAAAAGTGACAGCACGCCAACAAAGGCTGAAATGCGCACCAGGATGCCGAACACCTTTTCAATCTGTCTGAGCATTTCAGTCTCTCCCTGGACAGTGCCGGGGGCTGCCAGCCCCCGGCGTGGTTGACTAGTTCTGGTATGCCGCGCGGATTTCGCCGAGAACCTCGCTGCCGGGCTTGCCCATGGCATCGAGTTCTTTGGCGACACCTTCAAGTGCGGGGGAGAAGGTTGCAGCGTATTCAGCCATGACATCGTCGCTGACAGCGTTGAACTGTACGCCTTTTTCTTCGCCATAGGCCTTGCCGGCGTCTTCTGCCTTCTGGGCCAGTTCAAGCGTGCGCAGGCTCAGCCATTCCGAGTTGTCATCAAAAATCTTCTTGATGTCGTCGGGCAGGCCATCCCAGACAGCCTGATTCACGGCGCGGGACGGATAAGCACCGCGGCTGTGAGGCAATTCGGAGTAATACTTGACCACTTCTGCAAAGCTGAGTGACTTCAAGGCTTCGTAAGGGGCGATAACGCCGTCAACGACGCCTTTTTCCAGTGCCGGATAGGTCTCGGTCATCGGCATGGCAACGCCTTCTGCACCAAAGGTTTGCAGCGGAATGATGAAATCGACCGCGGAACGGATGCGCAGGCCTTTAAGGTCATCCAGCGTATTGACCGGTGCGTTGCGCAGCAGCAGATGCATTGGCGTGCCAACGTTGTAGCCAACCACATGGACGCCATCGAGCTCTTCGGCAAAGACCGGGAATTTATCCCAAAGTTCCATATAAACGTTCAGGACCTTTTCGGGGTCGGTATAGCCATAGAACATGCCTGGCGACAGGCGGTTCATGTCGTAGCCGGAGCGCGCGTAAATTGGGGCGATATAGCCGATGTCAGCAACACCCGCCCCCAGTTCGTCCACGCCTTCGCGACTGGAAATCAGGGTGCCGCCCCAAAAGGGGGTTATTTTTACCCGGCCCTCGGATTCCTCTTCAATCCGGGCAATCCATTCGGCATCCGCGGCGCCATAGGGATGCGCTTCGGTATAGGGCGATGCGTAGGTGAGGTTGAAGTCGGCGGCGAAGGCCGACAGGCTGGCGGTGGCCATTGCGATGGCAATTATACTGGTTTTGATAACTCTCATGTTTCTCTCCCTTTAAATCCAAGCTTAGTCTGCCGGCTTTCGTGGCCCGGTTCTTTGTCGTTTATTCCGCGTTCAGTGCCGATATTTCGGCGTCTGAAAGATCGAGACTTTTCAGGATTTCCCGATTGTGTGTGCCCGGCATTACCGCCGGGACTGGAGGCGGGCCGTCTGACAAGCGCACAGGCGCGCCGATCTGGCGCAAGGGTGCTCCGCCGGCGACGTCGACCTCAATAACCATATTGCGTGCGTGAAAATGGGGGTCGTTTAATGCTTCTGATACAGAATTTACGGGTGCGAATTGCGTTCCGGCAGCCTCTAGGTGTTTGAGCCAGTGGGCACGTGGCTGCGCTGCAAACTTGCTGGCAAGGGCAGTACGTATTTCGTCGGCCTTGGCGCGATCCAATTGCAGCGGGATAAATTCGGGATGTCCCATCGCCGTGCAAAAGGTTTCCCAGTATCGCGGTTCCATATCGGTGGTGCATAGCCATAGACCATCCGCACATTCCCACAATCCCAGATCAATGCGCCGCGTGCCGCGTGGCGGTGCATCATCGGGGGTCTCATAGCGTGAAAGCAGGTTGGCGATGAGCGAAAATGAACAATCCGCCATGGCGACATCCACATGCTGGCCTTTGCCTGTTTCTCTGGCCTGCATCACTGCGGCAAGCGTTGCAAAAGCAGCGTGGGAGCCGGTGGTTACATCTGCGGCGGCGACACCCATCAGGCCTGGTGCGTCCGGATTTTCACCTGTCCGGCTGAGAACGCCCGACAACGCCAGCGCGACGGGGTCGTGACCCGGCTTGTCGCGGTAGGGGCCGGTCTGGCCGCAAAGGGTGAGACTTGTGTAAACGAGGGCAGGGTTGGCTGCTGAGAGTTCGTCATACCCCAGGCCGAGGCCTGAAAGAACACCTGGCCGATAGTCCTCGACGATGACGTCCACACTGCCGGCAAGTTTGTGTAAAGCTGCCCTGGCTGCGCTATTGCCGATGTCCAGTTTCAGGGATTTTTTGTTTCTTGCCAGAATATCGCGCGCGCGCTGACGCTGGCGCTGTTCAGGTGACAGCCTGTCCCAACCGAATATTTTTGCCTGCTTTTTCAGCTCGCGCGGATGTTCGACGCGGATTACCTCTGCCCCCTGATCGGCCAGAAGCCAGGTGCAATAGGGGCCAGGAAGAAGCCGGGAAAAATCCAGCACACGCAATCTGGACAGGGCGCCTGCCATGGTCAGGTTCCTTCCTGCGGGTGAACGGCAAACAGGGTGTCGGGCACAAGGCGGCCTGACGTGCCTTTGGTAAAGACGTTTCTTGCTTGCATCTGGGGGCTTTCGGGCACCTCGGAAAGCTTGACGATGGGGGACAGGCCCCAGCCTTCCTCCAGCGACCATTTTGCCAATTGGGCGCGGGTGTGTTCGGCAAAGAATTTTGCGAAGATTGTCTGCCAGTGATCAATCAGGCTTTGGTCTGTATCTGCGACCAGAATATTGTCCCAATCAATGGCGGAGAGTTCTCCGGCACATCCCTGTTGCTCCATAATGCGTACAACCGCACGCATCATGTTGGGATTGTCGACCATGGCCCAGGTGACGAAACCGTCCTGGCAGGGCCATACCTGCTGCACGGCGGAGCTGCCCCTGACAAGAAGATTGCCGTTACGCGTGCCGATGCGTCCGGTCCAGTCGAACATGACAGCTTCGCGATAGTTGGAAAGTGCCGCGGACTGAAGTGCCGAGAGGGCAATCTGCTGACCCTCGCCGGTTCTGCGGCGTGCTTGCAGCCCCATCAGGGCGGCAGTTGCCGCCTGGATGCCGGTAAGGGCATAGCCTTGTTCCCCCGCCAGTCGCAGGGGCGGTTTGTCGGCTGGGCCGATAACCTTCATCAAACCTGATTGGGCCATCAGGGTCAGATCCGTTGCGGGACGGTGAGGCGCGGTGGCCGGCCAGCTTGTGATGATGATGTGCACCAGGTTCTGATTTTGTCCGGTGAGGGCTTCGACCTCTGGATGGGTGGTTGTGCGGCGATCATCGAGCAGGACGTCTGCGCCGCTGAGAAGATCTGTCAGGCTTTCATCCGTATCCCGCATGCCAAGGAGCCATGCGGCTTGCTGTGCTTTTGTGAGATTGTTGTTTAACGGCAGCCGCACAACATCGGCACCGAGGCGCGCGAGAATTGAACCGCCGAAATCGCTGAAACGGTCGCCAAGTACAACGACTTTGGTGCCCTCAAGAAGGTTCATGACAAAGCTCCCTGCGCGGTGAGGTCGGCCACTTCTTGTGCTGACATGCCCAGCATTTCCTCGAATACTTCCCTGTTGTCTGCACCAAGGCAGGGCGCGGCGGTTACCCGAAAGGGCGTATCCGAGAACTGGTAAGGCGGGGCGGGCATTGCGCAGAGGCCCAGCACTGGATGCTCGATTTGCAGGAAGTGACCTGCAGCCCGCAAATCAGGATGTTGTGACAGTTCCTTGCCATCGATCACGGCTGCTGCGGCGACGCCAGCCTTTGCAAGTGTCTGCTCCAACGCCTGCTTGTCCCAGCCAGCCACGAGCCTGCTAAGGTGTGTGTCGATGAGGTCCCGGTGTGTACGCCGGTCAGTGGCGGTGGGATATTGCTCTGCGAGTGTCGCTTCGCCAAGTTCGCTGCACAAAGCCTGCCACATCGCGTCAGTTTCGCAGGCGATGGCGATCCATGCATCGTCACCCTCACAACGATAAACGCCGTGCGGCGCCATTAGCGGGTCGCTGTTGGCGGGCTTTTCGGCCGGCATTTCTGCGAACAGGTCGCCGGCGCACATTGCCATGGCTTCGATCTGACTGACATCCACATGGCAGCCAAGACCGGTTTTTGCCTTGTGTTCGAGCGCTGAGAGAATGGCAATCGTAAGGAACATGGGGGCCACGACGTCGCCATAGGCAAAAGGGGTCATATGAGGCGGGGAATCCGGCCAACCGGTCATCTCGGCGCTGCCGGAATAGGCGGCGGCAGAATTTCCATATCCGCGAAACTGTCCCAGGGGGCCGGTTTTGCCGGCCACGGACACGCTTGCCAGAATTATGCCGGGGCGGATTTGCTGCAATTGTTCGTAGCCAAGACCGATGCGTTCCATGAAGCCGGGGCCGAAATTCTCAACCACGACATCGGCCCAGGCGACGAGCTTTTTGGCTATTTCAACTCCTTGCGGATCGGCAAGGTTGATGGTGATACTTTTCTTGGATGTATTGGTCTGGGCGAAAAAGGCCGAGGCATCCGGATTTTTGCGATCACCCTTGGCGAATGGCGGCGACATGCGGCCAAGATCGAGACGTTTGCGGGATTCAATCTTGATGACCAGCGCGCCATTGTCTGCCAGGTCCTTGGTAGAACGCGGCCCGGCTCCGACCCAGCTGAAATCGGCGATTTTCAAACCATCGAGTGCGTGTGTCATGCGACCTCCTCCAATACCTCGTCGAGGGTTTCGGCGACTTTTGCCGTAATGGATGCGCTATCCCAATCGCGCGGATCGACCATGTCGGACCAAACTTCAATAACCCTGACGCCTGCCTCTTCCAGCGCCCGTTTGGCAAACAGTGACCCATAGCCGGAGAACCGGTCGTGTTGCGGAATAAGCATGAGCGCTACATCGATGCGGAATTTCTTCGCCTGATGTACCAGCCATTCATTGACCCAAGGGGGCTGATGCAATTGCTCGTTCATCGCGGAAATACGGGCCGCAAGCGCGCGCATCGGGTCGCCGTTCAATTCACGAATGTAACCGTCGGCGGCGAAGGGGAGATACATTGACCATGCAAAAACTGCGCCGTGACTTTCCTCGAACGCCTTGTAGAAAGATGTGTCAAACCACAGCCCGGCGCCTACCCACATCATGCGGATTTTCTCGTTCGGGCAAACGGCCTCATCCTTTTCAATCCGTTCGGCAATTTCGCTTCTGAATGCGGCGACATGATCCAGCGCCCAATCGGAGCCCCGGTGCCATTGCGGGATCATGACGTTTGGCATTTGCTCGGCAATGCCCATGGGAACACGCGGGGCATCGGCGATCAGGGTTGTGACCTCATCAAGGATGCGTTCCTGGGTGTTGATGCGCTCCATGTAGATTGCAAATTTTTCAGCATCGAAATGCCGCCCGGTAAACTCTTCCAGTGCCTTGACGAGAACTTCGAGTTCTGTGACCTGAAGGTTCAGGCGCTCCGTGCCATAAAGGTTTTCCCAATCCGTTCGTGCGTGTGCCCACCATTCAGGCTCGGGGTTTTGCACACCGGGTGCGGAAAGCAGGTGCAGGGGGGCGCCGCTCAATTCGGCCCAGCGCTGAAAAATGCGTGCGTGTTCGTCCGAGCTTTGCCGTGCACATAGCAGCGCCGGAGAAGGCAGGCCGCCCCAGGGCTGACGGGTGACGTCCCCTTCCATTTGCGCCATCAGGGGCAGGCTGGAATAGCGGGGCAGGTTTTCGTGAAAGCCGGTTTTCTGCATCCAGTCAAAGAAATAGGGGGCCTGTTGTTTGGCGGCGATGACGGCTGACCACCACTGGTTTGTAACCAGGGGCACATCCATGAAATGAAACAACTCATGGGGTGTGTCTGCGTTGGCAAATACATAGGCTTCGCCGTCGGTGATCCGTCGCCGCAGGCCTTTGATCCATTCTTTCTGATATGCTGCTGCCTGTGCCGCTGCGGTCATTGAAGCGACTCCAGTACGCGTTGTTTTGTTTGCGATATCCACGCATTGGATGGCCGGAACGGGACAAAACCCAGATCGATGAAACGGGCACCTTTTGCATGCGCCTGATCGCGGATACGGGGGACTTCCCAGCCGAAACTGTCGTCATTGTGATCGACGGCGGAGACGACGAGGTCACAGTTTTCGAGACGGCTTTGCAATGCTGCACCAAAATTTTCGGCGGGATTGGCGCGAATGTTCAGCGGGTCGGTGGCGATGGCGTGGATGAGGGTTTCGGCGTCGGTCGCCGTTGAGATATCGTAGCCCCACACATCACCAAAGGGCATGAGATCGGCTTGAAGTGTGCCGATTTCGCTGCAGATTTCGCGCAGACTGATATCATCGCAGGCGGTGCCGACAAGGCCGATACGCGTCTCAGCACTGACTGGTTTTTCCGCGGGCAGGGCGGACAATGCCGCGAGATGGGCGTTGGGGGAAAGCCAGCGGCCTGCCGCCCGATAGACAAACCGGTTCGCGCCATTGCAGGCGATTTGATCAACAGCTTTCCGGCGTTCCTTTTCAACAGAAAGGGCAGCCTTGAGTTCGTTATCATCAACCACCAGGCCCTGTTCAGCAAGGACGCCGATCAGGCGGGTGAGTTCAGTGAGGTTATATGTGCGCGCAGCGTCTGTATCTGTATGTGCGAGGTTCCACAGGTGCAGAACAGGCCCTTTGCGGGAGACCATGTTCTGGCGACGTAATTCGCTGGCATATTGATATGCGGCCAGCCCGGCGACATCGTCGCGGGCAAAGATGATGATGGCAAAATGGTCGAAGGCACCTGCCGCGAACCGGTGCAGGAACCGGGTGGTGAACTCATCAAGGAAGCTTTCCGCAATCTCGTCGACCAGATCTATTTTGGGGCCGTCAGTGGCGTCAGCCAGTGGTGGTGCCTTGATGTCTGCACAAAAGCCGCCAGCTGCATGGAGCAAGGGAGCGGGAATGCCGTCGCCAAACAAGCCTACAAGCGGCGCACCATTGGTTGCGATGCCATCAGCACGTTCGCGAAATGCGCGTTGCAGTTCATGCTTCGCGTCCATGTGCCACCCTCCCCAAGTGCAGACATTTCTAGCTCTATTAGTTAACTTTGGAAACTATTTTTGGATGTTTGTCAATATGGCCGGTTTGACAATTTTGAGTCCGCCCGGTAGCTAGGGAGCGTTGTCGAGGGGTGTGAAATGGCAGGATTTTCGATGGATCAGAGCAATGACGGAACCGTGCGTCTCGGTCATCTCGCCTCGGATCTGTCGTTCGCCACGCGCGCCTTGCGCGCCCGCCTGAGAGACCAGAATGCCGCGTTCTACAAAACGCATGGTGTGGAGTCGGGTGGCATCGCCATTCTCAGCCTTATCGGCCTGAATCCAGGCATTTCCCAGAAGGAACTGGCCGGTGCGATTGTGCTGAAGAAGTCCGCCATGACCAAGGTTGTGAACCAGATGGAGGCACAAGGTCTGATCGAACGCCGAAAGGGCGATGGCGACAAAAGGGTCAATGCTTTGTATCTGAGCGCTGTCGGCACGCAGCATTACAACAGCATGATGTCTGACATGCTTGAGCGGCAAAATAGACTGCTGGCCCCGCTGTCACCGGGCGAGCGTACGCTTTTCTTTGAGATGATGTGGCGCTTGATCGATCAGTTCGACGGTGACGCCGACGCAGAATGACCGGCCGTATGGCCGCCGGGGTTGACATCCTCTTGTATATATAGTTTCCGTAGTGAACTAATTGATGTGTGATTTCGGGAGAAAAATGACATGGCTCAGCCACTCGCTGGTGTGCGCGTTGCAGATTTCAGCCATGTAATCGCGGGGCCTTTGGCAACGCAATTTCTTTGTTTGCTGGGCGCAGAAGTCATCAAGGTGGAGCCGCCGACCGGTGACGTCATGCGCTATTATACGCAAGATGCGGCACGGCGCGGGGCGGCGGAACCGTTCATCGGGGTCAATGCCGGCAAGAAGTCTGTGGTAATTGACCTTAAGACCGATGCGGGTCGGGCAGCCGCGCACGCCCTTGTTAAAAGCAGTGACATATTCATCGAAAATTTCAGGCCTGCTGTGGCCGAGCGGTTGGGATTGGGCGCTGCGGAACTGCGCAAGCTCAATCCGTCGCTGATTTATTGCTCGGTATCGGGTTATGGCCAGGAAGGTCCCTATCGTGATTTTCCGGCGATCGACCAGGTCATTCAAAGTGTGGCCGGACTGATGAACCTGTCGGGGCAGGAGGGCGATCCCGCGCAGCGTGTCGGGTTCCCGATTGTTGATACCTACACGGCCCTTTTGACCGCCTTTGCCATTCTGGCGGCTTACGTGCAGAACAAGGCGGACCCTGAAGGGCGCGGGCAGGTTGTTGATGTGTCGATGTTTGATGCAACCATGGTGATGATGAGTTCGGTTGTCGGTCCGCGGCTTATTTCGGGTTTGCGCCCCAGCCGCGTGGGCAATCGCGGGTTCTCGGGCGCACCGACTGCGGATACATTCGATACCGCGGATGGTCAGATTACGGTGGGCGCCGTGCAACAGGTCCAGGTCGAACGCATGTTCGAGGTTATGGGATGCTCGGGGCTGTTGGATGACATGCGTTTTGCGACACCTGACGTCCGAATGGAAAATGATACCGCCTTGCAGGCCGAGTTGACCGCGATATTCAAAACGGGTTCGGCACTTGATTGGGAAAAGCGGCTTTCAAAAGCTGGCGTGCCTGCCGGTAAAGTGCGCGATTTTGATGAAGCGATTGAATTTCAGAAACAACACGAACGTGATCTGTTTCTCTCGATCGAGGACAGGATCACGGGCAAGCCAGTGCAAATTCTCAATGCCGGATTTCAGTTTCAGCATGACGGTCCCGGGACAAACGGGCCCGCGCCAACGCTTGGCGAGCACACGGATGAAATCATGCGCGAAATCGGTGTGGTTCACAGTAAATCCGCCTGAACGCGATGATGCTCACCTCCGCACCGCGAGGGGGGTGGTGAGTGACAGCCCGCAGATTTTCCCCACGGGCTGCAATATGTGGCCTCTGCCTCGGGCACAAGGGGCGAATCCCAGGGGAAGGATCAGCCAGCCTTGGCCCATTCGACCGCGTCGGCGCCCGCGGGCAGGCGAGTGGGGCAATCGGGATCGGTGGCGGCTTGCCAGATGGCTTCGGCTACATCTTGAGGGTAGGTGATCGGCGCGTTCTCTCCAGATGACTGCATGTGGCCCATGACGGTTTGTACGAGGCCGGAATAGGTTTCAGAAAAGCCGCCTTTTGCGGCAATTTGCGCCTGTGCGGTCTGAGCGAAACTGGTTCCTGGCGCACGCCCCGGGATGACGGCGATGGCGCGAATGCCAAATTCAGCGAGTTCGATGGCAACGGATTCAGTAAAGGCGTTGATGGCCGCCTTGCTGGCGGTATAGACCGAGAGCAGGGGTAGAGCGCGCATTGTGGTGCTTGAAGTCACGTTGATCACAATACCCGATTTTTGGGCGCGGAATTGCGGCAGGATAGCCTGGGTCATCGCCATGGTCGCAAAGGTGTTGGTCTCAAAAAGTTGCCGAATTGTCTTCATCGACATGCCCTCGAGCGCATCGAGCCAGCCAATGCCGGCATTGTTGACCAGCACATCAATATCGCCCGCTGCTTCCAGCGCCGAAGCAATACTGGCTGGATCGGTGACATCGAGGGGCAAGATGCGCAACCTGTCGGATGCGGGCAGGATGTCCTGTTTTGGTGTGCGCATCGTTGCGATGACGGTCCAGTCGCGCTCGAGGAAGTAGCGGGCGGTTTCAAGGCCGAAACCTGACGAACACCCAGTAATCATAATGGTTTTCATGGAAGCGTCCAATCTCTGGTTGTGAGGGGTGCACAAGGTTTAGACATTTGCGTTAGGACTTTATATAGTTTGGCGTCCGTATTTTGTTAGGAACAGTCCTGATGTCCGATCCGCTTGCTGAAATCATCGCCATGCTGAAACCGCGGGCACCGTTCTCCAAGCTTGTCCAGGCGTCGGGCAGGTGGCAGGTAAACCGGATTGAGGTGGAGAAGGTCTTTTACAGCATGATCCTCAAGGGATCGGCGCGTCTTGAGGTTGCGGAGAAGTCGCCGGTGATCTTCGGGGCCGGTGATTTTGTGCTGGTGCCTGCGGCTTTCAATTTTTCCCTGTCGAGCCTTGAGCCTCCCCGCCCGACGGATGAACAAACAGCTCCTGTCATCAATGCGGATGGTGTGGCCCATCTGGGACCGTCCGATCGCCCCATCGAGATGCAGGCATTGGTGGGCTATTGTGAGCTGGGGTCTCCGGATGCAGCGCTTTTGGTGTCACTATTGCCCGATATCATTGCGGTGCGGGGCGAGGACCGGCTGGGCACGCTGACAAAACTGGTGGCGAGTGAAGCGCGGGCGGAGCGGCCGGCGCGTGAGGTGGTTCTGGAACACCTGCTACAGGTGCTTATGATTGAAGCCTTGCGATCATCATCAGAAACGACAGCAATGCCGGGCCTGTTACGGGGACTTGCAGATGAACGGATAGCTGTGGCCTTGCGCACCATGCATGCCAAGCCGGACCGCAACTGGACCATGGCGGAACTGGCGCGGGCGGCAGGGCTTTCCCGCTCGGCGTTTTTTGCCCGTTTCAGTCGGACAGTGGGGGTGCCGCCGATGGATTATTTTCTCGCGTGGCGCATGACCATTGCCAAGGACCTGTTGCGGGGGGGCAGAAAGAGCGTCTCCGAGGTGGCCACCCAGATCGGATATGGCTCTGCCAGCGCTTTTAGTATGGCGTTTTCGCGGCTGGTCGGCCAGCCGCCGGGCCATTATGCACGGCAAATGGCGGCGGCAGATTCTGTCTGAAATCCCTGGGGTTTTGATGCCGGTGTGGAAAGGACCTAGCGCCCGTTTGCCGAGGTGGTGTTGACGTGCAGGGAATAGACGCTGGTTGTGGCGGTGATGAACATCATGTTGTTGCGGGCACCGCCAAATGTGAGGTTTGAGACCGTTTCGGGCACAAGGATTTTGCCCAGCAGTTTGCCCTCTGGCGAAAAGCAGTGAACGCCATCTTCCGCCGATGTCCAGACATTGCCATGGGTGTCGACACGCATGCCATCGGGAAGGCCGGGATCGATTTTGGCGAAATCACGTTCATTGGCCAGTGTGCCATCGTCTGCAACGTCAAATACCTGGATGACGCGGGGTGTTTGCGCGTTGTGGCTGGCACCAGACTCGGCCACATATAGCCGGGATTCGTCAGGCGAAAATGCAAGACCATTCGGTTGTGTGAAACCGGCTGCAACACTGGTGATTTCGCCTGTGTCTGGCTGAAGGCGGAACACGTTGCGGGCGGGCTGATCAGGGGTGGTTTTATAGCCTTCGTAATCGCTGAGAATGCCGTAAGTGGGGTCGGTGAACCAGATTGTTCCATCCGATTTTACAACCACGTCATTTGGCGAGTTGAGCGGCTTGCCGGCGAAAGCGCTGGCCAACGTGGTTATTGTTCCATCATGTTCGGTGCGGGTGAGAGAGCGGGTGCCATGCTGACAGGAAAGCAACCGGCCCTCGGGGTCCCTTGTGTGTCCGTTCGCGTAGTGGGACTGATCGCGAAAAACCGAGACCGACCCGTCGGGCAACCAGCGGTAGATGCGCGCAGCCGGAATGTCGGAAAACAAAAGGCAGTTATGGGCGGGAAACCAGACGGGGCCTTCGGTCCAGAAATGATTGCGCGATAGTTGCCGCAGTTTCACATTGGAGAGAACGAGGCCGAGAAATGCCTCATCGATAATCTCGTATTGGTCGAATGCGCTCACGCCGCATATCCTTTTTTGCTGGCCAGAACGACAACGGCAACGATGATAATGCCGGTTGAAATCAACCGAACGCCGGCACCAAGCCCATAGGAATTGAGCATCGACACGATCAGGAACATGAACATCGATGCGCCCCAGATACCGGGCACATTGGAGTTGCCCCCCGCAATGGACGATCCACCGATAACCACCACGGCGATGGACATCAGCATGTACTCGGCGCCCATATTGAGATTGGCACCGCCCGAAAAGCTCGCGAGCAGAAAGCCGGCGATGGCGGCGAGAATTGCGGACGATGCGTAGACACCAAGGCGGACCGCGTTGACCGGTACGCTGCTGAGACGTGCGGCACGCATGTTCTGGCCTATTGCGGAAATCCAGCGGCCTGCGATGGCGCGTTCAAGCACAAACCAGGCAATAATCGCTAGAATGATGGCGGCTATGGCAACGTTGGGAATGCCGAGAAAGCCGGAGGTGCTGAAATCGGCCAGGAGCTCGGGCGGTTTGATGCGCAAGCCGCGGTTCGACCAGATAGCCAGAGACTGGAACAGGAAGGAGGAGGACAGCGTGGCAATGATCGGCGGGATGCGCAAAAGCAAAATCAGGATGAAATTGAACAGGCCGCAGGCAAGCCCGACGCCCAGTGCGATCAGAATTCCGGGCACAACGAGCGCGTTGTTGGTTTCCATGAATTTAAGCGCGAGCGTTGCGGCGAGAGTCATGGTTGCGGGGATGGACAGATCAATATTGCCCGGGCCGAGCGTGACAACAAACATCTGACCGATACCAACGATTGCAGCGAAGGAGGCAAAGGTGAGGGCGGCATAGAGCAGGGAGGCCGCACCGGCACCGCCGGAAATCAGTGTGGTGGCGACGAAAGCGCAGGCGGCAGCCAGATAACCCCATATCCAGGGTTTGGAGATGATTGTCCTGAGCGCGGATTGAATTGCATTCGGCTTTTGTGCCGCTGTCTGTTCTGGGGTCATGATAACACCCTTTTGCGCGTGAAGAGGAGGCGCACAGCCAAAACGAGGATGAGGATTGCGCCCTGGGCGCCAATCTGCCAGTCCGGCGACAGGCGCAGGAATGACAGGAAGCTGGCGGCGAGGGTGAGGGTTAGTGCCCCGATTACCGCGCCGACGGGTGACACCTTGCCGCCGGTGAATTCACCGCCGCCGAGAATAACGCCTGCAATCGAGAGCAGCGTGTAGCGCAAGGCGATATTAGCGTCGGCCGCCGTGGTCAGGCCCACAAGGGTCATGCCGGCCAGAACGCCGAACAGGCCGGCAAGGCCATAGGCGGTTGCCTTGAGCCTGACCACTGACCAGCCGGCGCGCTCCATCGCCCGTTCATTGCCGCCGACGCCACGCAGCAATACGCCGAGCGCCGAGCGCTTGATCAGCAGATGTGTTACCAGCCCGATCAGCAGGGCGGCGATAATGGCCATGGGCAGGAAAGGCGGCTTGATGGTCATCAGGTCTCTTATCCATCCCGGGGCGGCACCGCCGGGGGAGGGCAGCAAGAGCACTGCAAGGCCGCCCCAGACAAATGACATGCCAAGGGTCACAACGATTGCAGGCAGGCCGCGCAGATGAATGATGGTGCCCATGGCCGCATAGGCGAGCACGGAAATGGCAAGGATGGAATATCCGATAAGGGGAGTGTCATTGACCAGTGTGGCGGTGACACAGGCGCAGAAGCTGACAAAGGTGCCGATCGACAAATCGATATCATTGACCATGATGATCATCATCTGGGCAATGGTGGCCAGCGCCACGGGAATGGCCAGATTGAACAGAAGGTTCAACCCGAAATAGCTCATGGCGCGCGGTTGCAGGTAGAAGACGGCCGCAAGCAGCACGGCGAGCGAGAGAACGGGTAAAAGTATGCGCAAATGTTCGCGGTTCATTGCGTTGCTTCCTGCATTTCAAAAGAGGCGCGCAGAATATTCTCCTCGGTGATGGCGTCGCCGCTCAACTCAGCGGATATCATCCCGTCACGGAATACGAACACACGGTCGCATTCATGCACTTCGTCTGTTTCGGTGGAGTACCAGAGGAACGTTCGCCCGTTCTGCGCTTCGTCGCGGATCATTTTGTAGACTTCGCGCTTGGTGCCCACATCGACGCCGCGCATGGGGTCATCCATGACGATAATCGGAGCACTCGAGGCCAGAGCCTTGGCAAAGAGTACTTTTTGCTGATTGCCACCGGACAGGGAGAGGATGGGATTTGTCAGATCATCACTTTTGATCTGGATCTTTTCCTTCCAGTCCCTGGCGATGCGGCGCTCCCGGGCAAAGTCGATCAGCCCGTTTTTGCCAAATTCGGCAAGGGTTGCGAGGCTAAGATTCTTCATAATCGACCAAAGTGGCATGACGCCATCCCGGGCCCGGTCCCCGGCAACAAAGGCAACAGCGGGGTGTTTCGCGCCGCGCCATTCCGAGGTTTTTTGCAGATAGAATTCGGCAAGAGCTTCCGCCTGGCCATGTCCGGCCAGCCCTGCAAGCCCGATGATTTCGCCCTTTCGTGCGGCAAGCCCACTTGGCAGCCTGACGATTTCTTCGCCGAACACATGTTCGCCGTTGGCGGCACGGGTTGTCTGGCTGGCAGGCACGACGTGGCCCATGGCCCCCACGAGCAGATCCCGGGTGAATTCGCCTGCCGGACGGTTTTCCACGATGCGGCCGTCTTTCATGACGACGATGCGGGTTGCGACCTCGAATATCTCACCAAGCATGTGGGTGATGAAAATGACGGCGCCGCCCTCGGCGCAGAATTTCTTGATGTGGGTCAGCAATTGATGGGCGATGGAGGCGTCGAGTGAGGAGGTCGGCTCGTCGAGAATGACGAGGTTCGCCTCAGCTTCGCGATCTGAAAACGCAATGGCGATTTCTACCATTTGCCGTTCTGCAATCGACAGGTCTCCGACAATGGTACGTGCATCGATGCCGTGATTGGGGAAGACCATGTCAAGAGCGGCCATGACCTGGGTGGCGGCATTCTTGCGCCAGCTCCGCAGCGGCATGGTTTTGTAAGGTATGCGCAGATTTTCCAGAACTGTGAGGTTCGGGCAGAGGGACAGTTCCTGAAAGACGCTGCGGATACCCGCAAGGCGGGCACGCGCGTCGTTTCGCAGATTTTTTTGTGTATCCATCTGATGGGCGTAGTTCACGGCGCCGCCGGTCGGTGCCAATCGTCCATTGATCACGTTGACCAATGTGGATTTTCCCGCGCCATTGTGGCCGACCAGGCCCACGCATTCACCGGGACGTATCGTCAGCGAAGCCTCGATAAGGGCGTGAACAGGGCCAAACGATTTGCTGGCACCATCCAGAGAAACGACCGGCGCTACGAGAGCGCCGGAGGTTTTGCTTTGGTTTTGCGTTGCCATTTTTACTGGGCAGCAGCGATGACAGCTTTGGCATCGTCAAGTGAATACTCAACGTTTGCAACCGAGCCTGTCGGGGTCGTCTCAAGAGCTTCTTCCAGACCATCCTGTTCAACAACGAGGAATGGTACGGTCAATTCCTTGGGGACATCAGCGCCATCAAGAATCTGCTGTGCAACCCAGAAGGCGAGGGTGCTGACGCCGGGGGCGATTGAAAGTGACTTGGTTTCGTAACCATTGTCAGCCTTTTGCTCGGCCCACCATTGCAGCTCGTCCTGACGGTTGCCCATAACGATGGTCGGCATGTCGCGATCAGTTGCGGCAAATGCCTGAGCCGCGCCATAGCCGTCGCCGCCCTGGGTTACGACCGCAATGATTTCAGGCAGGCTGGGCAGAATGCCGGCAACAGCCTTTTGCGAGACGTCCTGAGCCCAGTCGCCATGAACCGAACCCACGATCTTGAAGTTCGAGTTTGCGGCTTCTTCATGGATGCCAGCGCTGATTTCGTCGTCCACGAAAACACCGGCCAGGCCGCGGATTTCGAGGATGTTGCCGCCATCGGGATAGCGTCCAGCCAGATATTTGATCTGGTCACGGCCCATCTGGCGGAAATCAACTGCGATGCGCCATGCGCAAGGCTCGGTAACGATGCCGTCAAATGAGACGACCATGATGCCCGCATCGCAGGCTTCTTTCACCGCGCCATTGATGGCGGTTGGGGATGCGGCGTTGATCACGATCGCATCATAGCCCTGCAGGATCATGTTCTGGATCTGGGCCGCCTGTTCGGTGGCCTGGTTTTCAGATGTCGTGAACGCGTCAGCTGCAGCCACAGTTTTATCGTCGACGGCCGGGCCGGTGATCTTCGCCCAGCTTTCAAGCATTGCCTGACGCCAGGAATTGCCGGCGTAGTTATTGGAAAGTGCGATACGTGCGCCCGATGTTTCTGCCATCGCTGTGCCTGACACAGCAATTGCCAGCCCGGCGACAGTGCCGAGCAATATTGCTTTCATAGTCATAATATTCCTCCCTTGAAGCGGATTTTCCGCTTCATCTCCCAGTCATCCACCGATCAGATGGTGTGTGATTGTCAAACGTAAGTCCATCAACAGTAAAGGGTGAATCACGCATCACGTTTGCGGGTTCCCGCATGCGAGGTGCGGGTTTCCGCATGACGGGGTTGGTCATCAAGGCTACAGTTCACGGGTCACATTTCACCGGGCCAGAATGACCATGGCAGATCTCGCCTATTATCTTAGAATTTCCAACCATCTGGCGGGCAACCTCGACATCCGCTCGGCCTTGCGCTCGGTGAAAACCGAGATCGAACAAATTTTGCCGCTGGACCATTTGGACGTTTGCCTGATCGATGAAGACCGCAAGTGGAACACCAGTTACGAGGTGGGCATGCGCACCAGCTGGAGCAGCAGGCGGTCGCATATTGATGAATCGCCGGTTCGCGACATTTTGAGCGGTGTATGTGAGACCATGATAACCGGCGATGCGACAGCTGACCCGCGTTACATATTTGAAGGTTCGGCGAGCGAACCCATTTTGCGGCACCACCTGCGCAGTCGCGTCAATGTATCGATGAAGGTGCTGGGCCGTACAATCGGTTCGCTCAATTGTTCGTCGCAAATTGCCAATATTTACGACGAGAACACAATTTTGCAGGTGAGAAATCTTGCGGATGTGCTGGCACCCTATTTTTATGCCTTGCGTGCAACGGAAAGCGCCAAGCGCGAGGCGGTTATTCGCACTGAAGTGCAGGCGCGGGAGGAAGGCTTGCGCCTTGGCGCGCTCAGCCTGACAGAGGCGCTGGAAGCCGAGCGGCAGCGCATCGGCATGGATTTGCATGACCAGACATTGGCGGATCTGACGCGGATTGCGCGCGACTTGAATGCCGCATCCAGCCGGGCGGAAATCCGTGCGCTGCAAATCCGCATGCAGGATTGCATCCAGGGGTTGCGCGAAATTATCGACACGTCCATTCCGTCATTGCTTGAGCTGTTTGGGTTTCAGCATGCGGTGCGCATGCATCTTGAGCGGGCGCTGGGCACGAAGCCGCATATCAAGATACAGGTGTCCGACAATTCAAATGGCGCTTTTGATGCCCTGCCGGAGACGACGCGCACCGCGTTATTCCGCATCGCGCAGGAGGCGATCAATAATGCGGTGCAACACGCTGATGCCAGCATGATTAGCGTGTTGATTGCCGATGATGCCGGTTACTGGATGGAAATCCGGGATGACGGGAATGCCAAGATATCCCACGAGCACCCAAGAACGACTGGCGGGTTAACGCATATGCGTACGCGGGCGCGCCTGATTGCGGCGAATTTTGAGATCGCCAATGAGAAC
Organism: Mariluticola halotolerans; assembly: GCF_021611515.1. Taxonomy (GTDB): domain Bacteria; phylum Pseudomonadota; class Alphaproteobacteria; order Rhizobiales; family Devosiaceae; genus Mariluticola; species Mariluticola halotolerans. The sequence goes on from NZ_CP090960.1 coordinate 3,104,694, forward strand.
GGCACCGTCGTGCGCGTTCAATTGCCGCGTAGAAATGTCGAGATGACAGAGGCAGCCAAATGAAAATATTGCTGGTTGAAGACGATGCGGTGCATGTGAACTATCTCAAGGAGATCGTGCATGCAGCCCTGCCGGACGCGACCGAAATTCTTGTCGCCTCTAATGGGCGCGAGGGTGAAATCAAGGCGCGTGAATTCAAGGTGCAGGCCATTGTCATGGACCTGAGAATGAAGGAGCGTAACGGAATTGAGGCGGCACGCACGATCTGGTCTGAACGGCCGGACACGCGGATATTGTTCTGGTCCAATTATTCCGATGAAGCCTATTTGCGGGGCATCGCCAGAATCGTGCCGAAAGAGGCAGCCTATGGCTATCTGTTGAAGACGGCGAGCGAGGCGCGGATGCAACTGGCTTTGCGCTCGGTGCTGGTTGAATCGCAGATTGTGGTGGATCGCGAGATACATCACATCCAGCAAGGCAACCGGTCGGGCGCGGCGCTTAATGAAATGGAAGCGGCGATCCTGATGGATCTGGCGATGGGACTGCCCGACAAAACGATTGCCGTGCGGCGGCGACTATCGTTGCGCACTGTGCAGAACAGGCTGCTATCGATTTATGAGAAGTTGAGTGTCAGCGACCTCGAGCTTGATCGTGAGGACATCCAGTTGAACAAGCGGGTGCGCGCGGTCACCAAAGCGATAACTTCTCATGTCATCAATATAGAGGGCATTGAGGCTGCCGAGAAGGAGACCAGGGTCTGGCTGGAAGCTGTTTCGCGAACTTCCTAGCTATTGGGTGACGCAACGCTGTGACTATGCAAACAGCAAAATGACCCATTGGGCAACAAGTGCGGGCTTTTCCTGGCCTTTGATTTCTACCGTTGTGTCAAATGTTGCACGCCATTGTCCTGGTTGCCGTTCAGTCACTGACTTGAGTGTGAAGCGTGCCCCTACCTGGGCTCCGTTTTTGACAGGCGTGAGAAAACGCAGGCTATCGAGGCCATAATTCATCGACATGGTTGTGCCGTCGAGTGCCCCAAGAGCCTCTTCAAACATTGCCGAGAGGAGTGAGAGCACCAGGAAACCATGAGCAATAGTGCCGCCAAAAGGGGAATTTGCGGCGCGTACTGGATCGGTGTGGATGTACTGAAAATCTTTGGTGACCTCGGCGAAATCCGAAATTTGCTGTTGCTGGATTTCGTGCCATTCGGAAACGCCGACTTCCTGGCCGACATGGTTTGCAAGCGTGGCAAGGGTCAAATGGGCTGCCATCAGTGGAACACCTCAAACAACCCGGCAGCGCCCATGCCGCCGCCGACGCACATAGTGACCACAACAAGTTTGACGCCGCGGCGACGTCCTTCCATGAGAGCATGGCCCACCATGCGCGCACCCGACATGCCATAGGGATGGCCAATAGAGATCGCGCCGCCATTTACGTTGAGACGGCTGCTCGGAATGCCTAGCCTGTCCTGACAATAGAGGACCTGCACGGCAAAGGCCTCGTTCAGTTCCCAGAGCCCGATATCGCCGATCTCCAGGTCGAAGCGCCGAAGCAATTGGGGCACGGCGTAGACAGGCCCAATGCCCATTTCATCGGGCCGGGTGCCGGCAACGGCCATGCCGATATACCGGCCAAGCGGGGTCAGGCCGCGCCGTTCTGCCGTGCGGGCCTCCATGATGACACTGGCGGCGGCTCCATCGGAAAGCTGGCTGGCATTGCCTGCTGTGATGACGCCGTGCTGGCGTACAGGCTTAAGCGCGGCCAGTCCCTCGGTTGTGGTGTCGGGCCGATTGCCTTCGTCCGCTGTCAGGGTGACCTCTTTGTCCGTGGTCTCACCGGTTTGTTTGTCGGTCACTTTCATGGTGGCCGTGACGGGGATGATTTCCTCCGCATAGAGCCCTGCGTTTTGTGCGTCTGTCGTCTTTTTCTGTGATTGCAGCGCATATTCGTCCTGACGACGGCGGCTGATGCGATAGCGGTCTGCAACGACTTCGGCGGTGTCGATCATCGGGATGTATGTGTCGGGCTGCATTTCAAGCAGGTCGGAGTCCATCTCCACTCGCAGTGCGTCCGTCTGCACCATGGAAATGGACTCCACGCCGCCCGCGAGAACAATGTCCATGCGGTCGACGATTACTTGTTTGGCGGCGGTAGCAATGGCCATCAAACCGGATGCGCACTGACGGTCCATGGTCATGCCGGGCACAGTGACAGGGAGGCCCGCCCGCAACAGCGCGGTGCGGCCGATCGTGTGCTGGAAACCCTGGGGCAGCGCGGCACCCATAACGCAATCATTTATTTCGTGGCCTTCCAGCCCGGCGCGGGCGATTGCCGCCTTGATGGCATGGGAGGCGAGGGTTGGGGCCGGGGTGTTGTTGAATGCGCCACGATAGGCTTTGCCGATGGGCGTCCGGGCCGTTGAGACAATAACAGCGTCGCGCATATTCAGGCACCTTCCGCCGTCTTAAAGCCCGCCTTGGCAAGCTCATGGGCAATCTGGTCCCATCCCCTGGTGGGGATCTGTTGTCTATCTGTGCCGGTCAGTTCGGCGAGGTTTGCCAATATGTTTTCGGCGGGCGAGTTACTGTCGTCTGGTGCAAGGCCTTGGGTCAGGGTGATGTGCGCGGCCTCGAAACTGCCGGCGCCGGCGCATATGGTGGTCTTGGTCGGGGCCGCATCAGAAGCCATTGCGATGACGGCGGGGCTGACCAGATCCGGCGCCAGCGCGGCGAGTTGGTCTGCGGGCAAGAGCCCCTCGAGCATGCGGGTAGCAGCGCTTGGTGCCAGGCAATTGACCCGGATATTATATTTTTCGCCTTCGATGGCGAGGGTATTCATGAGGCCCACGAGCGCCATTTTGGCCGCGCCGTAATTGGCCTGACCAAAATTGCCGTAAAGTCCGGAAGAGGATGTGGTGAAGATAATGCGCCCGTAATTTCGTTCGCGCATGCCCTGCCAAACCGCCTTGGCACAATTGACTGATCCCATGACATGGACCTCGAATACGGCGCGGAAATCGTCGATTTCCATTTTTGCGAAGGATTTGTCGCGCAAGATGCCGGCATTGGCGACGAGGATGTCGACACCGCCCCAGAGGCCTGTTGCATGATCAACCATATCGGTTATGGCGTCGAAATCGGTGACCGATGCGCTGTTGGCGATGGCTTCGCCCCCCTTGGCCTTGATCTCCTCGACAACTTTTGCAGCAGCTGACAGCGAGCCGCCAGTGCCATCCACCCCGCCCCCCAGATCGTTGACCACAACCCTTGCACCGTGCGCTGCCAGCGCCAATGCATGTTCACGCCCCAGGCCGCCCCCCGCGCCGGTGACGATTGCCACTTTGCCACTGAGATCTATTGCCACGTTCAATACTCCACTTATTGCTGCGCCCAGACGGCGCGACTTCCAACCCCGACCTTGCCCTGGTGCCTACATCAACGAGGGCAGAAACAGCGCTATTCCGGGGAAGACAACGATGAGGCCGATAAGGATCAGATAGGCGATCCAGAACGGCAGAATTCCTTTGAAAATGTCGTACATGGGCACATCCTTGGCCAAGGCAGAGATGGCAAAGACGTTGACCCCGATCGGCGGGGTGACGACACCCAGCTCCACCATGATGACGACAAGTACTCCGAACCAGACCGGATCAAACCCGGCGCTCATGGCGATGGGATAGAAGAGCGGTACTGTGAGCACCAGTGCGGGCAGAGCGTTCATGAACATGCCAATCACCATGTAGAAAAGCAGGATGGCGATGATGATCTGGTATTTGCCCAATTGCATGCCGATCACGAGGTCGGCCAGTTGCTGGGTCAGTCCGCTGATGGCGATGAAGCGGCTGAAAATCATGGCGAACATGAAAATGAGGATGATCCCCGCGGTGAGGCGCAAGGTCTGGGTGATGGATTGCCAGAGGGTCTGAAGTGTGAGGCGGCGCATGACGAGGGCGATGGTGAGCGCGCCGAACACGCCAAGGCCCGCAGCTTCATTTGGCGTTGTCAGCCCTGCATAAATGCCGCCAAGCACCAACAACATGAGCAGGATGATTGGCCATGTGCTTTTGCTCGCTTCGAACCTTTCGGCCCAGCTGCTTTTTTCGCCGCGAGGTGCCAGAGCCGGGTTGAGTGTGGCGCGCAGCGTGATCAACCCGATGAGGATAATGGCGAACAAGGCGCCCGGCAAAATACCGGCCATGAAGAGTTTGCCGATGGAGACCTCGGTGATCATGCCGTAAATGATGAAAGCGATGCTAGGCGGGATCATGACGCCTATGGTCGCCGCACAGGCGACGGAGGCGGTGGCCAGTTTCATGTCATAGCCATAGGCGCGCATTTGCGGCAGGGCGATGGAACCCATGCTGTAGACGCCCGAGAGTGTGTCGCCAACGATCGAGGATAGTCCGGCACAGGCGACGGTGCTTGCCGAGGCCAGCCCGCCCGGTGCGTGGCCGATCCAGCGATAGGCCGCCTTGTACAGTTCGCCGGCAAATCCTGAGGCGACAACAATCAGCCCCATCCAGGTGAAGAGAGGGACAACACTCCATGTCTGGTCACTGACCACGCTGATCGCGGTCGTGCCGAGGCTGGTCAGGCTGGCGGCTGGCGTGATCAGCAGGCTGACACCCATGACGGCGGCGACGGCCATGGCGGCTGCGACATGAACGCCCAGGAAAATCAGGGCAAAACAAAGCGTAATGCTCAAAAGGCCCAAGACATCCCGGGAGAGCCATGTCTGAAGGCTGTCCGGATTGAAACAGAGAAAAGTTACGCCAGCTGTGAGCAGTACCCAAAGGGCCAACACGGCCAGGGCGCGGGCGTTTTCCAGTTCAAATACCTCAGCCAATGCCTCAGCCAGGTTGGCAAGGAGCGCGATGGCCATGAAGATCAGAAACAGGGCGGCTGCAAGAAAGAAAGGCCATTGGGGCAATTCCAGGACGCCGGTAACAATGCCGTTGCTGTGCTGGTAGAGGGCCTGGTGAATGACCCTTGTGGCGGTCACTGCAACAATCATCAGTGTCAGCATGAGCCCACCGGCAATTGTGGGGCGCCGGATTGCCTCGGGCAGGGCGCGCAACACCAGGTCGACCTGGATATGATTGCGTTCGACTTCCACCACGCCAACGGCGCATAGCGTGACGAGTATGGTCATCAGGCCGGTTATTTCGAGGCTGCCGGGAATGACGAGTGAAAAGCCGTTGCGCAGAACCACATCCCCAACCGTGATCGCCACCATCAGGATAATCGCGGCCGCCCCGGCATAAATCGACAGTCGGCCGGGCCATTCCAGCCCGCGTCTGATTAAGACGGCAAGGCCTGCCATGCTCAGTGATAAGGGATTGCCAGCCAACACCTTTTCCATGGTCGGGTGTGTGCCTCCATAACGGGAAGAAAAAGGAAGTGTCGCGCCAGCCTTACATGCTGGCGCGACAGATTGGTGGGGCTGGTGTCAGTTCTGGTCGTAAAGCTTCATCAAGCGTACGGCTTCATCAAGGACTTCCTGTCCCGGCAGTCCGGCGGCGTCCGCCTTTTGCACCCATTCGGCCCAGTGTGGCTGCATCTGTTCGGTCAGCGCCGCCTGATCTTCTGCGCTGAGCGAGATGATGTTTTCGGGCGGAATTGTGGAAGTGGCCGCAGCAGCGCTGTCGGTGGTATTGTACAGGAAGTACATCGGCACGAGGTCGGCCAGATGTGCCTTCTCATCGTCAGTCAGCAGATCATATGTATTTTTGTTCATCACCGAGGAATAGGTTCCAGGGTTCAGGTTGAGCAGGGTGTGGTAGCTGGTGACCTCGTTGAGCTTGAAGTTGTTGACCCAGCCCCATGCGGCCAGCACGCCATCAATTGCACCACGTTGCAAGCTCAGATAGGCGTCCGAACCAACCATGAGGGTGGCGCTGGCACCAAGCTCCTGCAGCACTTTCACGCCGGCGGCGTCCTGTGCCCCGAAGACCTTGCCTTTAAGATCGGCGAGCGTGCGCAGTGGTTCCTTGGAGTGCAGATGGGCACCCATGGCGACGAAGGTGGCAATTTCGACCACGTTGTCCTCAGGCTTGAAGAGCGCGCCCATTTCAGGAAATTTTTCTCGCAGCCGCCAGTAAACCGTGGAAGCGATGGTCTGGTTGGGTGAAAGGCCGGGCAGGCCGAACAGGTCCATTTGAACAAACTTGCCCTGAAGGGCTGGGTGCCAGACAAAGCCGAGGTCCAGAACGCCTGATCCGGTGGCTTGTAGCCAGTCTCCGAATGGGGTGACGGAATTGGGCGGGAAGAAACGCACTTCAGCCCGGCCATCGGTGATGTCTTCAATATGTTTGGCGAAACGACGGTCCATATCGTTCCACGACGTGCCGTCCGGCGATGCGAACTGCATCTTGAGTTCGATTTCGGCGGCGCCTGCCAGGCTTGTTGCCTGAAGGCAAAATGCCGTCGCCAAGGCGATTGCCGCTTTTGTCAGTTTCCGGTAACCCATGTCTTGTCTCCCCGTCCTTGCGAGATATCATAGGGAGCAGTTCCGGATGTATTTCCGCCTCCACATGTCCTCTTGTGGCGCGGCAGGACCCTCCCTTCCTCCAGTGCGAAAATCTAATGGTGTCCTTCAATCAGGAATACTTATTTCTTCTAAACAGATCTGTTAGTATTGCTTAAGGCAGGATCAACGATGCGATGCCACTCCTCCTCGCAGCGTTTTAACTCCTGAAGGAAATAGGAATAGAGGATTTGCGCGGGACGGGAGAGGGGCTGGCTTACCTGGTGAATCAGGCCAACTTCGACGCTCAATTCGGGCGAAATAACCGGGTTCACGCTCAGCCGTCCTCCGCTGATTTCAGGCAGGCAAATCCAGAATGGCAGGATTGCAGACCAGTCCGTCTGGTTGAGAAACTCCAATCCGGCGGACAGGCTGGAGATTGAAATCCGGCGTTCCATGACGATTTCGCCATGCCGGATGGCATCATCAATCTTTGGTCTCAAACTATTGGCGGCCGAGGGCGTAAACAGTTTGAGTGGCGGCACTTCTGCGAGATTTAGCGGCTTCATGGGCAGAAAACGGCAGCGCGTTCCGGACAGGAGAGCGACCGGAAACTTGCCGATAACCTGTTCTGAAAGCCCAATTTGCGGGGCCGAATACTGCCCGACGTAAAAGTCCAGTTCGCCGGTGGCTGTGGCCGAAACCAAAGTGTCGGCGGAACCGCTCGCGATGTCTATGTCAACGCGCGGAAACTCCCGGGTGAAGCGGGCAAGCGCCTGGGGAAGGATGGATTTGGCCAACCCTGGCGCGAAGCCGGCGGAAACGGAGCCACAAAGGCCTGCATCGAAATCCTCGAGCTCGATCTCGGCTTCGGAGACGGCCTTCAATATGGCGAGGCACCGGTCATAGAACCTGCGGCCTGCTGCGGTGGGCACCACGCCACGCCGCGTCCGCTCGAGAAGGCCTGTGCGCAACCGCGCCTCAAGGGCGCTCATTTGTTGGCTGACACCGGAGGCGGTGCAGTTCAGCCTGACGGCTGCCGCACTTAAGGATCCTTCCTCGCATGCTGCCACGAAATAGCGGATCTGGCGCAGGTCCATAATGCTTGCTCTGGTTTTATAAAAGTCAAAAGCTAATGTAATGAAATTTAACTACCGATAATAGCAGTTTCAACTTTATTGTCGGAATTTGCGGGTCAGCGAGAGCATAACGAGCATACCCGCGCGCGGGATCAACCGGGTCCGGCAGGGGGAGGTAGCCGAAGCGTGACGCCACAACAGCGGGAATTCCTGGTGAAGGCCATGGGCGCGCGCACCGACTGGTGGGCGCTTCGCCCCGAGACCGCTATTGCGCCGGAATGGGAAGTGATCGATAGCCATTGCCATCTCTGGCCGGAACGCGATGTTCCCGATCCCTCGAATCCTGCCGGCGTGCTGCGCACGAGCCGTTATCTGACAGAGGAATTCCTGCGCGACACAAGGGCCGGGCACAAGGTTGCGGCATTCGTTTATGTGGAATGCGGATCGGGTCAATTTACCGACGGGCCGCAGCACCTGCGCCCGGTGGGTGAGACCGGGTTCGCACTTGAGCTTGCGCGCACACTTGACGGTGCTGCCGGGAAGCCGCTGCTGGCTGCGATTGTGGCCCACGCTGATCTTGCCCATCCGGCGTTGGACCTGGTTCTCGACGCTCATGATGCCAAGGGCAAAGGTCTGGTGCGGGCAATCCGGCATAGCGCAGCCCGGCTGGATGACCCCGATGCGCGCCTTCTGGCGGGTGCGGCCCGCCGCGACCTTTATGCTGACCCCATGTTCCGGAAGGGTGTTGCCCGGCTCGGGGAACGGGGCTTCGCGTTTGAGGCATTTCAGTTTCAATTCCAGTTGCAGGAGCTGGCCGATCTGGTTTCAGCGGTTCCGGGTACGACATTTGTCGTCAACCATTTGGGTGCGCCGGTCGGGTTTGGTCGCGGGCCGGATGCTGAAGCATCGCTGTTCGCCGAATGGGCTGCTGGTATCGACAGGCTGGCCCGTTACCCAAACGTGATCATGAAGCTTGGCGGCATGGCCTCGCCGGTGACCGAATACGATGCGCCGAAGCGCCCCGCGCCGCCATCCTCGGCCGAATTTGTCAGGGAGCGGGGCGCGTATTTTCATCATGCTATCCGCTCGTTTGGTGCCGAGCGCTGCATGTTTGAAAGCAACTTTCCGGTCGACAGTGTGTCCTTGAGCTACACCACGCTTTGGAACGCCTACAAGATTATCGCAGCTGATTACCCGACTAGACAACGCAACATGCTGCTCGCCGACACGGCGCGCAGAATATATGGCCTCGACCAGTCGCCGAGCGCGGCCAACGGGTCCTCTGTCTCAACGCAAAACTGAAGAGAACCCGGTATATGGACATGAAATCAGACTTTGGCTCCGGCGCTGGAAATCCTGTTGTTGCTCGGCCGTTCGAGGGTATTCGGGTAATTGATACATCCCATGTTCTTGCGGGGCCATTCTGCAGCTATCAACTTGCGCTGCTTGGCGCTGATGTGATCCGCATCGAGCCGCCAACCAACGGCGATATTGCCAGAAAGATGGGTTCCGACAAGGAGCTGAACAGTCATGAACTGGGGCTTGCTTTCGTTTCGCAGAACGCCAACAAACGCTCCCTCGCGGTTGACCTGAAAACACCTGAAGGCAAAGAGATTCTTTGGAAGCTGGTCGATACGGCTGATGTCTTTGTTGAAAATTATCGTCCGGGCGCGATGAAGCGGCTGGGTTTTGATGCAGATGCGGTCATGGCCCGCAAGGCTGATATTATCTATGCCTCGATGACCGGGTACGGGCAGGAGGGACCATTGTCCAGCCGTCCCGCTTATGACCATGTGGTGCAGGCGTTCTCGGGCATGATGACCGCGAACCGCACCTTGTCAGGTGAGAACCATCGCGTTGGCTTTGCTATTGTCGATTACGTCACAGGGCTTTTCGGTGCTTTTTCGGTGGCAAGTGCCCTGTTTCAACGGACCCATACGGGCCGCGGGCAAAAGATCGATGTGGCGATGCTTGATGCGGCGCTGACCATTATGGGACCGCTTCTGACGGAAGTCGCCATTACGGGCGGGCTGAACCGCCCGAACGGGACGCGGGCGTTCAGTGGCAGCCCCGTATCCGGCATTTTTGAAACAGCTGAGGGCATGCTGGCGACAACAGCCAATACAAGGGTGCAGGCGATGGCCATGCTGAAGGCTATCGGCTTGCCCGAGCTGGCGGCTGATCCCCGTCTGGAAAGCTGGGGTGACTATCCCGAACTTGGCGATGAAATTGCGCCGCTTTTACGCCAGGCCATCTTGCGGCACTCTGCGATGCATTGGGAAGATCTGCTCTCGTCAATCGGGGTGCCGGCGGCGCGCGTGCGCGACCTTCCCGAGATTTTGAAGGACCCGCATTTGCAATCACGGGAAGTGGTGTTGAAAGCCCCGCCGGTTGCCGGACTGGAGAGGCCGCTCAATGTGCCGGGTGTCGGGTTCAAAATGGCAGAAGGGGGGCAGCATATTGATCGTGCGCCGCCACGTCGGGGTGAACACACTGCCGAGATACTCAGGTCAGTGGGATTTGACGATACGCAAATCGCTGAACTTGCGGCCGATGGGGTGGTGAAGATGGCGGAGAAAAACTAACGGCCAGTGCTGCACAATGGATGATGGTTTCCGGACGGATAGGCAAAGGACCGGGAAGAGAAAAGCCGCCGCGGAACATAAGGGTCCGCGGCGGCTTTGCTTTAGTCGATCAGACCTGCGGCCTGCATGATGCCTTTGTTTTTGTTATAGGTTTCCACCATTTCAGTGGCGGCGGCATCGAGGTCATAATAGGAGATCGGGATATCGGCGGCTTCCGTGATCTTGATAAATTCAGGATTGGTTTCAGCCGCTTTGAGGGCCGTTGAAATTGTCTCAAGGATTTCACGTGGTGTGCCCTTGGGGGCCAGAATTATGGTTCTGGAATCCATGGCGAGTTCATAACCTTCCTCTTCAATCGTCGGTACATCCGGCGCTGAGGGATGGCGGAAGCTTGTCAGGGCAGAGACGGTTTTGAGTTCGTCAGGGTAACGGTAGTGAATGCCGCCGGAGAAAGCCATTACTACCTGGTTTCCCAGTAGGGCACTGATCATTTCACTGCCGCTTTGCAGCGGCACGATATTGGCATCAAGCTCGTTGGCTTTTGCGAGTTCGTCCATGTAGAGGCGCGCTTCAGGGCTCAGTGCACCATAGGCAAAGCCCGGGTTTTGCTTGGCCCAGGCGACAAACTCGGTGATGTTGTTGAAGGGGGCATCCTTGGGGGCTGCCATGCCGACCTGATAGGCTGTGATCATGCCTGCATAGTCGAAGTCCTCGGGCGTAAAGTCTACGCGCTCGACGATGAAGGGTGCGGAATTAATCACCGTATTGGAATGGAACATCAGGGTGTATCCATCCGCCGCGGCCTGTTGCAACTCGCGTGCGGCAACCGCGCCACCTGCGCCCGGCTTGTTGATGACATTGACCGGTTGGCCGAGTTGTTCTGCCAGCACCTGCGCGGCGGCGCGGGCAATCAGGTCTGTCTGCCCGCCAGCGCCATAGCCGACAAGCATATTGATTGGCTGGTTTGGATAATCTGATGCTGCAAAGGCAGGTAAGGCCAGTGTGGACATGCCCATGGCAATGCCCGCCATTGTGGCCAGTGCTCCCCGTCGAGTGAATAAAGTCATCGCTGTTCCTCCCATTTTTGCGAATAGACTAGGTTGTTGGTGGTTCTGCCGGTTCTGGTGGTCCGGCTGTAGTTTGGGTGTTGGCCTTGTCACTGCGCCCCACCCACCAGATGGTGAGCGCCGTCAGGATGATGAAAACGATCGCTAGCGGGTGATGGCCGAGATTGACGACCTTGTGATCAAGGATTTGCAGGGCTTGCCTGAAGCTGAGTTCCAGCTTGGGGCCGATGACGAAGCCGATCAGGAACGTCACGAAAGAGAAGTCGAGCTTGCGGGCAAAGAAGCCGATTACGGCAAAGAACAGCATCATGTAGATCGAAAAAACGCTGCCGGTTTCCATGTAGGCACCGATGCTGCACAAAAGAAGCACGCCGGGAATGATGAGCCTGAGAGGCACCTTGATGACTTGGGCAAATATGCTCTGCCCGATCGTGCCGACCACAAGCATGATCACGCTGGCGCAGAGCATGGCGGCATACACATCGGCGACGAGCCGGGGTTGTTGCTTGAACATCAGCGGCCCGGGGTTCAGTCCGTGCAGGATGAAGGCGGCGATCAGGATGGCGGCAATCACGCTGCCGGGAATACCCAGCGCGAACAGGGGCACCAGGCTTGCCGGCACGACGGCGTTGTCGGCGCTCTCGGCAGCTGCGACGCCTTCAATCATACCGGTGCCAAATTTTTCAGGAGTTTTGGAGGCGCGTCTGGTGGCACCATAGGAGAGAAATGAGCCAACGCTTGCACCGAGACCGGGCAGGATACCTACGACAGAGCCGATGATTGTCCCGCGTGCAATGACGGGGAGCGCGCGTCGCCATTCGGGGCCGGTGATGATCCGGTCTTCCCGTTTGGTGCTTTCCTTGATCCGCGCAGCTTCTGAATCGAGATGCTTCAGGTTGCCCGCCTGCGCCACCATTTCTGCAACGGCGAGCATGCCAATGGCCATGGGCACCAGAGAAATGCCGTCATCCAGTTCCAAGAGACCGAAGGTCAGGCGGGGAATGAAGGTTTCTGTTTCAAGGCCGACAGTGGCGAAGAATATGCCAAGGGCAGCGGCAATCAGCCCCTTGGTCAGTGACTGTCCGGACAAGCCGCCAATAAAGGTCAGCGAGAACAAAAGGATTGCGCAAAGCTCGACGGGGCCAATCAGCAAAGCGTAACTGGCCAGGGGCGCGGCCAGTACAATCAGGATCAGTGTCGAGAAAAAATCGCCGAGGACCGAAGCGTATAATCCCATTTTGAGAGCTTTTTGCGCCTTGCCCTGCCGGGCGAGGGGATAGCCGTCCAGAGCGGTGGGGGCTGATGAGGGCTCGCCCGGCGTGTTGAGCAGGATGGCCGATACGGCGCTGCCGGCCCCACTGCCTTTGGCGATGCCGATCAGCATGCCGAGCGCGGCGACGGGGCTAAGATAGAAGGTGAGGGGGATGGCAACTGCGACGCCGGTCGCCTTGCCCAGGCCAGGCAGCGCACCCAGGACATAGCCAAGCGTAACGCCCATGGTGATCCATGCCATAGTTTCGAAGTTGAGAACGTCCTGAAATCCAAGGATCAGATATTCCATCACGCCCTCAAATGATTGCCGTGCCCAGCACCTTGTAGAAAAGGAGCCAGATCGAGAGCATGAATGCTGCGGGCAAGAGAATGATGATGCTGAGCCGGCGCTCGCCGAAAACCAGAAGTGCGCCGACCATCAGGGCAAGTCCTGCGGCGAACGGCGCCACCCAGAAATACAAAACGATTGAGGCTGCGAAAACACCACCCAATTTGCCCAAAGCGGCCAACTCAGGCCAGGAGATGGGAAACCGGTCTTCAGGTGCCGCTTTTGCGCGCCAATTGTTGTATGCGAGCAGGCAGGAGAGGCCGACAACCAGTGCCATCATCATGCCCGGAACAAGCCGTGGCGACATCATGCCTGGCGGACCTTCCTCAATCTGCCAGGGAATGACTAGACCCAGCATAACAAGGCCTGACAGAGCCAATATAATGCCTGAGACGATGTTTGCACGTCGCATGAGATTCTCCCCTCGGGGGCTCTTTTGTCCCCTTCTGCCTTTCTCACACCGCAGCAGGCGGCCGGTCGCAGTGCCCCTGAACGCTAGCGTATCGTGTGAAAAGAAATAGTCAGAAGTTTCTTGAATGTGATAGGTTTTGCTTATGGCTTACTCATTGCAGCATATTGACCGCTTGCGCCTGCGTCATCTTCGTCTGCTGGCGTTGATCGACCAATATGGGTCGCTTCGGGGGGTAGGTAATATCCTCAATCTTACACAGCCTGCGGTCTCCCAGATGGTGAAGGATCTCGAATATGCTTTCGGAACCGAATTGGTGACGCGATCGGTTCGGGGGGTGGCGCTTACCGAGGCGGGGCGGCTGGCGCTTCAACGTGCCCGTTCCGGTCTTGCGACCTTCGATCATCTGGTAAAGGAGTTGCAGACCGATCAGCCCATGATCCTGCGGGTGGGCACCAATCCGGCACTGACATTTCAACTAATCCCTGATGCGTTGCGCCAGCTTCATCTGGGCGGCAAGCAAGTGCGCTTTCGCTTCCTCACCGGGATTGTGAGCGACATGATGCAGGCGCTTTGGGACGGAGAACTTGATTGCTATGTAGGCCGGGTTGACTGGGACCGCCTGCCGCACCAGATGGCATCAGCCCTCAGGCATGTGCCGTTGGCACGCACTGACCTGGTGCTTGCCTGTTCGACATCGCATCCGCTCGCAGCGCGTGGTCCTGTATCTGTTGATGAACTCGTCAAATGGCCATGGGTTCTGCCCGATGACGAGTCGAATAACCGTGTGGCTTTGGAGGCAGGGTTACGCAACCATGGTATTGCTGCGCCTCAGCCCATTGCTGAAATTGCCGCAGATCCCAATGCCTTGATGATCTTCGCCCGGCAACTAGAAGCGCTGACCTGTGTGCCGCAAATGGCTCTTGCCCGGCAAATAGAAGTTGGCGAAATGTGTGCGCTGGACGTTCCTGATCTTGTTTTGCCCCCCATCCAGATCGGGTTTGTGACCCTTGCAGAACATGTGGACATGCCGCCACTGGTGGCGCTACGTGAAGCGCTGATTTTGGGGGTGACGACCTCTTAGCCTGTTCTATGTCCAACGGCGGCTTCTGCGGTTTGTTTCAAGCTGCGGATTGGAGCGGCAGCTACAGGGCGCGCATTTGCAAGGCCATATGTGTGGTCAGTTCCTGACCCGGTTCAAGCAATACAAGTCCGCTATCTGCGAACCGCGGATGCCCGTCGGCGTCATGGGTCATGGGCTCGAAGCAGAAATAGTCATTCTTGAAACCGGGCTCAAACTCTGTGTCCGAGTGAAACAGGAAAAACCGGTTAAAATTCTCACTGCAGGTGATCGTCAGGGCGGAATTGCGCTCCGGCCATTGAATGATTGCCTCGCCGTTCCAACCGTCGAAACCGTTATTTATCCATTCATCCGGAATTGCCGCCGGCTTGGAAAAATCGAGTTTTTTTGGGATTTCCCGACGTTGGTCCGGCAGAAAGTTCTGCCTTTCGGTCCAGTATGCTTCGGCGTCCGCTCTAAGCGTTGTTTCAGGCGTCAGTGCGAAAAAAGGATGATGTCCGAGACCAAAGGGCATTGCGCGCGCGCCGGTATTGCGGACAGAAAGGACCAAGGAGAGCGTGTCGTTTTTCAGCTCAAAAACTTGTTCAGCCTTGTAGGTGTAGGTGTCGCTTTCGTGCGTGCAGGAAAGTTCCATGCTGGCAGGCGCTTTGCTGGCTTTTTGCCATTGCCGGAGCCATGCATCGCCATGCAGATAAAGCGGGTCCCAATCGGTGTTGGGGGTCAGGTGGTAGCGACGGCCATTGACCTCAAAAGCATTTCCGGCGACCCGGTTGCCAAAGGGGACGAGCGGGAACGAGCCGCATTTCAAAGTCTCTATGTTGTCAGCTGTTGCTTCTGGATAGGGACGAAAAACCGGCTGGTTCCGCCAATATCCATCAACGATGGCTCCGCCTTGCGTACTGACGCGAATGCGCCAGTCACCATTTGTGAGTGTCGTGATCGTCACGATTGGGGGCCGTCAGGTTCGACGATTACCTTGCCGCATTTGCCCTCTGCCATCAGGGCATAAGCTGCGGGGGCCTCATCAAGGGTGAACCTGTGCGTGACAATCTTGTCGGGATGCTGACCCCAGGCGACAAGATCGTCGCAACATTGTTCCATGTTGGAGAGGCTGGTGACCCAGGAGCCGATGAGGGTCCGTTGTTTGTGCATCAGGTCGTCGGAGACCTGGAATTGCACATGCCCGGTTTCGCCAAGGAATACGGTCCGGCCCCATTCAGCGGAGCCTTGCAGTGCCAACAGGCGACCGTTCGGGTTGCCGGAACAATCGATAGTGCGCGTTGCGCCTCCTTGTGTGAGTTCGCGGACCTTGGCCAAAGCATCACCATCTGCGCCCAGCGTGTGGTCCACAAGGCCAAGTTTTTCCGCTTCCTGCCGTCGCTCTGCTTGCACATCGACACCAATCACCTTGCGGGCACCTTTGCCTTTGGCCAGAAGCGCTGCGGCCAGTCCGACGGGGCCAAGACCAACGATCAGCACGGTGTCCGAGCCGGAAATCCGGGCGCGTAACACGCCTTCGTAGGCGGTGCCAACACCACAGGAGATGAAGCTTCCATCAGCGTATGACAGGCTGTCGGGCAGAGCGATCAGGTCCTTTTCATCGGCCAGAAGATATTCTGCATGTCCGCCATCGCGTTGCCAGCCATAGGCCTGGCGTTTGGGGCTGGTGCATGAGATCTGGAAACCCTTGCGGCAGTTCCGGCAGAATCCACATCCGGAGATGTGATAGACAACGGCCCGGTCTCCTTCGGTGAAGTGGCGTGTGCCGGGGCCGCATTTGACAACCTGACCGCAAGGTTCATGACCGGCAACGACATCCAGATAGGCGGTGCCCTTGGTCTTGTCGCCTTTGTGTTCATGGTAGATGTAGTGGATATCGGAGCCGCAGATTCCGCTGGCTTTCACCTTGAGCAGAACCTGGCCGATGCCTGGCTCCGGTATCGCGATCTCGCGCATGTCCACGGTGGCGTTTCCGGGCAGAAATGCACCAAGCATAGTCGTTGCCATGATCTTATCCCTGTTGTGCTGCGCGCTTGGCGTTGCGTTCACCAACCGCAATATTCAAGAGAACGGCCACGACGATGATGACGCCGCGGATGACTTCCTGGAAGAACGGGTTGATGCCAAGCAGTACCAGACCATTGCCGATCAATGTGATCACCATCACGCCCAGGAATGTGCCCAGCAGCGTACCGCGTCCGCCAGACAGCGCGGTGCCGCCAATAACGACCGCTGCGATCACGTCAAATTCCAGACCGGTTGCTGCACCGGCATTACCCGACCCGAGGCGGGCTGTGAGCAGGACCGCGGAGAGAGCTGCCAGCAAACCGGCAGTTGCGAACAGGATCACGCGAATGCGTTTGACGGGAATGCCGGTGAGGTGGGCGGCATTGGCATTGCCGCCGACGGCATAAACAGAACGTCCATAAACGGTTTTCTGAGCAATAAAGGCGAATATCGCAAAGACGGCCAGCATGATCCAGGCTGCAACCGGGAGGCCCAGCAATTCATCGTCAATGGCATCGAGAACGGGATTGCGCGGGAACGACACTGGCAATGCGTTTGTGAAGAACAGGGCGAGGCCGCGCAATGCACTCCACAAGCCGAGGGTGGCAACGAAGGAGGGGACGTTGAAATATCCACGTAGCACGCCCGCGATGGAACCCAGGCCGATGCCTGCTATCATCGACAAGGGGATGGCGAGGAAGATCGTTACGTCCCAACGCAGAAGAAACGCGAGAACCACCGACAGAAAAGCCACCATGGGCCCGACGCTGACATCGATTTCGCCGGCTACAATAATCAACGTGGCGCCGGCTGCGGCAATGCCGAGGGCGGCTGCGTCGCGCAGGATGTTCTGCTGATTATAGATCGACATGAAACCATGTGCGGAATTGCTGAACACCAGGTACAACAAGGCGATGACGACGAGAAGGCCGATCTCGTTGAGGTGTGAGGTGACGAAGTTGCTGAGCCGTCTGTCTTTGGCTGCTGTGTTACTCATTACGGTCTCCCATTAGTTTATTGTCGCGCTCAGCAGCTTGTCCGGATCGATGTTCGGCGCGGTGAACTCGTCCGTAAGAGTGCCATCCTTCAAAACCAGAACGCGGTCGCATACCAGCGGCAGTTCTTCCACTTCGCTGGACACAAAAATTACGGATTTTCCTTCATTCGCCAGGCCGCGTACGAGGTCGTAAATCTGGGCCTTGGCTTCCACATCAACGCCCCTTGTCGGTTCATCCAGCAAGAGAAGGTCTGCGCCGGCATAGATCCAGCGACCGATGACGATTTTTTGTTGATTACCGCCTGACAGCGTGCCGATATGAGAAGACTGGCTGGCTGTTTTTACGCTCATTTTCTCGATGATTTTGCGCGTTGCCTGCTTGATGCGGTCGGCACTGAAGATGCCGGCGGCCGATACCCTTTTCGGATCGGCCAGAACGACGTTCTCGTCCACACCGAGGCCGGGGAATATGCCGTCTTCCTTGCGACTTTCGGGGGTGATGGCAATGCCCATGCGAATCCGCCTGATGTAGCTCTCTTTAAGCGGCTTCCCGCAATAAGTCATTTCGCCGGAGGCAGGGTCGATCAGACCTGCAATGGCTGACAGTATTTCCGTGCGTCCGGACCCGAGAAGCCCGGCAATACCGAGCACTTCGCCACGCCGAACGTCAAAGGCTATATCGTGCACCTTGCCGGGGATCGACAAACCTTTGACATTGAGCACGGCATCGCCCAGTTCGGGTGAACTCATGACCGGGTTGATTTTACCGATTGCATTGCCGAGCATCATCTCCACCACCTGCTCGGTGGTTACGTCGGCGACTGTGAATGTATCGACCAGCTTGCCATCCCGCAGCACTGTTGCTGTATCGGCAATGGCACGGATTTCTTTCATGCGATGGCTGACATAGAGGATGGCGGCGCCGCGTTTGGCCATTGTGCGGATGGCGCTGAAAAGCAGTTCGACTTCTTCTGCGGCGAGCGAACTGGTAGGCTCGTCCAGTATGATGAGACGCGGTTCGCCAGCCATGGCGCGTGCGATTTCGACCATCTGACGCTTGGCGGGGCCAAGATTTCTGATGGTCTGGTGCGGGTCGAGCGGGAAATTGAGGTCTTTTACAACGGCGGCTGCACGTGCATGGAGCGCCTGCCTGTCGATATGCGTGCCGTTACGCGGCCAATTGCCCAGAAACATGTTTTCGGCCACCGTCATGTCGGGGACCAGGCTCAGCTCCTGATAGACAGGGCATACGCCTAAAGCTGCGGATTGCCGGGTTCGGTGCTCCGGATTTGCATCGAGGGCAGAGCCGTTGATCAGCACATCGCCAGCGTCGGGTGTTTCCGCGCCAGTCAAGGCTTTGATCAGCGTCGATTTGCCTGCCCCGTTCTTGCCGAGAACGGCGCGAACCTCACCAGGCTCAATAACCAGGGATACCTGGTCGAGGGCAACCACGCCAGGATAGCGCTTGGAGATGCCTGTTGCGGAGATTGCGGGAATTGCGTTTGTCACGGGCCACCTCGTGTGCAGTCAGGGGTGCACCAGCGCTGACCGCTGGTGCCCCTATGTGATGTGCTCGATACGGTTATGACAGGCCGTCGGGATGTGTTTCCAGCCATTCAGCCGCTTCATCCGTGCTTGTGTAAAGCCCGATGGGTGCCTGAACGATCAGATCAGAGCTTTCGTCGTTTACAGCTTTGAGCGCGAGGTCGAGAGCGAGAGCGCCCATTTGCTTGCCCGAGATGTCGACGACGCCTTTAAGGATCGTGTTGTCCTTGAGAGCTTCAGCGATTTCGGTGGTCATGTCGGAACCGAACACCACAACACTGCCGGTTTTGCCGCTGTTTTCAACAGCTTTGACTGCACCGAGAGTGGCACCGCCTGACTCGCCGAACAGAATGGTGACCTCAGGGTTCGCGGAAAGGATCTGCTCGCCGGTTGAGATGGCCTTGTCGAGTTCGGTGCCTTCCTGATTGGCAACAATTTCCCAACCCTCGATACCGGCAGCGCCAAGTGCTGCTTCAAAGCCTTCGCGGCGTGTCACGCAGACCTCAAACTGTTCGCAATTCACGACGCCGATCTTGGGGTTGGCGATGTTGTTTTCCTTGATATAGGCGGCTGCATGCGCACCAATCATTTCACCAAACTTGAACGGATCGCCAACAGCGTAGGCAAATACGTTTTCTTTCATGGCTTCTTCGTTGATGCAGGTGTTGTAGCAAACCACCTTGATGCCGCGTTCGCGCGCATTCTCAACGGCGCGTACCGACCCATCGGACGACACGGCTGAAATGATGATGGCGTCAACGCCAGCGGCCGTGAGCGTGTTGATGAAGGAGCTTTCCTTCGAAACATCGCCACGGGCATTGGTTTCAATGACATTGATGGGTTTTTCCAGCGCTGCTGCCCGATCGTCGAGACCGGCACGCACAGCGGCATAATAGCCCTGGGCATCGAGATAGATTGCGCCAATGGTGAGTTCTGAGTCCTGCGCCATTGCGGGTGATGCCATCAGGCTGGCGGCCAGACAAGCTGCCGCCATATTGAAAACTTTCATAAGTTCCTCCCAAGGATGTAAACAAAATCTGACTAGTTTAAAAATAGTACCTTTGCAAGAAATAAATCGTACTATATAAGAAATTTATGCGTTACGGGAGGTTGCCGGGTTTTGCGTCTGGATAAGGCGGAGATCTGGTGTTTAGGGAATTATGGTGCTGGCATGAAAATTACAAAAATCACTCCGATGGTCTGTCATGCGGGCTTGCGTAACTGGATTTTTGTGAAAGTGGAAACCGATCAACCCGGGTTGACCGGGTGGGGTGAAGCGACACTGGAATGGAAGACCCGTGCGGTGGCGGGTGCGGTGCAGGATCTCGAGCCGTTACTGCTTGGCATGGACCCCCGCGATATCGAACAGAATTATCAGCGCATGATGCGCCATGGATTTTGGCGACTGGGCGTTGTGGGGATGAGCGCCATCAGCGGTATTGAGATTGCGCTCTGGGACATATTGGGTAAATCGCTGATGAGCCCGGTTTGGCGGCTCCTGGGCGGCAAAACCCGCGAATATCTGCGCACTTATACGCATTTGGGCATGGGGGATCAGCAAGCGGTCTATAACTCGATGGATGGCGTGTCTCTTAGAGAGCATACTCAGAAGGTGCTGGAACTGGGATATGACGCAGTCAAAATCGTTTGCGTGCCCTATACGCATTACGTGTCTGAACGCAAAGCCCTGGATAATCTGGATCGCATGTTGGGCGACTTGCGCAGCACGGTTGGGGATGAGGTTGATATCATGGTGGATTTCCATGGTCGCCCGGCATCCACCGCGGCGGCGCGGGATTTGCTGCGGGTGATTGCCCCTCACGGAATCATGTTCGCTGAGGAGCCGTTGCCGCCCGAGAATATTGAAGGGCATGCCGTTTTGACTGCAGAGGGGCTGGTGCCGATCGCATCGGGCGAGCGTCTGGTGGGGCGTCGTGAATTTGAGCCAGCAATCCGGCAACGAGCCTTTGATATTGCGCAGCCGGATATTGTGCACACGGGTGGCATCTGGGAAGCGCGCAAAATTGCGGCAATGGCCGAAACCGCAGGGATTGGTCTTGCGCCGCATAATCCGCTCGGTCCAATTGCGGGCGTTGCGGCACTGCATTTCGGCATCGCCACGCCGAATGTGATTATTCAGGAAGAAATGGTGGGTGCTGTTGAGTGGTACGATGATGTGGTTCAATGGCCCATTCAACGGCAGGCAGGGCGTTGGGCCGTGCCAGAGGCGCCGGGGTTGGGTATTGATGTGGACGAGGCTGTGATCGCGGCGCATCCGTTTGAACAGGAACAGCTTGCGGCGACAGCCGCAATCGGTCCTGATGGTACAATTCTGGATTGGTAGGATATGGCACGTTTAAGCGGAAAGACAGTGATCGTCACCGGTGCTGGCCAGGGGATCGGGGCAGCTATCGCAGAATGTTTCGCGCGGGAAGGTGCGCAGGTTGCCATTTGGGAACGTTCCGAGGAAACGGGGAATGCAACTGCTGAGCGGATCGTGCGTGATGGCGGTGTGGCGCGGTTCTTTGCTTGCGATGTAACGGACAAGGTGCAGATTGCGGACGCGCTGGAGGCAAGTGTGGATGCATTCGGTCCGGCCCATATTCTGGTCAATAACGCGGGTGCCAACGTTTTTTACAAACCTTTGGAAATGCCGGATGAGGAATGGGACCGGTGTTTGCGGCTTGATCTGGAAGCCGCCTGGCTATGTGCGCGCTCGGTATTGCCTGCAATGCGCGCCGCTGGCGGCGGGAGCATCGTGAATATTGCCAGTACGCATTCATTCAAGATCATTCCGCATACCTTTCCCTATCCGGTAGCCAAACACGCCCTGATTGGGCTAACCCGGTCCCTGGCGATTGAATATGCGCGTGAGGGGATCCGGGTGAACGCCATTGCGCCGGGATATATTGAGACGCAGATTGCCCGCGATTACTGGAACAGATTCGATGACCCAGCGGCAGAGCGGCAGCGCGCCAACGATTTGCACCCGCCCGGGCGTATTGGGCAACCGGAAGAAGTGGCCAATACCGCGCTTTTCCTTGCCTCAGATGAGGCCCGGTTTATAAATGCCGAGGTGATCACAATTGATGGTGGTCGCTCTGCTCTCTACCACGAGTAATTGCGCAGGGCAGGGATTGCCGGGGTGGGTTATCCTCACTTCTTGCAGGCTTGAATTCGGGTGACGCTATCGAGACCGGTCGGGATGGTTTACAAAGAGACCAATCTGGTACGGAAGCATTGAGAACGAGGGGTTGATCCTGTTGCCGCCTGATATTCAAACCATTGTTGGCCCCCAGCGCAGTCCGGCCCGCAATGAAGGTATTCGCGAGCGTGTCACACGCGTGCTGGCCCAGCGCATTCTGGGTGGCGAGTATTTTCAGAGCAAAATCATGCCTGCTGAAGCTGAGCTGATGTCGGAGTTTGATATCAGTCGTACTGTATTGCGAGAGGCTGTGCGGACGCTGGTGGCCAAAGGCTTGCTGGAAACCCGGCAGAGAACGGGAACCATCGTGTTGCCGCGCGACCGTTGGCATTTGCTGGATCCTGACGTTTTGTCGTGGATGAGTGCGGCGGAACCAGATGCCAAGTTCATTCTCGACCTGACAGAGGCCCGGCGACTGGTTGAGCCTGCAGCTGCCGAGCTGGCGGCGCGGGTCTGTACGGCGCGTGATGTTGCCTCGATTGAAGATGCGTATCACGCGATGCGGGCCGCAGCGGTGGATGATCTGGAAGCCAGTATTGCTGCCGATCTCGATTTTCATCAGGGCATTTTGCATGCCAGTGGCAATCTGGTGTTCGCCAATCTTGGTGATGCCATCGGCGCGGCGTTGCTGGCAACATTTCGCATGACGACCAATGTGTCGGAAAATTATAGCAAATCGCTGGATGCGCATGGTCTGGTTCTGGACGCAATCCGCATGCGGCAGCCGGACAAGGCGCGGGAGCGCATGAGCAGCTTGCTCGATATTGCTTCGTCTGATCTGCGCAAGACCTTGAAGGCGCTGGGCTGATCGGCGTCAGCCTTGATTGGTTATTGCTGTTGGCAGCGCACAAGGAATACCAACCCAACATTGAAACCGGCCCGGGTCTGGCATGCGTGATCTGTCGGAATGGTCAGCAACCGGTTAGCTGATCTGCCCGGTGGAGTTGCGTGCGACCAGGCGCACAGCTGTTTCAGTGTACGTGGCTAAACTGTCCTGGGCCTTGATGCGTTCGATCAGGCGATTGACGCTGCGCGCGCCAATGTCTTCGGCTTCCACACGAATTGTGGTGAGGGGGACAGAGTTAAGGGCGGCGGTGGGGATGTCATCAAATCCGACGACCGATACATCACCTGGTACGGAAAATCCCATGCTGTTGAGTGCGGCGATTGCACCAAAGGCACAGGCGTCATTCGCGCACCAGATGGCGGTGAAGTCCAGCCCGGCTTTGTTGTTCAAACGTTCGGTGATCGCCTGATAGGTGAGGTCGGATCGAAGCGCTGCCAGCTCTACTGTCAGGTCCGGATCTTCCGTAACATCTGCCTCACGCATGGCGCGCCCTTTGCCCGCGACGCGATCGCGGATGGTGGGGCGCGGCGTATGGGTGAGGGTAAGTATGCGTTTGTGTCCAAGGTCCAGCAAATGGCGGGCGCCCAGATAACCACCAGTCCGGTTGGCGGGCGCCACAGCATCCAGCCGCATCAGCGGGTCGCGGCCATTGACGATGACGGCCGGCATGTTCTGCGTGGTGAGCAATTCAATCAGCTCTTCCTGTTGCACAGACAGGAGAAGGTAGCCTGAGGTTTCCGCACCGGAATCTATCCGCGAGGTGCCGGTTGAGTTGACCATGCTGAGTGAGAGTGTGAGGCCCAGTTCGCGTACGCGTTGCTCGATGCCACGCTGTACCGCCAGCATGTATTCACTGGCCGCATTTTCTGACAGATGCAGATCAGTGAGCACGGTTATCGGTCCGAGGCCGGGCACGGTGCTCGCATAATTCAAACGGTCAGCTGCTGATTGAATGCGGGAACGGACGTCTTTCGAAATACCCGACGCGCCGGCGAGGGCGCGCGACACGGTGCTGATGGAAACTCCGACATCATCAGCGACATCCTTCAGTGTTACGCGGGTCTGGTCTTTTCCTGTCTTTATTCCGGTCAATGCCTCATCCCGCCTATTCATTACTTGTCTCGCCGATTCAGCATGATGCCTGTTGCATGGGTACTGTCATTTGTGGCGGTTCACAAGATGCACAATTCATGCGATTTGCGCAAATTACGCAAATTTGCGCAAAATATAATAATTGCTTGACTTTGCGTCGCGGGATGTGAAAATTCAAACCTGACTTGATGCCGGACCGGGGAGGGGACGTGTCTACGAGCTCGAATCTTGCTCACGCTGCAAATGTACGGCATGGAGTCGCTGGCTGCTTGTCTGCGGTGGCCGATGATCTGTTGGCATTTGCGCCGGGGCCGGCCTATGCGGACCGAAGCTTTTGGTCCGGTATCGCGCCGGATGTGCGGGCGCGACTTGTGGCTGCTGGAGAAAGCGTTGCGCAGACAGAGTGGCCAGAACTTACCGATGCGCACTACCAGCTTTTTACCCAAACGGGTGATCGTGCCACGTTTGAAGATATCTATTTTGACCGTCGACGCCGTCTGAACCATTTGGTGTTGGCTGAGCTTTCAGAGGGCAATGGTCGCTTTATTGCGCCATTGATTGAGGGGCTATGGCTGGTGCTCGGTGAGCGTGGTTGGCAATTGCCGGCGCACAATGCCCATAGCCGAGGCGGAAAGCGGGCACCGCTCGCCGATCCCGAAAATCCCGTGATTGATTTGTTTGCTGCGGAAACCGGCGCGCAGTTGGCGGTGATTGACTATCTTCTTGGTGAACAGCTCGGTGCGGCATCGCCGCTTTTGATGCAACGGCTCGAGCGTGAACTGCAACGGCGCATTGTTCATCCCTATCTCAACCGCCATTTCTGGTGGATGGGTAACGGTGATGAGCCCATGAATAACTGGACGCCCTGGTGCACGCAGAACGTATTGTTGTGCACTTTTGTGCGTTCCACTGATCAGGCGACACGCGGGGCCGTGTTGATCAAGGCAGCGCACAGCCTTGATGCTTTTCTCAAGGATTATTCGGAAGATGGCGCCTGTGACGAAGGGCCCCTTTATTATCGTCATGCGGCATTGTGTTTTTGGGGCGCATTGCGGGTGATGGACACGGTCTCTCCAGGCGCATTCTCCCAAGTCTGGAGCGGTAAGATGATCCGCAACATGGCTGACTATCTGGTCAATGTTCATGTTGCGGATCACCACTACATTAATTTTGCAGACAGCTCGGCGGTATTGCCGCCATGTGGCGCGCGCGAGTTCTTGTTCGGGCAGGCCGTCGGGTCAGCCGGTTTGTGTGCTTTGGCGGTGGCGGATTTTTCTGTCGACCCATCGCCAGAAAATCCGAATGAAATCAATCTGTTTTATCGCTTACTTGCACTTAAAGTGGCGCCGGAAATGGCCGCTTTCGCCACGCCAGCCCCGGAACGTGAAAATATTTACTATCCGAGCTGTGGCCTGTTTGTGGCGCGGGATGAGACTTATGTGCTTGCGGTCAAAGCCGGAGACAACGGCGACGGGCATAATCACAACGATGTCGGCAGTGTCACGCTTTACAAGAATGGCCAGCCGTTGCTGATCGATGTCGGGGTGGAAACCTATAGCGCGCAAACCTTTTCCAAAGACCGGTATGATTTGTGGACGATGCAGTCCGCCTACCACAATCTGCCGAGTTTTGCGGGGATCGGCCAACGCGCCGGAGCCGAGTTTGCGGCAAGGGATGTCGTGGTCGGTTTGCAGGCGGCTCAACCTGAAATCATGATGGATATTGCCGGCGCTTATCCGGCTGAGGCCGAGGTAAAATCCTACAAGCGACATGTGCGCCTTGTGGCCGGTCATGCCGTCGAGATTGAAGACATTTATGAGGGGGTGCGCTCAGCCGAACTTTCACTTTTGGTCAAAGAGTCGCCTGAGGTGACAGCGTCCGGGTTTCAGCTGGGCAATCTGGCGCATGTCAACGTGACGGGCGGCGGTCCCTTACGGGTTGAGAAAATCGCGATCACGGATGCCCGTTTGCGCCAAGCGTGGCCCGATATAATTTTTCGCGTTTTGATTCCGATAAAGGCGAAGCGTCTCATGCTGAGAATCGAGTGAGGTCAGGATGAGCGCAAGCACGCCAGCCACTACAGCAAAGAAGACGCCGCGCGTTCAGGTTTCCCGCCGCCGTCGTCGGGTGCAGAATACGCTGATCGCCTATTCATTCATTGCGCCGAATTTTCTCGGGTTCCTGATTTTTACGCTCGGTCCGATCCTGTTTGCCTTTGCGTTGGCGTTTATGCACTGGGACGGCAACACACCCATCGAGTTTGCCGGGCTCGATCATTTCTGGAAGTTGTTTGAGGACCGCATTTTCCAGACTGCATTCTGGAATACGCTGGTCTTCACCGGGGCGTCGGTGCCGTTGACCCTGGTTTGTTCGCTTGGTTTGGCGCTGCTGCTGAACCAGAAGATTTTTGGGCGCAATTTCTTTCGTACGGTTGCCTTCTTCCCTTATGTGGCCTCGCTGGTGGCTGTTGCTGTGGTTTGGAACATGTTGTTCAACCCGGAGTACGGCCCGGTCAATATGGTGCTTTATAACCTTGGCATCGACCCTAAGGATTTGCCGCGCTGGGCCGCTGACAGGCATTGGGCCATGGCAACGATCGTCATGTTTTCCGTGTGGAAAAGCATGGGCTATTTCATGGTGATCTATCTGGCGGGTCTGCAGGGGATCAGTTCCGAGCTTTATGAAGCTGCTGATATCGACGGGGCAACGGCATGGCAGAAGTTCTGGCGCATCACCTTGCCACAGCTCGCCCCGACCACATTTTTTGTGTCGGTCATCCTCACGATCAACTCGTTCAAAGTGTTCGATCAGGTCTACATGTTGACCCAGGGCGGGCCGGGGACCTCTACCCTGGTTCTGGTTTATCACATCTACAATGAGGCGTTCATTTCCTGGGACCTGGGGTATTCCAGCATGGTGGCGCTGGTTCTCTTCATGCTGGTTCTCATGATCACCATCGTGCAGTTCCGCTGGTCGCAGCGCGGCGAGGAGGACCTGTCATGAGCTCAGCCACTACGATGCCGCTTAGGCGCCGCCGCAAACCGGTCAAATGGGGCCTTATCCTCACCTATCTGACGGTTGCGCTGGTAACCGTAACTATGCTGGCTCCGTTTGCCTGGATGCTTTCAGCCTCTCTTAAGCTCGACAGGGACGTGTTTGCCTTTCCCATCCAGTGGGTTCCAGAACAGCCGCGCTGGGAGAATTTTGTAGAAATCTGGACCAAAATTCCGCTGGGCCTGTTCGTTTACAATACGGCGAAGCTGACGGTGATTGTCACCGTGCTGCAATTGTTGACGTCCAGCTTTGCCGCCTATGCCTTTGCGAAACTGCGCTTTCCATACCGGAATGCCCTGTTTCTGGCCTATATCGCCACGATTGCGATGCCCTGGCAGGTTTATATGGTGCCGCAATTCCTGCTGATGCGGGAGCTGGGCCTGACCAATAGCCATTTGTCGCTGATCTTTTTGCAGGCCTTTACCGCTTTTGGCGTGTTTCTGATGCGCCAGTTTTACATGTCCATCCCCGATGAGTTGTGCGAGGCGGCGCGGATCGACGGGATGAGCGAATACGGTATCTGGTGGCGCATCATGTTGCCGCTTTCAATGCCGGCGCTTTCGACACTGACCATCTTCACTTTCGTGAACACCTGGAACGATTTTCTTGGGCCGCTGATCTATCTGACGCGGACTGAACTCAAGACCATTCAGATCGGTATTCGCATGTTCATTACCCAGTATGGGCAGGAATACGGGCTGATCATGGCCGCGTCTGTTGTCTCGCTTATTCCCGTTCTCATCGTGTTTTTATTGCTGCAACGCTTCTTTGTTGAAGGCATCGCCTCCACAGGTCTGAAGGGATGACTATGTCTGACGTAATAACCAGTCCTGAAATTGAAATGATTTCCGATCTGGAAGTGACGGAGGCTATAGATGCCGTGTGCGCGCAGGTCAGGCGCAACCTGACGACTTTCACCCACGCGGCACAGAACCACTCAAGCGTTGATAATTTTTATCCGGCTGTGCCCAATGATCAGTGGACTGCGGGGTTTTGGCCCGGCTCGATCTGGTTGGCATATGAAGCCACCGGGGATATTGCCTTCCGTGCTGCTGCCGAGGTGCAGGTTCAGAGCTTTTTGAAGCGAATTGAAAACCGCATTGCGACTGATCATCACGATATGGGGTTCTTATATACGCCCAGCTGCACGGCCGCCTGGAAGTTGACCGAGAACCTGGATGGCCGCTGGGCCGCGTTGCTGGCGGCGGATCAGCTGATTGAGCGTTTTCAGGAAAAAGGCCAGTTTTTGCAGGCTTGGGGGCCGATGGGCGAGCCGGGGAACTACCGCTACATCATCGATTGCCTGATGAATTTGCCGCTTCTTTACTGGGCCAGCGCAGAGACGAACAATCCGGTATACCGGGAGAAGGCTCTGGCGCATACGCGCACGACGCTTGCGCATTCCATCCGCAAAGATTTTTCGACGTATCATACTTTCTTCTTCGATCCTGAAACGGGCGCACCCGCAGGTGGCGCGACCAAGCAGGGCTATCGCGATGAGAGCGCATGGACGCGCGGGCAGGCATGGGGCATTTCCGGGCTGGCCTATTGCTATCGTTATGACCCCAACCCGCATTACATTGCCACTTTCGAGAAGCTGCTTGCCTATTATCTGGAGCGTCTGCCCGCAGATCTGGTGCCTTATTGGGATTTGACGTTTGTTGACGGTGACGAGCCCCGCGATTCATCGTCTGCCGCTGTTGTCGCCTGTGGTTTGCTGGAGATGGCAAACCATGTGGGCATCAACAGAGCTGGAGAAATGCGCGCTTTGGCGAGGCGGATGCTGGGCAGCCTCTGGCGTGATTATGCTGTGCGCGATCCGAAGGTTTCCAACGGGCTTTTGCTTCATGGCACCTATTCCAAAAAGACACCGTTCAATTCCTGCCGTGGAGAGGGTGTGAATGAGTGCGTGGCCTGGGGCGATTATTTCTACTTTGAGGGGCTGACCCGTCTGGCGCGGTCCTGGAATTCGTATTGGTAAGGCCAAACGGCAAAACGAAAGAGCGCAGAGAAAACATGGCCGGTATTTCACTTCGGAAAATTCGCAAAAGCTTTGGCGCGCTTACTGTCGTGCATGACATAGATCTGGAGATCGCGGACAAGGAATTCATCATTCTTGTGGGGCCGTCCGGCTGCGGCAAATCAACAACCCTGCGCATGATTGCCGGGCTGGAAGAGGTGACCAGAGGTGATCTGATCATTGGTGACGAGATCGTCAATGACGTCCCATCCAAGGACCGGGATATCGCCATGGTTTTCCAAAACTATGCGCTCTATCCGCATCTGACGGTTTATAAAAATATGGCCTTTGGCTTGGAATTGCGCCGGTCGCCGCGTGCGCTGATCGAGCAAAAGGTCAATGAAGCCGCGGAAATTCTCGACATCAAACATCTGCTTAACCGAAAGCCGAAAGCGCTTTCGGGCGGACAAAGACAGCGCGTGGCGCTGGGGCGGGCGATGGTGCGCAATCCAGAAGTGTTCTTGCTGGATGAACCCTTGTCCAATCTTGATGCAAAGCTGCGTTCTACGATGCGTTCGGAGATCACCAAGCTGCATCGCCGGCTGGATGCGACCTTCATCTATGTGACCCATGACCAGGTGGAAGCCATGACCATGGCGGACCGGATCGTGGTCATGCGGGACGGGCACATCATGCAGGTTGCGACCCCGCAGACGCTTTACGACAAGCCAGCGAACATGTTTGTCGCCGGGTTTATTGGTGCGCCGCCGATGAATTTTCTGACGGTCAAGATCGTCAAGACAGAAACGGGTTTTGTCGCCGATCTGGCGGGGACGAAACTGCCGCTGCCAGCAACGATCGATGACGCCGCACTTGCAGCCTATGAGGGTAGCAATTGCGTGATGGGGATCCGCCCGGAACATTTCCACGAGGCCCAGCCTGTGGACGTGGATGCCACAAAACTTGCGCCACTGGATATCGCGATTGATCTCGCTGAACCGATGGGCGCGGAGGTGCATTTAAACGGCGCCTTGCACGGCCACGATATCATCGCGCGGGTTTCCCCGCGCTGTGTCGCCAGGGCGGGTGACCGGGTTCAACTCTTCGCTGATTTTTCTGCTGCACACCTGTTTGACAAGGATACGGAACAAACCCTGACGGTTTGATCCGAAGGACAATTGGAAGCATGAACTGGCTTTATAATTTCTATTTCCGCGAAGGGCCGGGCATCCCCAAGGATGCCCCGCGTCCGACTGGCTGGCGCTTGCTGGCCACGACGTTTGGGCGGGAGTGGTGGGAATTGTTGAAGCTCAATCTGCTTTTCGTCGCTGTTGCCTTGCCGCTTGTCACTTTGCCCGCCGCGTATTTTGCGATGACGGCGGTGACGGTATCGATGCTGGAAGACCGCAATGTCTATTTGTGGCGCGATTTCTGGACCGCGTCTCGAACGCGGTGGCGTCAGAGCAGCCTCATGGGGTTCGGGCTGATTGGTGCGATGATGCTGGCGGGGTTTGCCGTGCGTGCTTATGCGTTGGCGGCGCAGGGCAATCTGTTGTTTACGGGGCCACTGGCCATCGCTGTTTGCGCGTTGGTGCTGTTGCCATTGTTCGGGATGCATGTGTTCACAGCCATGGCGCTGGTTCCGAAAACCCCGTTGGGTGCGGTGATGAAAGCTGCCGCCATCGGGCTGCTGGCGCGCCCCTTGCCCGGCCTGATGATGTGCGTACCCATCAGCCTGCTCTGGCTCGCCCACATACTTTTCTATCCGGCGTCGGCTTTTTTGCCGGTCCTGATCAATTTCTCCCTTGGCGCACTGCTCACGGGTTTTGCCGTGCTTAAGGGGGTTCGATTCGGTCTCTCGCATAGTCAAATTCGGGCATCAGACCCACCGGGAGAACCGGATGTTTTGTCTGCATAATTTTTAAATGGAGGAGATACTATGACAAAGATTAGACTGATAAAATTACTTGCCCTTGCGGCCACCGGACTGGCCCTTGTTCAGGGGCAGGCGATGGCCGAGACGGTTGTGAACTGGGCGGTTTGGGACTTTGAGAAAACTGCCTATTACAAGCCGCTCATCGAGGCGTTTGAGGCGTCGCATCCCGATATCAAGATCGAATATACCGATCTTGGATCGTCTGAATATAATCAGATGGTGATGACCCAGTTGACTGGCGGTGGGGATGATCTCGACATCATCTCGATCAAGGACATTCCCGGTTACGCCCAGATGGTCAATACGGGTCGCTTGATGAACCTGACTGAACTCGGGGTTGTGCCTGAGGATACGTCGGGCTTTGGGGGGCTTATTGGAGCCCTCAATGTCAATGACGGGGTTTTCGGACTGCCTTTCCGTACGGATTTCTGGATCGTTTATTACAACAAGGCTCCGTTTGATGCCGCCGGTCTCGATTATCCGACGAACGACATGACCTGGGCTGAATTTGACGATCTGGCCCGCAAGGTTACCCAAGGGTTTGGGCAGGACAAGGTCTATGGCTCGCACCTGCATACCTGGCGTTCAACGGTTCAGCTTCCGGCCATTCAGAGCGGAGAAACCACACTTGTTTCCAAGGATTACAGCTTCTTAAAGCCTTGGTATGAGCGGGCAATCTCTTTGCAAAATGACGGGATCATCCGGTCTTATTCTTCGCTGAAAACATCTCAGACGCATTATTCGGGACCGTGGTTTGCCGGCCAGATTGCGATGCTGCCCATGGGCTCGTGGTTTATCGGTACACAGATTGCCAAGCAGGCTACCGGTGAATCAACGGTCACCGATTGGGGGCTTGTGCGTTTTCCGCATCCGGAAGGCGTAGAGGCGGGGGCTACATCAGGCCAGGTCACTTCGGTGGGGATCAACGTCAATTCCACCAAGGTTGATGCATCCAAGGAATTTGTCTCCTGGATCGCGGGTCCTGAAGCTGCCTCGATCATAGCCGGTACTGGCACAATTCCGGCCCTGCGCGATGATTCCGTGATCGGTAAAATCACCTCTACACCGGGTTTTCCTGCTGACGCTGAGAGTGCTGTCGCCCTGACGACTACGGCGGCCTATCTTGAAATGCCGGTTAATCTGAAAGCGGCAGAATATGAGCTAGTGCTGAACCGCGTGCATGATGAAATCATGACCGATAATATTTCGATCGATGATGGCATCAAGCAGATCAATGAAGATGTCGCTGACATCGACTAAATATCATCAAGGGGCGGCAATGAAGCCGCCCCTTTTTTCTTACCGGAAGTCATGTGACCTATAATCCGTTTTCCCAAAACCCGCTGCGATCCCGTGCTGATGTACAGCGGGCGGTGATGGAACTTTTTGAGCCGCTATTGCCTCATTTCTCGCCCTCAGGTGCGCGGGTGCGATTGAGTGCGATGTCCGCACATTTTGATACGGCGGCGGCCGAGCTTGAAGGGTTTGCGCGACCGCTTTGGGGTATTGTTCCGTTAGTGGCCGGAGGTGGCCAATTCGCGCATTGGGATATGCTTCGACGGGGGCTGGACAATGGAACCAACCCCGCACATCCAGATTACTGGGGCGATGTTGGTGCTATCGATCAAAGACAAGTGGAGATGGCGGCGATTGGCTATGCGCTGCGTTTGGCGCGGGCCGATATTTGGGATCCGCTGGACGACGAGGCGAAACAGCGTGTTTCTCAATATTTGCTGTCGGCCCGGGACAAGGCCTACGTCAATAGCAACTGGAAGTTCTTCCGCATTCTGGTCGACATCGGGCTGCGTCATTGCGGTGTTGCCGTGGATGCGGCCAGCCATGACAGCTATCTTGAAGACATAGACGGCTTTTATATGGATGCGGGTTGGTATCGCGATGGGCCAATTCGTTCCGCGGACCACTATATTCCGTTCGCGTTTCACTATTACGGGTTGCTCTATTCGGTGCTTGCGGGCGATGCATCGCGTGGGGCCATCTATCGTGCCCGCGCCGAGACCTTTGCGCAAACGGTGCAGCATTGGTATGCCGCAGATGGCGCAGCGCTGCCTTTCGGACGCAGTCTGACTTATCGATTTGCCCATGCCGGTTTTTGGGGCGCGCTGGCTTTTGCCAATCTTGAGGCGCTGCCCTGGGGCCTGATCAAAGGCTATTACCTGCGTAATCTCCGCTGGTGGGCGGGGCAGCCGATGTTCGAGCGCGACGGGGTATTGTCGGTGGGCTATGCGTATCCCAACCTTCTGCTGAGCGAGGGCTATAATTCTGCTGCATCACCCTATTGGGCCATGAAGGCGTTTCTACCGCTCGCCCTGCCTGACGATCATCCGTTCTGGACTGCGGAAGAAGTCATGCCGACGCGGGAGACGACACCTGTTGTTTTAACTGAACCCGGCATGGTCATGCAGCACCTGCCAGGTCATTCTGTGGCACTCACGTCAGGGCAGTATTACGCCCGCTGGCGCGGTACTGCCGAGAAGTATGCAAAGTTTGCCTATTCCACCCGATACGGTTTTTCGGTTGAGGCCAATGATCGGCATTTTGACAGCGCTGCCTGCGATAACGCGCTGGCATTTTCGGTTGATGGGCAGCATTTCAACGCACGAGAAGAATGTGAGAAAGCGGAAATTGCTGACGATATCCTTTGTTCGGAATGGCGGATTTTCGATTCTATCAAGGTGACCAGCTGGATCATACCGCAGGGTCTTTGGCATTATCGCGTGCATGAAATTGTAACGGACAAGGCAGTTCGGATCTGCGAAGGCGGGTTTGGGGTTGCCAAGCCAGAGTTCAAGGCATGGGAGGAGACCGCCGAGACTAATTTGGCCGAGGTGCGCACGCATGCCGATGTGAGCACGATAGTTGGATATGACGGGCGAGCAGGCGGCGTGCTCAGCCCGTTCAGCAACACAAATGTGATGTTCGGGCGGACGTTGGTGCCTCAATTGCGTGATGCGCTTGCCCCCGGCCGACACATTCTTTGCAGCGCGATTTATGCAGGGCCGGGGGGAGATCAAAAGCAGCTGGCTGCGCCGCCACCACCGCCAAGCACCGATGCTCTAAGGGCGTTGTTTAAGGCACGGGGCTTGCGGGTTCCTGTCCACGCGAAATAAGCTCGGGCATGGTCTTCTGCCAACAAGGTGTGGAGTTTGTGAGAAGTGGGCCGCTGGTGGCCATGCCGGCACAGATAACCTACATGTGTTCTTGTTCAGGTCAGTGTTGGGTGCAGGCTGATCTGTCAATGGACGGCAGCTAGGTCGACCTTCGTTCTTGAAATTTGTGTTGGTATGGCCCCCTGAGGGCAGGGGGCCATGTCTGCGTTCAAGCCATTGCCTTCAGATATCTTCGCATGCCGATATACAGGCTGACGCACATCGCCAAAAGTACGATGGTGAAGGGGAAGCCCGTTGAAACTGCCATCGCTTGCAGCGCCGTGAGCGCACTGGCGCCACCGACGAGCAATAGCGTTGCAGCAACCACACCTTCAAAGATGCACCAGAAAACGCGCTGCCGCACCGGTGCGGCGGTCTTGCCGCCTGCAGTGATTGTGTCGATGACCAGCGAGCCGGAATCGGATGAGGTCACGAAGAACACGAGCACCAGAATGATGCCGAGCAGCGAGGTTATCGGAGCGAGCGGCAGTTGTTCAAGCATTACAAAAAGCTTGAGTTCCTGTGCGACGCCCAGCACGGGAGCCGCGCCGTCGGCGATGACTTGCGATACGGCAGTGCCGCCAAAAGCACCCATCCATACGACGCTCGCCAGCATGGGGATGAGGATTACGCAGGTCAAAAATTCGCGCACGGTGCGACCGCGCGAAACCCGTGCGATGAACATGCCGACAAAAGGTGACCAGGAAATCCACCACGCCCAGTAAAACGCCGTCCAGGCCTGACGGAAGTTATCGTCTTCGCGTCCAAATGGATTGGCGAGCGGTACCAAATCGCGCGCATAGGCAATGCCACCGGCAAAAATCGTCTCGAGAATGGTGACGGTTGGTCCCACGATGATGACGAACAGCAACAGCAATACGGCAAGGCCGATATTGATTTCCGAGAGTATTTTGACGCCGCCGTCCAGACCACGGATAACCGAGATAGTGGCCAGGGCCGTGATCACGGAAATGAGTACAACCTTGGCGACGTTGCCAGTGCCCCAACCAAAGAGATGGTTGAAACCGGCCAGCGCTTGCTCCGTTCCGAACCCGAGTGAGGTGGCGAGACCGAACAGGGTGGCGAACACGGCAACAATATCGATAGCGTGACCCGGCCAGCCCCAAACGCGTTCTCCAAGAATGGGATAGAATGCAGACCGCAAGGTCAGCGGCAAACCATTGTTGAAGGTGAAGAATGCAAGCGAAAGGGCGACCACAGCATAAATTGACCAGGGGTGCAGGCCCCAATGGAAAATGGTTGCAGCCATGCCCAGATCGCGCGCGGCAACAGCATCGCCGGCTGCGCCGCCGAGGGGCGCCCAATCTGTGCGGACACCAGCCTCAAGCGCCGTGCCGCCCATGGATGAAGCGAAATGCGACATCGGTTCGGACACACCGAAAAACATAAGCCCAATGCCCATGCCCGCGGCAAAAAGCATGGCGAACCAGCCCAGATATCCATATTCAGGGCGCGCTTCCTTGCCACCAAGGCGAATTTTGCCCATCGGTGAAACGATGAGAAACAAGCAGAACAGCACAAAAATATTGGTTGCACTGAGGAAGAACCAATCGAACGTGGATGTCAGAAAAGGGCGTAACCAGCCAAAAAACTCTGTCGCTTGTCCCTGAAAGAGCAGCGTGATGAGTACAAAGGCTATGATGGAAACACTCGAAATCACAAAAACTGGATTGTGAATATCAAACCCGAACGGCCTGATGTTGTCCTGTCCGATTTCAAAGTCGGTTTCAACCGGATGCGGTACATCCGTTTCGGGTTCGTTTGGGGTATCAGTCAAAAGTTCTCCTGACAAAATCGGCCAAAGTCATCGAGACACGGCTCGGCAACCGGCGACTTTATATATTCGTACGGGATTTTGAGAACGCAATCATAGCAGGCCGCATCATGAATGCAAACGTGCGTGATCAATCCTCTCGTTATCATATGTTTTGGTATCAGGTCATTCGGCTGAGGGCTTTCAATGGATTGCCGTCATCACGCGTTCAATCCAGCGCGGCGTTGCCAAGGAGAAAAATCTAGTCTAACGATGGCTTATCCGTCGGGGTGCCCTTAGGGGGCTGAGAGGTGCAGTGCACCGACCCGTCGAACCTGATCCGGGCAATGCCGGCGTAGGGAACGGGTAACAAAGCGCAATAGCGCCATACTCTTTCTTGACGTCTGCCCGCATGAAACCATGAGGACGGACGTGAAAGACAGAAGTGCCAAATCTCCCATTGCCCTGACAATTGCCGGTTCTGACAGCGGCGGCGGGGCGGGCATTCAGGCAGACCTCAAAACTTTCAGTGCCCATGCGGTGTTCGGTGCCAGTGTGATCACGGCCATTACCGCGCAAAACACGCGTGCCGTTACGGCTGTGCACGAGGTGCCTGCGGCTATCGTTGAGGCACAGCTTTTGGCGGTCCTCGATGATCTCGAGGTGGGCGCGATCAAGATTGGCATGCTGTTTTCGCCAGCGATTATCCACGCTGTTGCGCACTGCCTTGAAGCCACCTCTATCCCCGTCGTGCTTGACCCCGTGATGATTGCGAAATCGGGGGACACGCTGTTGCAAGCCGATGCGGTGGCCGCGATCACGGCGGCGCTGTTTGCCCAAACGGAGATTCTCACCCCGAACCTGCCGGAAGCGGGGCGTTTGCTGGGGGCTGACCCGGCAACGCACCCTGATGAAATGATTGAACAGGCGGCAGCGCTTTTGGCGTTGGGGCCGAAGGCGGTGTTGCTGAAAGGGGGGCACGGGATTGGGCCGGTTTGTACCGACCTGTTGCTCTGCCGCGATCAGGCGCCGATCTGGCTTGAGGCTGAACGGCGGGATACCAAAAACACGCACGGTACCGGCTGCACCTATTCTGCAGCGATTGCTGCGGGCCTCGCAAAGGGCCTGTCCTTGGCGCAGGCCGTGCGGGAGGCGCACGCGTATTTGCAAGCGGCGATTGCAGCGGCGGATCAACTTCATGTCGGGTCCGGGCATGGGCCGGTACATCATTTCCATGCGGTTTGGCGCTGATATGGCAGAGGTCACGATCATCGGGGCCGGTGTGGCCGGACTTTGTGTTGCGCGCGTGCTTGCTGATCGCGGTGTCCGCCTGCGCGTGATTGAGCGCGGCGACGGCATTGGGCCGCATGCCTGTTCATGGTGGGCGGGCGGTATGCTGGCCCCTTTTTGCGAAGGTGAGAGCGCCGAGGAGCCGGTGGTCCGTCTGGGGCAGGAAGCTGCGGGATGGTGGAACCGGCACACCGGCGCGGTTACCCAGGCCGGGTCTCTCGTCGTAGCGCACGGGCGCGACCGGGCTGATTTGCGCCGCTTCGCGCGGCGGACTTCTCACTTCAGCGGAGCGGGGAATGCTGAAATCGCGGCATTGGAGCCGGACCTTGCGGCGCGCTTCTCGGATGGACTTTTCTTTGCCGATGAAGCGCATTTAACGCCGCGTCTGGCGTTGCAGACGCTGCGGGAAAATCTTTTGCGGGACGGGGTGGCTTTTTCGGTTGAGACGGCGGATCCGGCTGCGCTGGCAGTCGACGGGGTGGTCGTCGATTGCCGCGGATTTGCGGCGCGTGACAGGCTTTCAAACCTGCGCGGTGTCAAAGGCGAAACGGTGGTTTTGCGTTGCCCCGATGTTTCCTTGTCGCGCCCCGTCCGCCTGCTGCATCCCCGCATGCCGCTTTATGTGGTGCCGCGTGGGAATGGGGTGTTCATGCTGGGGGCGACGATGATTGAAAGCGATGCGCGCAAGCATGCCTCGGCGCGGTCCTTGCTCGAATTGCTTAGTGCCGCCTATGCGTTGCACCCGGCCTTTGGTGAGGCGGAAGTGCTGGAAATCGGTGTCGATGCACGCCCTGCATTTTCCGACAACATGCCCCGCATCGGGCGGCAGGGAAACCTGCTGCATCTCAATGGCCTTTACCGGCACGGGTTTCTGCTGGCACCGGCCATGGCGCGCATGATGGCCGACCTGATCCTTGATGATGTCAAACCGGAGTTGTTCGATGAACATAACGCTTAACGGTGCTGCTTGCGAAACGGCTGCGACAGATCTCGCCGCCGCTTTGGTTGAACTGGGGTTTGCCGACGCTGTCGTTGCCACCGCTGTCAACGGGGCTTTCGTGCCGGCTGCGGCGCGGGGCGATTTCCAGCTTAATTCTGGCGACCAGATTGAAGTTCTCGCTCCAATGCAGGGAGGTTAGCCATGCGTCCCTTTTATGGCACCCAATTGGCCAATGGCCTGATGCTGGGCACGGCGCAATACCCATCCCCATCCATTCTCGCTGATGCGTTCCGCCGCAGCGGGGCCGGGGTGGCGACCGTTTCGTTGCGCCGCGAGAGTGGGCGCGAACGGGCGGGTCAGGATTTCTGGGCGCTGATCCGAGATCTTGGTGTGCCGGTATTACCGAATACGGCGGGGTGTCACAGCGTTAAAGAAGCGGTGACGACGGCGCATATGGCGCGTGAACTGTTTGGCACAAAATGGATCAAGCTGGAGGTGATCGGCGAGGAAGATACGCTTCAGCCGGATGTGTTCGGTCTGGTGGAAGCGGCGCGGATTCTCGCTGAAGACGGGTTTGAGGTGTTTCCCTATACCACCGAGGATCTGGTGGTGGCCGACCGGCTTTTGCAAGCAGGGTGTGAGGTGTTGATGCCCTGGGGCGCACCGATCGGTTCGGGCATGGGGCTTAACAATCTTTTTGGGCTGCGCGCCATGCGGGCGCATTTTCCGGATGTGCCGCTGGTGATCGATGCGGGCATTGGCCTGCCTTCGCAGGCTGCCCGGGCGATGGAACTGGGCTTTGATGCTGTGCTGTTGAACACGGCGGTGGCCAAGGCGGGTGATCCCGCAGCGATGGCCGAGGCTTTCGCAATAGCGATCCGGGCCGGGCAGATGGCGGCAGAGGCTGATCCAATGGAGCCGCGCGACATGGCGGTGCCCTCGACACCCCTCATCGGGAAGGCATTTCTTTGATGAAGCTTGATCCATTTTACCCGATTTTTGACAGTACCGACTGGCTGAAGCGGCTTTTGCCGCTGGGCATCAAGCTTGTGCAATTGCGTATCAAGGATGCCGATCCAGCAGTCTTGCAGCGCGAAATCCGCCTGGCGCGTGACCTGTGCGCGGCGTCAGATTGCACCCTGGTGGTGAATGATTACTGGGAAATGGCGATAGATGCCGGATGTGATTTTGTGCATCTGGGGCAGGAAGATCTCGATACGGCTGACATTGCTGCGATCCGTCGGGCCGATATCCGTCTGGGGCTAAGCACCCATGATCATGCTGAACTGGACCGGGCGCTGTCGTTCGCCCCCGATTATATTGCGCTTGGTCCGGTTTACCCCACCATTCTCAAGAAGATGAAATGGCACCAGCAGGGGCTGGAAAAGCTGACGGAATGGAAGGGACTAATCGGCGGCATACCGCTTGTCGCCATCGGGGGCATGCGCGTTGACCGGGCAGAAGGTGCCTTTGCGGCGGGGGCGGATATTGTTTCGGTTGTCACCGATATCACCCTTAATTCTGACCCTGAGACGCAGGTGAAACGCTGGCGCGATGTGACGAGGCCTGTCCAATGAGCCGCTATCTGCGTCAGGAGATATTGCCGCAAGTCGGCGTTGCGGGGCAGGCGCGGCTTGGTGCGGCCCATGTGCTTGTGGTCGGTGCCGGTGGTCTGGGTTGCCCGGCGCTGCAATATCTTGTGGCGGCGGGTGTGGGCCGGGTGCGCCTTGTCGATGGTGACACGGTTGCAGTGTCGAACCTGCACCGGCAAACGCTCTATCGTGAAAACCAGACCGGGATGCTGAAGGTGGCGGCGGCTACGCAAAACCTGCAGGCGCTGAACAGCGATTGTATTATCAGCCCGGTTGCCAGTCCGCTGACGCCGGCCAATGTCGACGAACTGCTTGTCGGTGTCGATATCGTTCTCGATTGTGCGGACAGTTTTGCCGCCAGCTATATCCTTTCGGATGCGTGCTGTGCCAAAGGCCTGCCGCTGATTTCGGCGTCAGCCTTGGGTTTGAGCGGTTATGCCGCCGGGTTTTGCGGCGGCGGGCCCTCTTTGCGGGCGGTTTTTCCCGATCTGCCGGCACGGGCGGCCACGTGCGCGAGTGCCGGCATTCTGGGGCCCGTGGTGGGCATGATGGGGGTGATGCAGGCCCAAATGGCGCTTGGCCAAATACTCGAACTTTCGCCATCGCCCCTGGGGCAGATGGTGACATTCGACCTGGCCACTTACCGGTTGGGTGGCTTCCGGTTTGACGGGGCGCCTGAGCCGAAAGCTGAAGGTTTGGCCTTCATTGCACCCGAAACAATCGCGCCGGGTGATTTCGTTGTGGAGCTGCGCGCGACCGACGAAGCTCCAGTATCGGTGACCCCGAATGCGCTTCGCGCCAGCGTTGACCAGTTTACCCCCGATGGCCCGAGACCATTACCCGGTCAGCGGGCGGTTTTGTGTTGCCGCTCCGGCCTTCGGTCGTGGCAGGCAGCGCGCCGGCTTCAAGCCTACTGGCCCGGGGAAATAGTTCTTATTGCACTGGGCGATACGCCCCCAACGACCTGAGAGGTTTTTTCATGAAAGTTCTGCTGTTTTTCGTTGCGCTTCTATATGCAACCCCGGTGTTTGCTGCCGACAAGATGACGCTTTTGCTCGACTGGTTCGTCAATCCGGACCACGGGCCGATCATTGTCGCGCAAGAGAAAGGGTATTTTGCAGAGCAGGGGCTCGAAGTTAAAATCATTGCGCCCGCCGATCCATCCGATCCGCCGAAAATGGTGGCTGCGGGCAAGGGCGATCTGGCCATTTCCTATCAACCGCAACTGCATTTGCTGCGTCATGAAGGCCTGCCCTTGCGGCGCGTGGGGACACTGATAGCGACCCCGCTGAACTGCCTGCTGGTGCTGGAGGATGGACCTATCCAGTCTCCAGCCGACCTTAAGGGCAAAAAAATTGGCTATTCGGTTGGTGGTGTTGAAGAGGCGGTGTTGAACACCATTCTGGATGGTCACGGACTGACGCTGGCCGATGTCGAGCTGGTGAATGTGAACTTCTCGCTGTCGCCCGCGCTGATGTCCGGTCAGGTGGATGCGGTGATTGGTGCCTACCGTAATTTTGAATTGAACCAGATGGATATCGAGGGGGTGCCGGGGCGCTGCTTTTATGTTGAGGAAGCCGGGGTGCCCACATATGACGAGCTGATCTATGTCGCCAATCCCGAGACCATGGACGCTGAAATGATTGGCCGCTTTCTCGAGGCAACGGCCAAGGCAGTGCGTTTTATTGTCAATCACCCGGAAGAGAGCTGGGCTGTTTTTGCGGCGTCGTCTGTCGAACTGCAGGATGAATTGAACAAGCGTGCCTGGGCCGACACCTTGCCGCGTTTTGCCTTACGCCCGGCAGCGCTGGATTATGGTCGCTATGCCCGGTTTGAGGCGTTCCTGTTCGAGGCCGGGCTTGTGCCGGCGCAGAATGCTATTGCCGATATAGCCATTGATGTGAGCGCGAAATGACCGACGTGCCAGACTATGGAAAAACCTTTGCGCTCTGGCGCGCGGGGGCGGGCACAACATGGCAGGGGTATACCTGCCATGGCTTTGTCGAAGGCCTTGCCGATGGCCGTTTGCCGCAGAAAGCCTTTCTCCATTATCTCGTGCAGGACTATGTGTTTCTGGTGCATTTCTCCCGCGCGTGGGCGCTGGGCGTGGTGAAATCTGAAACGCTTGGCGAAATGAAAACCTGCGCGACAACCGTCGATGCGTTGGTCAACCATGAGATGTCGCTTCACGTTTCAACCTGTGCCGCGGCGAGTATTTCGGAAGAAGCGCTGTTTGCGGCGGCTGAGGAAGTGGAGAACCTTGCCTATACCCGTTATGTGCTGGATGCAGGGGTGTCGGGTGACTTTCTCGACTTGATGGCAGCGCTTGCGCCTTGCGTTTTCGGCTATGGCGAGATTGGCGCACGCCTGGCAAAAACTGCTGCTCCAGATACACCCTATGGCGAGTGGATATCGACCTATGGGGGACCGGATTATCAAGATGTGTGCCGCACTGTTGGTGCGATGATTGATGGCGCGGTGCAGCGGCGGCTTGGTGCCGAACCCGCTGATGCGGCGCGATGGCCGCAGCTGCAGGTCCGGTTCACCAGGGCGACCGCGCTGGAAGTGGGGTTTTGGGATATGGGGCTGCGCGGCGCATGAATGGGGCACCCGGAATTTCCTTGTCCGGCACCCATGCTCTTGATGGTGCGGTGTTGTTCGGGCCGTTGACGCTTGAAATTCCGGGTGGGCAATGGACGTGTCTGCTTGGCCCGTCCGGCGTTGGCAAGACGACGATTTTGCGCTTGCTACTGGGGCTG
The DNA here is from genome assembly GCF_021611515.1 of Mariluticola halotolerans. Classification (GTDB taxonomy): domain Bacteria; phylum Pseudomonadota; class Alphaproteobacteria; order Rhizobiales; family Devosiaceae; genus Mariluticola; species Mariluticola halotolerans. Next base: position 3,147,148 of record NZ_CP090960.1, read on the forward strand.
GAAACCGGGGGCGTTTTTACCGGTTCGCTGGTCGCTGCGGACGGTCTGCCTTTGGCCGGGCGGATCAGCTATATGGCGCAATCGGATTTGCTTTTGCCCTGGCTGAATGTGCTTGAAAATATTGTTTGTGGTGCGCGCTTGCGCGGCGAAAAGCCGGACATGGATCGGGCATTCTCGCTTCTCGAACGGGTGGGGCTTGCCGCCCATAGTAGCAAAAAGCCGGTGCAACTCTCCGGGGGGATGCGGCAGCGCACGGCGCTCGCCCGCACTTTGATGGAGGACCGGCCGATCGTGTTGCTGGACGAACCTTTTTCTGCGCTCGATGCGGGAACGCGTGCTGACATGCAGGAATTGTCAGCGGAAGTTCTTCAGGGAAAAACCGTGTTTCTGGTGACGCACGATCCTGCAGAAGCAAGCCGGTTGGGTCACAAAATCATGGTCATGTCGGCGGGCGGAATGACGGCTTGGGAGGTGCCGGATATGGCGCCAATTCGGGATGTTGCCGCGCCCGAGACGCTGGCGTGTCAGGCGGCGCTATTGACCCATTTGCGTGCGGCGGCTGTATGAAATATCTCAATTTATTGGCGGTGACCCTGTTCGGGCTGATGTTGTGGCAGGCGGTCGTCTGGCTCACGGGCGCGCCACCATTTATTTTGCCGTCACCGCAGCGTGTGGCGATGGCGATGTTTACCAGCCGCGCGCTTATTGCCGAAAATGCCCTTGTGACGGGCGTTGAAGTTTTGCTCGGTCTGTTGATCGGCACGGGGCTGGGGATGGCGACAGCAATCCATCTGGCGCTATCGCCGCTTGCGCGACGCCTTGTTCTGCCATTGCTGATTTTCACACAGGCGGTGCCCGTCTTTGCACTCGCGCCAATCCTGACCCTCTGGTTCGGTTATGGCATGGCGTCCAAAGTCGTCATGGCGATCTTCATTATCTATTTTCCGGTGACCTCGTCATTTTATGACGGGCTGTCGCGGACAGATCAGGGCTGGCTCGATCTGGCCCGGACCATGGGCGCAAAGCGGGGGCGGGTTGTTTGGCACATTCGCATTCCCGCCGCTCTGCCAGCACTGGGCACGGGGTTGCGGCTCGCGGCAGTCTACGCCCCGATAGGGGCAGTTATTGGCGAATGGGTGGGGGCGTCAAAAGGGCTTGGCTACCTCATGCTGTTTGCCAATGGTCGGGCCAAGACAGATCTGATGTTCGCCAGCCTCATTGTTCTGGCGATAATGGCAATCACGCTCCATTGGCTTGTCGGTCTGCTGGCGCGGCGGTTGGAAGAGTATGCCCGTCCGGGTGCTGCGCGGGTATCCGGTCTTGTTTGATTGTCTGGGGTGGCGCGCTTTTCTGGCATTCAATTCCGCGCCGACAATTGGTCTGGCAGGCCGGTTTCGCTGAATGGATGATAGAGCACGGCGCGTGGTTTGGCGGCCTCTTCGGCAGATGAGGCAATGAATGATGTTTGTCCGCCGGAGAGGCTGGCGGGCAACACCATGATGCGGATAAAGGTGTTTTCGCCCGAATTAATATTGGTGCCGACAACCCATTCTACGCCGGATTCGAACCACGCCTTACCTTGTTCGATACGGGACTTAACGCCGTTCAACTCTGCCAATAGCACCCCCTGGGTCAGCCATCTTATGCCGGGCCCTGCGTGGCGATGGCGGGGCGTTTGGGCACCGCTGGGCGAGGATACAGCGTCAGCGCGGAGGATATGTTTTTCGCGAGGGTCGATACTGATGGGAGCAGACAGCTCGAGAGTTACCAGGTTGTCAGGAGGCGTGGCACAGTCGGCGTTCGCAAATTCAAACAGCCAACCATTTCCTTTGACGCAAGCATTTGCAAACACGAACTGTCCTTCGCCAGCCTTTACAATATCAGTGTTGCCATTGTGCTCGATGGCGACAGGATCGTCTGCCGCATATACGTACCACACCGTTCCCGGTGCCGGGCTGAACCCGCTGGGGGCTTTGAAGACATACGCTGCCAATCGGCACGTGATATCGGTCATTTCGCACAGCTCTGCTTTGTGATGGCGCGGCCGAGGGGGCTATTGGCGTCGAGCAGCAGGTTCACGATGTCAAAATGTCCGAAATCGGGCAGGGTGTGCACCTCAGCGATGATGCCATTGCGATGTAAATGGTGCGCGTAGCGATAAGTCTGGTCGATCCAGTGCCATGGCTCCTGTCCGCCCACAAAAAGGGTAACCGCTGCTTTTACCTGAACAGGGCGACGCTCAACATTGCGGCGCGCGATCGTATCCGCCGTCAGTTTTAACTGCTCGTTGACGCTGGTCTTTTGTGCGGGTGTCGGGTCGTAGATGCCGCTTATCGCAACGGCGCCGCGAATAAAGGCCGGATCAATGTCTCGTTTCACCCAGTCCGCGGCCAGCGCTTCGGCCACCAGATGCGCACCCGCTGAATGGCCTGAAATGGTTATGTTGTTTGCATCTCCGCCATATTCGCCAATGTGTCGGTGTACCCATTCCAGGCCGTTGAGCGCAGATTCAGCGACCTCATCCAATGAAGAATCCGGGCATAGCTCATAATTGGCGATGACGGTGGTGATGCCCTGTTCCGTCAGCATTCCGGCAATATAGGCAAAGTTCTGCTTGTCTTGCGCGCGCCAATATCCGCCGTGGTAAAATACGTGAACGGGTGCTGGCCCGGACACATTGGCTGGATAGATATCCAGTGTGTGCAAAGGGTGGGGGCCGAAGGCGACATCGCGATGCTGGGGCAAATTTTCCAGCGCTGCCGTATTGGCGGGGTCGCGAGTGGTTCGTGAGGCAGAAAAATCCGGGAAAGCCTTTTGAGGATTGTACTGGAACTCATGCTCATCAGGTGTAAGATCGATCCAGATTGGTCGGATATCTGACATTTTCGTACCACTCTCCAGCGCTCATTTGGGGCCAATGTAGGCGAGTTTTTCAATAAAATTAAACTTGCCCCTTGCTCATCGCACAAAAAATGGTTCAGATATAGTCCATATTTGGTTGGATATGGCTCGGGTGCTTCCGACCATGTTTCAGAGTGTCTTTGAGGAGAGCGTCGTTTGAAGATCAGCGCCATTGAATTCATCGCACTAAGTGTGCCCCTGGGTGCTGGTAAGGCCTATGGCATGTCCAAATCCCTTGCTGGCGGTCGCCAGTCCACGCTGGTGCGCATGACGCTTGAGGATGGCACTCATGGTTATGGTGAAGCCTGGGGCATGCCGGCCGTCAACAAGGCGTATTTGCCGTTTTTGGCGGACTATCTCGAGGGCAGCGATGTTTTTGATGTGGAGCATGTCTATGGCCGCATCCTGGCGCGGCATTATCACTTCGGTGTTCAGAACGGCATGATGCACGCCATCAGCGGTATCGATATGGCGGCCAAGGATGCGCAGGGTAAATTGCTGGGGTTGCCGGTTTCCAAATTGTTGGGTGGGCAGCGTCAGGCCTCTGTCCCCATTTATGCCTCAGGCGGGTATCTCACGGAAACGCCGGAAGAGGATTACCGTCCGCAGATAGAACGAATGGCCGAGGCCGGGCACCGGGCAATCAAGATCAAGATCGGGTTGAATCCGGAGAGTGATGAAATGCGCGTTCGGCTCGCCCGCGAGCTGTTGGGGCCTGATGTCGAAATCTATGCCGACATCAATACCAATTACACATGTGACATTGCTCTGGAGAGCATGAAAAGGTTGGAGCCATATGGCCTGGGGTGGCTGGAGGAACCTCTCAGTCCACAGGATTTCGATGGTTACAGTCGCCTGCGTGCGCGTGCGACCATGCCGATCGCAACCGGCGAGGCCCTTTACACTGTCCATGATTTCAAACGTCTGGTCGATTGCGGTGGCGCGGATGTGCTGCAGCCTGATCTTTCGCTGTGTGGTGGATTCTGGCAGGGACGCAAGATCGCGGAACTGGCGCAGGTCAATCATTTGCGGTTGTCTCCGCATGTGTGGGGCGGTGCTGTGGGGCTGGCGGCAGCCTTGCATTTCATTTCCTCGTTGGCGGTTTTCCCGCATGCCGACAACATCCCCAAGCCAGTCTTGCTTGAATATGATCTGGGTGAGAACCCGCTGCGCACGCAGCTGCTGAAGACCTCGCTTGACGTGGTCGACGGCAGAATTTCCGTGCCGGAGGGGCCAGGGCTCGGGATAGAGATCAATGAGGAGGCCCTGAGCCGCTATGCTGTCTCCTGATACCATGCCCGAGAAACCCGCAGCGAACGCCGTGCTTTCGGTGCGCGATCTCAAAACCCATTTTTTCACCGATGTTGGTGTCATCAAGGCGGTCAACGGGGTCAGTCTGAGCATACGCGAAGGTGAGACCTTGGCCATTGTCGGCGAATCCGGCTCGGGAAAATCGGTCACCGGGCTGACCGTGATGCGGCTATTGGAAAGAACCAGTGCCCGGGTGGTCGATGGCGAGATCACATTCGTCAATCGCGATGGCAGGCTTATGGATCTACTGAGCTTGTCGGATGCGGAGATGGAGCGGGTGCGTGGGCATGACATTGCGATGATCTTTCAGGATCCGATGTCGAGCCTCAACCCTGTTTTCACGATTGGCGACCAGATTGCCGAACCGATCCGCATCCATCAGCATCTTGATAAAAAGCAGGCGCGAGCCAAAGCGCTGGATCTGCTGACCCAGGTCGGTATTTCGGATCCAGAAAGCCGCATTGACGCCTATCCGCATCAGCTTTCCGGCGGCATGCGTCAGCGGGTCATGATAGCGGTGGCGCTGGCTTGCGACCCGCGCTTGCTGATCGCTGATGAGCCGACCACGGCGCTTGATGTGACCATTCAGGCCCAGATTATCGCCCTGCTGAAAACGTTGCAGGAAGAGCGTCAGATGGCCATGATTTTTGTCACCCATGATCTGAAGCTTGTTGACGAAATCGCCGACCGCGTCGCCGTGATGTATGCCAGTCAGGTTGTTGAGGAAGGGCCGGTGCATGAGGTTCTGGCCCGCCCGCGCCATCCATACACCCAGGCGTTACTTGAATGTATTCCCGGTGGTCGTCCCGGGGCAGTGGCGCGCGAGCTGAAACCTATTCCTGGGGCTTTGCCCAATCCGCTTTCGCCCCCTGAGGGGTGCCGGTTCCATCCGCGCTGTAGGCATGCCGCAGAAATTTGCACTAGTGGCGCCCCCGAACTTGATGCGGTGACCCCAGATCATGTGACGCGCTGTTTGCGCTGGAAGGAGTTGGCGCAATGAGCGCGCTTGCCGAAAAGCCCGACATGATGCGGCATCCGTTGATCCAGGCGCGTGATATCTCGAAGTATTTCGAATCCTCATCTGGCTTTCTCTCCAAGGCCAAGCCGCCTGTGCGCGCTGTGGAAGGTGTGGATGTCGATATTGCGGCTGGCGAAGTTCTGGGTGTGGTCGGGGAATCCGGCTCTGGAAAATCGACACTCGGTCGTCTGATCTTACGGTTGATCGAGGCGACGCGCGGCAGTGTTTCATTTGATGGCGAGGACATTGGTAATCTTGGGGCATCGGATATGCGCCGGTTCCGTCGGCATATGCAGATGATTTTCCAGGACCCGTTTGCGAGCCTTAATTCCCGTATGTCCATTGGTGATGCGTTGCTGGAACCGATCACATTGCATCGCGACCTGAGGGGCGGCGAGGCCCGTGATGAGGCCGTCGCTTTGCTGGAAAAGGTCGGTCTTTCGGGGGATCATATCAAGCGTTATCCGCGCATGTTCTCTGGTGGACAGCGTCAGCGTATCGCCATTGCCCGCGCACTGGCATCCGCGCCACGGTTTATTGTGGCCGATGAGCCTGTGTCGGCGCTGGATGTGTCCATTCAGGCGGAAGTAATCAACCTGCTCGAAAAGCTTCAGTCGGAATTGGGGCTGACGCTGATGTTCATCAGCCATGACCTGTCGGTGGTTGAGGTCATCACGGACCGGGTGATGGTTCTCTATCTTGGGCGCGTGATGGAGTTGGCGCCGACGGATAAATTGTATTCCCGACCGGCACACCCTTACACCGCAGCCCTCTTACAAGCCGCGCCAGGCGTGAAGACCGGCAAGAAACACATTCTCAAAGGCGAGATTCCCAGTCCGGCCAATCCGCCGTCGGGGTGCGTTTTCAGAACGCGCTGTCCTTTCGCCATAAATGAGTGCGCGCAAACCGTACCCAAACTGCGTCCCGTCGCCGATAACCATTTCAAGGCCTGTATCCGTGATGACCTTGCGCTCTGATTTTTTCGACCCTGACAAGCCGGTAATGGTGATTGGCGGCCGCGGCTTTGTCGGCTCGCATACGGTGCGCGCGCTGATTGCTGCCGGGCTGAAAGTGCATGTGTTCGGGCCGCCGATGCAGGTGGACTTGCTTGCCGATCTCGCTGGTCGTTTTACGGAATCGCACGGCTCGGTCATGGATCAGCAAGCCATGATTGACGCCATTGCCCAAAGCCGTTGTGACGCGGTTATCACCAATGCAGCTTTTGCAGCAGGCGATCAGGGCATGATGCGCAGTGGCGATCAAGACGCAGCCAAGGCCATGGATATCAATGTGGCAGGCTTTCGCCACACGCTTGAAGCAGCACGTGTGTCGGGAATTCGCCGCGTTATCTGGTCAGATTCAACGGTGGTTTACGGGCCGCAGGATATTTATGGCACTGAACGTGTGGATGAGGGGGACGCGCGTCATCCCACCACTTTTTACGGCCTGACCAAGGTTTTGGGAGAAGATCTCGGGCAGTATTACCGCGACCGTTTCGATATGGATGTGGTCGGGCTTCGCATGTCTTTGCTGCTTGGCGGCGATCTTTGGTATCGTGGGGCGGCGAGTGCGATTACGGGGGTGATGGCGGCGGCAAAGCCGGGCCATGAGCACGCTGTCAGTTTCCACAATGAACACATTGATTTGATGCACGTGGCCGACATTGCCCGGAGCATGGTTCTGGCTTTGACGCATCAGCACGCGCTTGCGCCGCATTATAACGTCAATGGGTTCACTGCCTGCATGAGCGAGATTATCGCCGCTGTCACAGCGGCTGTGCCTGGATATCAGGTCTCGCATGAGATTGTGGAAAGCCCGCTCATATTTCCGCTGATTTCGGATGAAGCGTTTCGGCGGACGGCTGGCTATGCGCCCACCTTCGATCTGAAAGCAGTGGTGAAGGCGCTTACTCAGGGAAATAACGATGATAGATGAAAAACTCCGCGCGCTCGGTATTGAGTTGCCGCTGCCCGCAGAACCCTCCTTCAATTATGTCCCTATTACCCTGCATGGCGGGGTGGCCTATGTCAGCGGCCAAATGCCGAAGGTTGATGGCGCGGTCCGGGTGTTCGGCAAGGCGGGTGCCGAAGTCGATCTTGAAACTGCGCGCGAGCAAGCCCGCATATGCATTTTGCAGGGCCTTTCATGTTTGCGTGCAGAATTGGGTTCGCTCGATCGCATCACCCGGGTTCTCAAGATCAATGGCTATGTCGCTTCGGCGCCGGGTTTCAACGCCCAACCCAAGGTGCTGGATGCTGCCTCGGATTTGCTGGTCGAGATTTTTGGGGATGCCGGACTGCATGCCCGCGCCGCAATCGGCGTGGCGGAACTGCCGCGTAATGCCGTTGTCGAAATCGAAATGACAGTCGCCTTCCGCGATTGAGCAATACCGTCTTGCGCGGTTCGTCACACTGGTTCGGGAAGCCTGTTCTCGAACCGTCCCTGAGAAGGGTGAAACAAAAGCAGGCAAAAAAAGGGGAATAGCAATGTTACTATCTCAGGTATTCAGGCGCAGATCGCTTCTGAGGTCGGGTCTTATGGGGGCTGTTGTTCTGGGGTCTCTGGCCACGGCAATGCCGACATTTGCCCAGGCTGATGGACTTTATGGGCCCGCAGCAACCGACGCCGTTTTGGGGGGGCGCCTCAATATGGGACTGTTGGTGGAGCCGCCTGCGCTCGATCCGTTCCATCAGGCTGCCGACGCGCGTATTCGCGTCACTGTTCTCATGTATCAGGGCCTTTTCTATGAAAGCCCGACAGGTGAGGCGATTCCGTTGCTGGCCGAAAGCTATACCGTCTCCGATGATGGTCTGGTTTATACGATCAAGCTGCGTGAAGGCGTGAAGTTCCATACAGGCGCCGAAATGACGGCCGAGGACGTGGCTTACAGCTATAATTACATTCGCGACGCCGAGAATGGTTCACCCGGCGCGGGCGATTTTGCTGCTGTCGACGATATTGTGGTGATTGACGACTACACCGTTGAGATCACTCTTTCTGCAGCAAATGCTTCTTTGCCGATGACGCTTGGCAACAAATATGGCGCCGTCATTCCTGCAGGATATTTCGACGACGAGAATGCCAAGAATGCCATGAATGTAGCCAGCGTGGGCACGGGCCCCTTCAAGCTGGGTGAATTCGTGCCAAACTCGCAAGTCGTGCTCGAAAAAAATCCTGACTATTGGGAGCAGGGCATGCCCTATCTCGATGGTATTGATTTCTCCATCCTGCCGAATAGTGCCTCCATGCTCGTGGCGCTGCGCAACAATCGCGTAGACCTCGTTGCCTTGTCGCGTCCGCAAGATGTGCAGCAGGTGCAGAATATTGCCGGGCTAGAGATTGAACGTTGGCCATCGCTTGGGCAGACAGCGATTGATCTTGGTGCTGAAACTGCGCCTCTCGACAACCTGAAAGTACGTCAGGCGATTTCACTTGCGGTTGACAAGCAAGAAGTCATGCAAGCCTCAATCGGCGATTTTGGCACGGTCCTTGGAACGGTTCCCGCCGGTCTTCAGGAACAATGGGGGTTGCCGCTCGACGAGGTGCCGATGCAAGGGCCAGATATTGAGGCTGCAAAAGCCTTGATGGCTGAAGCAGGCATGGCGGACGGTTTCACCCTGACGCTGACCACTATCAATGGCTATGACTGGATGGATCCGGCCGCCGTTACCCTGCGCGAGCAGCTTGGGGAGATCGGCATTACGGTTGATATCCAGCGTGTCGATCTGGGCGTGTGGATCAACAACTTCCGTTCAAAGCAGATGGGCTTCACGTTTAACGATTGGGCGACCCAGCCTGATCCCAACCTGTTGTTCTACCGGCACTTCCACAAGGCACCAGAAGGCGCGGATTTCCGCAATTGGGCCAATGATTCAGCAAGCGCATTGCTTGATGAGGGGCGTGCAACTTCTGATCAGGCCAAGCGCCGCGAGATCTATCTCGAATTCCAGAAGGAACTTGCCGATACCGTTCCCACGATCATGCTGTTTTCGCCTGATCACATAACGGTACGTAATGACCGGGTGCACAACTACGTGCAGCATCCGACCGGCTGGTATTACGGCTTGGCCCGGACATATCTCAGCGAATGAGCGATGCGCCATGGCCAGTGATGGTCATGGCAGCTCAAATATCAAAGGGAGGCGGATGCCGCCTCCCACCTTTTCCGACTTAACGGGTAATCCTTATGGGCTCATATCTCGTCAAGCGTCTGTTTGCATCCTTGCTGACGGCGCTGCTGGCTTCAGTTCTTGTATTCTTGCTTGTACGCCTCGTGCCGGGTGACGTCGTCTCGCAGATGATGGGACAGGCTGGTGGTGAGACGGCAGAAAACGCATTGCGCAACTTCTTTGGTCTCGACCAACCGATTTATGTGCAATACGCGAACTGGCTGATGCAGTTGCTGCAGGGCAATCTGGGCACGAGCTGGACCCGTGGAATCCCGGTTACCCAGATGTTGGGTCCGGCCTTTCTTGTTACCCTTGAAATTGGCTTGCTGACTTTGCTGGTGGCGACGCTTGTGGGGTTGCCGCTCGGTATTGTGGCGGCGATCCACGAAGGCAAACCGCTCGACAACCTCATTCAGGCTTTCAACATTCTGGGGCTGTCCGCGCCTGTGTTCTGGATTGGTCTGATGCTGCTTGTGGGCGTGTCGACAACTTTTTCCTGGTCGCCGCCCCTGCGATATGTGTCGCCGGTTCAGTCACTGGGAGGTAATCTTGAAATTCTCGCTTTGCCGATCATGAGCCTGGGGCTGTTGCAAGCGGCAGCCTATAGCCAGTTTGTCAGGCAGAATGTGGTGTCGGCGTTACATCAGGAGTATGTGCGCACCGCCATTGCCAAGGGCGTGTCCAAACGGGTCATTTTCTTCAAGCATATCCTGCGCAATGTGATGATCCCGATCATTACCTTTATGGGGCTGATCCTTATCCAGATTCTGGGCGGTGTGGTGATCATTGAATCGCTGTTTGCCTTGCCGGGCCTGGGGCGGCTTTTGCTCTCGGCCATCGAAACCCGCGACTATCCCGTGGTTCAGGGGGCGCTACTGATTGTTGTTGCCGCTGCCATGGTGGTCAACCTTCTGGTCGATCTTGCCTACCGGCTGATTGATCCCCGCGTACGCGTCGCCTGAGCTAGGACCTGAATGATGAACCAGAAAATAACCAATGCCACACGTCCGGCACTCAGCAGTGTGTTTCGCATGATACGGCGGGAGCCGGGTTTGGCTCTGGGGCTGCTCATACTTGCCTGTATTCTGATTATAGCGCTGTTCCCGACGCTTTTTACCCGCACTTCGCCCTTTGATATTGATGTTGGCGCATCGATGCTGCCGCCTTCCCCCAGCCACTGGTTCGGAACCGACGATGTCGGACGCGACCTTTTTGCCCGCGTGATTCATGGTACGCGCATCACATTGTCGATTTGCGCGGGATCACTGCTGGTATCAGCTCTGGTCGGGGGCATTCTCGGCCTGGCATCGGGCTATTTCAGTGGCTGGCTCGATCAGGTGTTGGGGCGTTTGATTGACGTCTTGCTCAGCTTTCCGCCTATCATTCTGGGGGTTATCATTACCGGCGTGCTCGGGCCACAGACCGTTAATCTCATTCTGGCTCTGTCGATTGTCTACATGCCGGTATTCTTTCGCATCGCGCGGGCTGGTGCGCTCAGTGAGGCCGGTAAAACCTATGTTGAGGCAGCGCGGTCGATTGGCATAAATGAACCGACCATTTTGCGTAAGCATGTTGCACGCAACGTCATGCCCCTCATGCTCACGCAGTACATGATATTGTTCCCGCTCATCCTGCAAATTCAGGCAGCGCTTGGATTTTTGGGGTTGGGTGTGCAGCCGCCGGCGCCAGACTGGGGCGCCATTCTGGAGCAAGGCAAGGATTTCATCCTGTTTGCGCCGTGGATGTCGGTATTTCCGGGGCTGGCTGTGCTTCTGGCATCGCTTTCCCTGATGCTTGTAGGCCGCGCCCTGCAAAAGCGTGTAGATCAGCGGTAATGGGAATGCTTTCGAAACCCGATCCGGTTCAGCATTCTGTGCCTGGCCTAGTCGCCGCTGGCATTGGAGAGTGTGCGCAGCAGATAGGCTTCGATGGCCTCACGTGCCTTGACCGAATCCCGACGCTTGAGAGCATCGACGATTTCGAGGTTGTCACGATAGGCGGTTTCGCGCACGGCCGAGACGGGTGCAGGATGCCCGCCCGGACGTCCCCAGCCTGCACGGCGGCGGGACGCCAGGATTTGTTCAAAGATCGAGACGATAAAACGGTTGCGCGAGCCACGTGCAATGGCCAGATGCAAGCCGTATTTGGCTTCCTTGAATTCGCTCCAGCTCACGGCATGGCGCATGGCGTGCAAGGCTTCTTCCATATGAGCGATATGCTCGGGGGTTGCGCGTTCGACCACAAGGTCGGGCAGGTTGGGCTCAAACAAAAGCCGCGCCTCAAGCAGTTCCGCCAATTCGTACTCATCACCGGCGGCACCTGCTTTGCCAGCATTTTCAGCCACAAACGTTCCACGGCCCACATGGCGAATGATCAGACCTTCGCTGGCAAGCTGGTTCATGGTCTTGCGCACCGTATTACGGGCGGCATTGAACTGGTTGGACAGCGAACGTTCGGTGGGCAACCGGCTGCCAGCTGCGAATGTGCCATTCTGGATTGCAGCTTTGAGATCGCGATAAATCGCTTGCGCGTCCTGTTCGGACTTGGCGCGAATGCCAGCGTTCGGTTTGAGGGTTATGGTTGGCTCTTGAAGCATGCAAAATTACTTTTGGTCTGGATGAGGCCGTTATTGGCCGACACCTGTCCTACACTATTACCCGCCCCGCGACAAACATCCAAACATCATGTCCCTGGTCACTTCCCGCGTTATGGCGGGAAATGGTTGGATTTGGTGATCTCTGGCCTGTCCCGGGCAAATCTTGACTATTTCCGGCCCGCTGCGTTGCGCGCCTAACTTGTTGGAGGATCTGATGACAAAAACTACGAACCCTTTGGGGATTCGCGGAGGTGACCTCCTGGTTTCGAGCCTGAAGGCGCAGAAAGTCGACCGGGTTTTCTGCGTGCCTGGGGAAAGCTATTTGCCGGTGCTCGATGCGCTTTATGATGCCCGCGAGGAAATCGAGCTTGTTGTTTGCCGTCAGGAGGGTGGAGCCGCGAATATGGCCGATGCCTATGGCAAGTTGACCGGGCGCCCGGGCGTTTGTTTCGTAACCCGTGGGCCGGGCGCGACCAATGCGTCGATTGGCGTGCACACCGCGTTTCAGGACTCCACGCCCATGGTGTTGTTTGTCGGTCAGGTCGGTAGCGAGATCAAGGATCGCGAAGGTTTTCAGGAAGTGGATTTTCGCGCCATGTTTGCGCCGCTTGCCAAGTGGTCAGCGGAGATTTCCGATGCTCGCCGAATCCCTGAATATGTTCATCGGGCGTTTCAGACCGCGATGGCCGGTCGGCCGGGGCCGGTGGTGCTGGCCTTGCCTGAGGATGTGCTGAGCGCGCTGGTGCCTGAGACAGTGGATCCCGGTCGCATGGCTGTTCCGGTGCCTTCCGCCCCGCCAGCGGATGCGCTGACGGACCTTGCCGGGATGGTCGAGGCGGCCAGCAAGCCGCTTATGATTGTCGGGGGCGGTGGATGGAGCCAGGAAACCGGACGCTCTGTTGAGGCATTTGCCGAAGAATTCGGGGTGGCGATTGCGAGTTCGCTACGCTGTCAGGACTATGTGGCCAATTCCCATCCGAATTATGTCGGGCATCTTTCCATCGGCACAGATCCCAAACTTGCAGCGCATGTGCGCGAGGCTGATCTGTTGCTTGTCTTCGGATCGAGGCTGGGTGAAATGACGACCGCTGGCTATTCGCTTATTGAGGCGCCGCATGCCGGTGCCCGGCTCATTCATGTTTACCCGGATCCCGAAGAGCTGGGGCGGGTCTATCAAGCCGATCTCATGATCAATGCTGCGACAAGCGAGGCGGCAAAGTCGCTGAGCCATCTGCAATGTGGCAAGGTGAGAGACACCGGCTGGATTGAAGCTTGCCGGGCTGATTATGAAGCCTCGTTACAGGCCGTCAAGTCTGACCGTGCTCTTGATATGGCCGAGGTCATTGCGACCATGCGCAAGCGCTTGCCTGTCGATACAATAATTGCCAGCGGAGCTGGCAATTATACTGGGTGGGTGCACAATTACTGGCCATTCGAGACCTACCGGTCCCAGCTGGCCCCCACTTCCGGGGCGATGGGCTATGGTGTGCCGGCTGCCGTCGCTGCAAAGCTGACCTTTCCGGAACGCGAGGTTGTCGCCTTTGCCGGCGATGGCTGCTTTTTGATGAACGGGCAGGAACTGGCCACGGCTGCGCAATATAATGCCAAGCTTTTGTTCATCGTCGTCAACAATGGCATGTATGGCACTATCCGCATGCATCAGGAACGTGATTTCCCGTCCCGCGTTTTTGGCACCGATCTGGTCAACCCGGATTTTGCGGCGCTGGCGCGTGCCTATGGTCTGCACGGGGAGTGTGTCGAGCGGGGAGAGGAATTCGAAGCCGCTCTCGAAAGGGCGCTTGGGGCGGAAACCTCAGCCCTGATTGAATTGCGCGTTGATCCCGATGTTATCTCGGTGCGCACAACACTCACGGCAATGCGGGCGAAACACAGCGCCTAGAACCGGTCAACTTCTGTTGGGATCAAAAGCCTGGCTACAGCTCTTTGATTTGTCGCGTTCTGACCCGAACAAGTGGTTTCCACTTGTTCGGGAAACGCTTTCGGCGACGCGCCCGAAACGGCTTGTGTGGTCATTCCGTCCCGTTATGAGGCCGGGGAAACGCAAAATCGTTTGCAGAGGGGGCAATATTGGCCGTTGCTCACACCCGGTTTGAGTGTTCAACCTGTTTAGGCGTGGCGAGGTAGCCGAGGCGTTCGGACAGGTCGTTGGCCGCGCCGACGAGGCTGGCGACATAGGCCTCATGATTGCGCAAGCCATCTTCCTTGGGGGTTACCAGACAGAGTGTTGCCACGCAGGTGCCATCGGTCTGATAAACAGGGGCGGCGAAACAATGGGTGAAATTTTCAACCGTGCTGTGGAAGGTGAAGAAGCCTTCAGCAGCTGCCTGCCGCACTTCGGCTATAAATTGGGCAGGATCAAGTTTTTCGCCGCGAGGGAGAACGAAGTCTTCGGGCGGGATGAAGTCGAGAATTTCCTCGTCGCTTAAATGCGACACAAGAAGGCGGCCGGAGGCCGTCCAGGGAATGGACACCAGTTCACCGACATTGGCAGAAATGCGGAAAGGGCGAAGGCCCTCATGCATTTTGGCCACTGTGTACTTGTTGCCCTCCAGCAGGCAGAGCTGAGAGGTCTCCCGGGTTTCCGTGGCGAGATGGGTCAGGAGGGCTTCGCTCTCACGGATCAGATCGAAATGATCGGAATAAGCGGTGCCCAGAAAATAGAGACGACGGCCAAGAAAAACCCGCCCGTCATCATCGTGATATTCAAGCATGCCCCGCCCGAGCAGCAGGTTGATCAGCTCATAGACCGACGAGCGCGGGGCCCCGATGGCGACTGCAATCTCGTTGGGGCGCATGGGCTGGCGCCGTGCGCGGAGGAATTCGAGAATCTCGAATGCGCGATCCAGACCGCGTGTGCGGCGTGATGCAATATCCTCTGCTCCGGCGGCCATGCTTCATCCTTGCGAAACGTCAAATGGGGCGGCTCATTCACCGCCCCCGTTATCTAGGCTTTGTCGGCGCGATAGGCAATGCAATCGACTTCCACCTTGCAATCGACCATCATCCTTGACTGAACGCAAGCGCGGGCAGGGGGATTGTCGCCGAAATACTCCGCGAAAACGCCGTTAAAGCTCCAGAAATCGCGCGGGTCATCAAGCCAGACGCCGATGCGCACGATGTCTTCGGGGCCATAGCCGGCTTCCTTGACGATGGTCAGCATATTGTCGATGGCGCGGCGGCTTTCCTCGATGATGCCGCCCTTGACGATCTCGCCATTTTCCATTGCCACCTGGCCGGAGACATAAAGCCATCCGCCAGCTTCAACAGCCCGGGCAAAGGGCAGCGGCTTGCCGCCTGCACCGATTTCACCGGCGCCGAAGCGTTTGATAGTCATGGGTATTCTCTCTCTTCTAGTTAAAGCTTGATGTTTTGAGGAATTCAGCGAGCCGCTCTGTCTTGGGCTTGATGAACATTTCTTTCGGGTCGCCCTCTTCGCCGATTACGCCCCCATTCATGAAGATGACGCGGGAGGAAACTTCGTAGGCAAAACGCATTTCGTGGGTGACCAGCAGCATGCTCATGCCGTCAGAGGCCAGATCCTTGATGACCTGCAGCACCTCGCCAACCAGTTCCGGATCGAGGGCGGAGGTGACCTCGTCAAACAGCATCAGGCGGGGGGCCATGGCGATGGCGCGGGCGATGGCGACGCGCTGTTGCTGGCCACCGGACAACTGGCTGGGATAATGGTCGGCGCGTTCAGCCAATCCAACGCGGTCGAGCCATTTCTCGGCAATGGCGCGGGCTTCGTCACGGGACATGCCTTTGGTCTTGATCAGGCCGAGCATGACATTGGCGGCTGCGGTCATATGCGGAAACAGGTTGAACTGCTGAAAGGCCATGCCGGTCAGGGCGCGCTGCCGGGCAATTTCCTTTTCGCTTTTGCGCTTGCGGTTACCACCGATCTGCTCGTAGCCGATTTCCTCGCCATCGAGCAGGATGCTGCCGCCTTGAAAATCCTCGAGCATATTGATGCAACGCAGCAGGGTGGTCTTGCCCGAGCCGGATGAACCGATGATCGAGATCACTTCGCCTTGGTCCATTGTGCAATCGACGCCCTTGAGGACTTCGACTTCACCGAACAGTTTGCGAAGGGACCGGATTTCGAGAAGATGTTCGCTCATACAGGTATTCCTAGGACGGGATTGTGGTCTTGCGTTCGACATATTTGCCGAGCTGCTCGATGCTGAAATTGATGACGAAATAGAGGAGCCCTGCGAAGAAATAGAACTGCAGGCTCATGAAATTCCGCGAGATGATTTCCTGACTGCGTAACAGCAGTTCCGCGACGCCGATGACCGAGAGAAGGGTGGATGCCTTGACCATCTCGGCGGCGGTGTTGACCCAGGTTGGCAACATCTGGCGCAGTGCTTGCGGCCATAATACCGATGTGAAGGTCTGGCGGAACGACAGGCCAATGGCCTTGGCCGCTTCCGTTTGGCCGGGTGGAATAGCCTGGAGAGCGCCGCGCAAAATCTCACCAATATGGGATGAGCAGAATACGGACAGCGCCAGAACACCGGCCTCAAAAGGGCTCAGGTCGACGCCGATGGTGGACAGAATGTAGAAACTGGCCAGAACGAGCACCAGAACCGGGGTGCCACGCACGAAATCGGTATAGGCGCGCACAAAGAACCGGAGCAGCCGATTGCCATAGGTCAGCGACAGGCCGACGAAAATGCCAAGGATTGAACCGGCAATGATGGCCAGGGCCGAGATGGAGATCGTCATGCCGAGGCCCTTGAGCAGCGGAATGCGGGCGATCCAGATCTCGTTAAAAAACAGGAGAAGGTCGTTCATGATCTAGCGCCCTATCGTTAAACGGCGTTCGATCTGCCGCATGATGGCGGCCAGGATCGTGCAGGTGAAAACATAAAGGGCGGAGGCGACGAGCCATGTCTCGACCACGCGGAAGCTTTCGACATTGATCTTGCGGGCTTCAAAGGTCAGCTCTGGCACGGCAATGGCTGCTGCCAACGAGGTGTCCTTGAACAGCGAGATCAGTGTGGAGGAAAGCGAGGGCAAGACGTTGCGCAACATCAGCGGGATGATGATCGAGGTGCGGATCTGCATCGGTTTCAGCCCGATGGCCAGACCGGCTTCCTTGAGCCCCTGCGGAATGGAGAGCAGGCCGGCGCGGAAAACTTCGGCGAGATAAGCGCCGGAATAGATCGCAAGAGTTGCAACAAAGCTCTCTATCTTGCCCAGACGTATGCCGAGCTGGGGCAGGGCGAAATAGGCAAACAGAATGAGTACCAGAATAGGCAGGTTGCGGATGATAGTGACGTAGAGCATGGAAACACGCTGCAGCCAGACATGGCGCGAGGTGAGACCAAAAGCGGTAATCAGTCCGATTGCGGCACCGATCAGAATGGCGACAAAAGCCAGCTCCAGGCTAAGCAGCAAGCCGGCAAGAAGCTGATCAAAATTGCGCCAGACAACGGCGAAGTTCAGGGTATAGCCCATGATATCGTTGTGCCCTGCAAGGTTGGTTCAGGGCGGACGCATGCCGCCCGCCCTGAAAATCTTATTTGAATTCGACCGGGAAGCCGATCTGCGGCGGGGTCAATTCCTTGCCGAACCAGGTCTTGAACGAGGTTGCGTAGAAATCGAATTCAACACCGGTCATGGCTTCGTGCAGGGCGGTGTTGACGAAATGCAACCAATCCTGGTCGCCACGGGCAACGGCGCAGGAATAGGACTGGGGGTTCCAGCCATAGCCCGCATCTGTGTAGCGGCCGGGGTTCTGGGTCATGAACCAGGCGAGTGAAGACTGGTCGGTCGCAACAGCGTCGGCGCGACCGGCGTTGAGAGCCTGGTAGATGAGATCGGGGGAGTCATACTGGTCAACCGTCGCTTCGGGCAGAGCGGCGTGGACCATGTCTTCTGCATAAACATTCTGCAGGACCGAAACTGTGACCTTGCTGCCGGCAGCTTTCAGTGCATCGTAATCAGCATATGCACCGTCGGCTTTCATCATCAAGCCAACGCCTTCGCGATAATAGGGAATGGAAAATGCAACCTGCTGGGCGCGTTCGCCGGTAACGGTCATGAACTGGCAGGTCAGGTCAACCTTGCCTGTTGTGATGTTGGGAATACGGGCATCCGAGGACTGGTTGACGTATTCAATCTTGTCGGGGTCGCCAAACAGCGCCTTGGCGACAATGCGGCCCATATCGACGTCAAAACCCTGAAGCTGGTCATCGGCACTTTTGAAATGCCACGGCGCATTGGTGCTGCCGGTGCCCATGACGAGGTGGCCGCGTGCGAGCACTTCATCAAGTTTGCTGTCTGTGTTTTGAGCAATTGCGGGTGTCATTGAAAGCAGTAAGGCGGTGGTCAGCGAGAGTGCGCTAACGCGAAACGAAGTCATCATCCTGGTTCCCCTGTTAAGCTTGTTGTTGTCCAATATAGCAGACATATGTCTGCAATCTCGGATTTGCACATTCCGCAACAGGTGGGGGCGTATGTCAAGAACCAATATTTTTTGTCACATTACGATGGTCCCGCAGACGAATGCCTTTACATTAGCATTTGTTAATTCTTTAAATTAAGTAGTTTTATTAATGTTTTAGCTGGAATTTT
Source organism: Mariluticola halotolerans (assembly GCF_021611515.1). GTDB lineage: Bacteria > Pseudomonadota > Alphaproteobacteria > Rhizobiales > Devosiaceae > Mariluticola > Mariluticola halotolerans. The sequence goes on from NZ_CP090960.1 coordinate 3,165,746, forward strand.
TGCATTAGCTTTGGCCCCGGATTTACTGGGCGGGGTTGTGCATTCACAGTTCAACCTCAGCTGCCGGTTCATTTTATTTTGCCGGCGGCGGTGTGGGTAATTTTGCCCGACCGGCTGCAAACTCGTTGTTGCGTGCAATTTCATTTGAGGAAAACGTTATGCGGTTGAGTGCTTTTTCGAGCCTTGTTTTCATTACGCTAGCTGCCACTGGAGATGTCAGGGCGCAAACGATTGTGCCGGGTGTTACACCTGCAAGTGATGTGACGGCGCTGGCGGAAAACGGTTTGACGCTGGCCCTCGAAACCTTGCCCGCAACAATCACGGATATTATGGCGCGCAGTGGCGTGCCGGGCATTGCAGTTGCGGTCGTGCAGGGCGGGGAAACAGTTTTTATCGACGGGTTTGGCGTGCGTGACATGGAAACTGGCGCGCCGGTTACGCCGGAAACAGTCTTCCAGATTGCGTCAATTTCGAAATCGATTTCAGCGACGGTAGGCGCGGTTGCTGTCGCCAAGGGTATTGTGTCCTGGGATGATACGGCGCGCCGCTATCTGCCCGATCTCGAACTCTCGGACGCTTACGTGACAACTCATGCAACAATCGGCGACTTCTTTTCTCATCGCACCGGCTTGCCGATGGCGGTGGGCGATGAGCTGGAGGATTTGGGTTTTGAGCGCGATGCCATTCGCGCCCGGTTGGCGCAAGTGTCGCTTGATGCGTTCCGCACCTCATATCACTATGCCAATTTCGGGATTACCATCGGGGCCGAAGCGATCGCCGCCGCGTCCGGGATGGATTGGGGGACACTGGCGGATAAAACCCTGTTTGAACCGCTTGGCATGAACTCTACCAGTTTCCGGCATGATGATCTGGCCAACCGTTCCAATTTTGCCCGGTTGCACAGTTTTGAGAATGGCCGCTTTGAGGCGCTTTATCAGCGTGATGCCGACGCTCAGGCACCAGCGGGCGGGGTGTCATCGAATGTCCTGGATATGGCAATCTGGATGAAAGCGCTGTTGGCGGGCCAGGTGCCGGGTGTCGAGGACGCCTTGTTCGCTGATGCGTTGCTTCCTGCCTTGCAGCCGCAAACGGTCAGCGGCCGCAGTGCCGGGGCCGACGGGCGCAGCAGCACTTATGGCTATGGCTTCAATGTCGGTGTGACCGCCAGTGGCCGGCCCAATATGAGCCATTCCGGTGCATTCCTTCTCGGGGCGGCTACGCATTTTCAGATGATTCCCAATGCTGATATCGGCATTGTGGTTCTCACTAATGGCGGACCGATTGGTGTGCCGGAAGCGATTGCAGCGCATTTTCTGGATGTGGTGCAGTTTGGCGAGGCGTCGCGCGACTGGTTTGCAGCCTATAATCATGTGATGAGCCCGCTTTATGCGCCAGTCGGTGATCTTGCTGGCGTCGAACCGTTGGCGACTGCGGAAATGGCGCGGGCATTGGCGGATTATGCGGGGGTTTATACCAATCCTTACTTCGGCACCGCACATTTGGTGATTGAGGATGACGAATTGGTCGCGCTTCTTGGGCCGGATGAGCAGCGCTATCCTTTGGCGCGCTGGTCTCCCGACGTTTTTGCGATGATCCCCCGACATGAAAACGGGCCAGCTGGTTCCTTGTCATCGGTGCGGTTTGCGACAGAGGCCAATGCCGTGTCAGGCTTCACGATCACTTATCTCAATGGGAACGGGCTGGCTGTGTGGACGCGCCAACCCTGAGCACCAATCTAGGCAGATAGCGCCTTGGACTGCGCGAAGAGATATTCCATCAATTCGCGTGTGGTTGCGGCAGCGCGTTCTGCGTCGCCCGCCACAATGGCCTTGCAGACTTCAGCATGACCTTCGGCGGATGTGCTGAGGCCATCATTGCCATAATACTGGTACCAGAAGCGGCGGCTGTGGATCTGCAAGGGTGCGAGAATACGCGGCAGAAAGGGATTGGCTGCGGCATTGCTGATCGCTTCGTCCAGCGCTTTGTCCTCTTGCAGGAAGCCGAGGGTGTCGCCGGATGCAGCGCAGGCCAGCATCGCCTCGGTGCATTTCTGAATGGTTTCCCGGTCATGCGGGCCGGCAAAGCGTGCCGCGGAGCGGGCAAGAAGCGGCTCCAGGGTGACACGTGGTTCGATGGCGCGGGGATAATCCTCGGGCCGGATTTCAGAAACCATCACGCCCAGGCGCGGACGCACCTCGGTCAGGCCTTCAAGGGTCAGTCGCTGAATGGCTTCGCGCACCGGGGTGCGGCCGAAACCAACGGCATCGATTATGCTTTTTTCAGTCAGCAGGCTGCCGGGACGGAATTCCAGCGTCACGATTTTGTACTCAATCGCGAGATAGGCGCTGTGCACGAGCGACAGGGTTGATTTTTCTGGAGATTTCTCGCTCATTGGCCCAAGCTCAATTCGAGGTGGCGGTATGCGCTATATTCGTGTGCGGATATCATGCGAGCCTCCCTCTGCCGGTTCTTGTTTCGGGTTTTCCCCGATTTGTCGCTTCCAGCGGCTTCTGAATTGGGCATTTAGATAGTTCAGATCCGTACAAGCTGCAACATACTATCGATATATCTATAAACTGTCAGGCTGCGTTGTGAGCAATATACCCAGCGATGGCTGCGTCCGCTTGCCTCTCTTTGCCACGAAAGATCTGAGAATTCGGCTTGATATATCTAAAATGCACCAATAATGTTCATGATGATTGGTTGTGTGCCGGGGTGGGTTTTGGAATGCCAATACCGTCGTCAGTACCAGCTGATAAAGGCAGGCGGCCCGCTATTCCTGTTCTTCAGGGATGACGCGCGCCGAATGTGAGTTGACCGAATCTGGCTGGCCCTTGCGTCCGAAGTCAGACGGGAACCAAACACACGGAGGATTATGTACATGCACGTATTTTCAAAGGCCGTCGCGGCAGGGGCGCTGTTTGCGCTGACCGCCGGTTCGGTTGCAGTGGCCCAGGATACGATCGCTATTGGCGTTCAGGTGCCCACGACCGGTTCTGAAGCCACCTATGGGCAGGATATGGCGAATGCCGTGGAAATCGCCCAGGAAGAAATCAACGCAGCGGGCGGTGTATTGGGCAAAAAGCTGACCATGGTTATCGGCGACAGTGCCTGTGATCCGCAGCAGTCTGTCAACGCGGCGAGCAAGATCGTTTCCCAAAACGTTGTGGGCGCCGTTGGTGGCTATTGCTCCGGCGCAACCTTGCCGACCCTCAAGATTTATGGCGATGCCAATGTGCCTTTCGTCATTACCGCTTCGAACTCAACCCAGCTCATTCCCGCCAATCCGGGCAATGCGTTCATGATCAACTCAACGGGTGACGAGCAGGCGACCAAGGCTGTTGAATTCCTGTCGAGCAAGGGCGTTACCACGCTGGCGATTGTGAACCAGGGCGATTCCTATTCACAGGATCTGGCTGATCTGGCCCGTGATGCCTGGACGGAAGCCGGTCATGAGGTTTCAACGTTCGAAACCGTCAACAAGGGCGAACAGGACTATTCTGCCGTTGTGACATCGATCAAGGCCGAGAATCCCGACGCTGTGTTCTGGACTGCCTATTATGCTGATGGTGGCTTGCTGATCCGTCAGCTGCGTCAGTCCGGGTATCAGGGCATCATTGCGGTTGGCGATGGTTCCAATTCTGCGAAACTGTTCGAGATTGCCGGTCGTGCCGGTGAGGGCGTATTTGCCTTCTCGAACCCGATTGCAGAGTTCCTGCCGGCTGCCAAGGCGTTTATCGACACCTATCAGGCCAAGTATGGCAATGCGCCTGGCCCCTATGCGCCACTGACCTATGACGGCATGCAGCTTCTGGCATGGGCGATCAACAAGGCAGGTTCCACTGATGCCGACGCGATCAAGGAAGCGCTGGCATCCGCTGACGGGCAAGAATGGCTCGCCGGCCCTATCTCGTTCACAGAACAGAACACTCTGGCTCGTTCCAACTTCATCGTTCTTGAAGGCAAGGACGGCGCCTGGGTTCGCGCAGAAGAATAGTATCTGCATTCGGTCGGCCGGTGCCCTTCGGGTGCCGGCCGGTTGAAGCGCGCGGGGGCTGCTGCGCTTTTCTGAGGGGATAGGATATGAGCGTTTTCGACATCATAGCGCATCAGTTGGTCAACGGGCTTGTGCTCGGGTCCTTCTATGCGCTGGTTGCTCTTGGCTACACGATGATCTTCGGCGTCATCAAACTTTTGAATTTCGCTCATGGCGATTTGTATATGGTCGGTGGCTTTACCGGCTTCATCATTCTTTCGGCTATTTCAAGCGTTGTCGGTGGAGACTGGTTTGGCATTTTTGTTGCCATGTTCCTCTCCATGATCGCTGTTGGCTGTCTTGGTGTGGTGATCGAGCGCATTGCCTATCATCCAATGCTGGGTGCGCCACGTTTGTCCATTCTCATTACGGCGCTGGCGGTTTCGCTTGTGCTGCAAAACACTGTTCTGGCGCTGACAGGCGGGCAATATACTGCTTTCAGGACGGATATCGGCTTCGGTGGTGTCGATATTGGTGGTCTGTTCATCACCTATAATCAGATGGTGCTCGTTGGCACGGCCGCGATCCTGATGATCGCGCTGCAGGTGTTTGTCACCCGCACGCAATATGGCCGGGCCATGCGGGCTGTCGCCATCGACAAGGACATGTGCCAGTTGATGGGGATCAACGTGCCCGCCATTATCGGCGTCACCTTTTTCATCGGCTCGGCGCTTGCCGCCGCCGCCGGTACCATGGCCGGGGCCTATTATGGTTCGGTCTGGTATTTCATGGGCTTTCTGGTCGGTCTCAAGGCGTTCACCGCCGCGGTGATCGGTGGCATTGGTTCCATTCCCGGGGCCATGCTGGGGGGATTGATCCTTGGTCTGCTGGAGGCTTTCGGTACGCAGATTCCGGGCATTGGCAGTGAATGGAAAGACGTCTTTACCTTCGTCGTGCTCATTCTGGTGCTGGTGTTCAAGCCTACCGGGCTGTTGGGTAAATCCGAGCAGGAGCGCATGTGATGAGTGAACAAAAAGTTCTCGATGCGCGTTTGTTCGGCCCATTGGCCGGGCTTATTGAAAACCCCAAGGCGCGCTGGACGGCGATTGGCGCGATCCTGATCCTGATGGCAATCGGGCCGTTTATTTTCGGCCAGTATGCCACGGTGATCATGACCAATGCGCTGCTTTATGTGGTGCTGGCGCTGGGGTTGAACATCGTGGTTGGCTATGCCGGTCTGCTTGATCTCGGCTATGCTGCCTTTTTTGCGATTGGTGCCTATACGGTGGGTATCCTCACCCAGGAATTCGGCGTGAATTTCTGGCTGACATTGCCGGTTGCTGTTGTTGCGGCGGCCATTGGTGGCGTCATTATCGGCGGGCCTACATTGCGGTTGCGTTCTGATTATCTGGCTATCGTCACCCTCGGGTTTGGCGAGATTGTGCGGCTGTCGGCCCGCAATCTCGATATCACGGGCAAGGCGAGCGGCATTTCAGGTATTCAGGAGCCATGGCTGTTTGGCTGGCATATCGATAGCTATCTCGATTTCTATTATGTGTTCTGTGTCCTTGCCATTCTTGCGGTGATTGTGTCGGTACGCTTGGCCAATTCTCGGTTGGGCCGGGCCTGGCTTTATGTGCGCCATGATGAAGATGTGGCAGAGGCGATGGGGATCAACCGGGTACGGGTGAAACTTGCCGCCTATATCATCGGGGCGATTTTCGGCTCGATAGGGGGCGCGTTCTTTGCGGCCAATCTTGGCGCGATCTCGCCGGAGAGTTTCTCCTTCACCCAGTCGGTGCTGATCCTGATGGCGGTTATCCTTGGCGGCATGGGCAAAATCCCGGGTGTTATCCTTGGTGCCCTGATTGTCATTCTTGGCCCTGAACTGTTGCGCGATCTGGGACCCTTGCGTTTGCTGGTGTTTGCTGTGGGGCTGCTGCTGATCATGTTGTTCAGGCCAAGCGGCATATGGCCGGGGAAAGGAGCGCAGAAATGAGTGAAGCGCTTCTTGATCTCAAAGGCGTGGGCCTCGCCTTTGCCGGCAATACCGTGCTGGATGACGTGCATTTTCAGGTGCCTGAAAATGCGGTGGTCAGCCTGATTGGACCCAATGGTGCGGGCAAGACCTCCCTGTTCAACTGCATTACCGGCTTTTACAAACCTCAAAAGGGTTCGGTGATGTTTGACGGGCGCGAGATGCTCAAGCTCAAGCCGCATGGTGTTACGGCGTCAGGCATCGCCCGCACGTTCCAGAACCTGCGCATGTTCCGTGAAATGACGGTGCTGGAAAACGTCATGTCCGGGCTGCATTGCCGAACCTCCGCCGGGGCCATTGCCGCTATCCTCAAGACCCCGTTTCAACGGCGTGAGGAAGCGGAGATCGACGCATTTGCAAGAGAATGCCTCGATTTTTGTGGTGTCGACGATGATGTTGACCGGATCGCTACGACCCTGGCCTATGGCCATCAGCGGCGGGTTGAAATTGCCCGTGCGCTGGCGACCAAGCCCAAACTCTTGCTGCTGGACGAGCCGGCGGCCGGACTTAACGCGGGGGAGAAGCAGGAGCTTGTCGGCCTGATCAACCGTATTCGCGACGAGCGCGGCATTTCAGTTTTGTTGATTGAACACGATACCGGGCTGGTGATGAAAGTCTCGGAACGTATTCATGTGCTCGACCATGGCGTGATGATTGCCGAGGGCACCGCGAAGGAAATTCAGAGCAATCCCAAGGTTATTGAAGCCTATCTGGGGCAGGAAGATGGGGAGGCGAGCCTTGAACTCTGAGGACAAACAAGGGGATGTGGTCCTCAAACTGAGTGGTGTCGAGGCGGGTTACGGTCGCATTCAGGCGCTGAATGGCATTGATCTGGAAGTGCGGCGCGGCCAGATCGTGACACTTCTGGGGGCCAATGGTGCGGGTAAAACCACGACACTGAAAACCATTTCGGGTCTGGTGCGTGCAACCGCTGGTTCCGTTACCCTCGAGGGTGAAGATATCACCGAGATGAAGGCCAATGACATTGCCCGGTTGGGGTTGGTGCATGTGCCGGAAGGCCGCCATATCCTGCGCGGGCTTTCTGTTCGGGAAAATCTGGAACTGGGGGCGTTTACGGTGCGCGACCCGGCATTGCGCAAGTCGCGGATGCAGGAAGCGTTCCGCTTGTTCCCCATTCTCGAAGAACGGCAGCATCAGGATGGTTCACTGCTTTCCGGCGGTGAACAGCAAATGCTGGCGATGGGCCGTGCGTTGATGCAGGGGCCAAAGGTGTTGCTGCTGGATGAGCCATCCATGGGGCTTGCGCCCATTCTTGTGCTGGAGACGATGAAGATCGTTAAACGGCTCAATCAGGAAGAAGGCACCACGATATTGTTGGTGGAGCAGAATGCCCGGCTGGCGCTGAAACTGGCTCATTATGGCTATGTGCTGGAAGGCGGCAATATCCGCATGCAGAACGACGCCAAAAGCCTGCGGGAAGATGCGTCTATCGTACAGGCTTATCTTGGTGATTGATATGATCTGACAGCGCTGCCAGGAGACGGGTTTGTAGATCAGTTGGCGGGCGCTGCCTGCCAGGAAAGACGTGTGATGAGTGATATGGGTGAAGCATCCCGCGCCGGGCATGACGTTGTCATTGTTGGCGCGGGTATTGTGGGTTTGGCCACGGCGCACAAGCTGCAGCAAGCCGGGCGGCAGGTCACGCTGATCGACAGGTCGGGCATTGCCAGAGAAACAAGCTTTGGCAATGCGGGCGGGTTGGCGTTCTCTGACGTTATGCCGCTGGCGAGTGCGGGCATGTTGCGCAAGGTACCGAAATGGCTGCTTGACCCGCTGGGGCCATTATCGATACCGCCTGCATATTTCCTGACCATTCTGCCCTGGCTCTACCGTTTCTGGCGGGCTGGTTTGCCTGACAAGGTGGAGAAAAGCATTGCGGCGCAATCGGCATTGATGCGGCTGGCCAAGACAGAAATGGATAGTCTTGTCGCCGCCTGTGGGCTTGGCGATATGATTATGCCTGACGGTGTGCTTGAGCTTTATGAGAGTGAAGCGGAACTTGCGGCCTCTGAGCCAGGATGGCAGCGCCGGGCACAAGAGGGCATTGCCTATGAGCATGTGCGTGGTGCGCGGCTGGCAGAGTTGCAGCCGGGGCTTTCGCCGCGCATCGTGGCGGGCACGTTCGTGCCATCCTGGGAGTCGGTGACGGACCCTTATCTGTTTGCCAAAGCAATCGGCGATGCTGTTTTGGCGCGGGGAGCCACCTTTATCGAGGCCAAACTGGTGGCCGCGCGCCCGAGCGAAGATGGCGTCGATTTGACCCTTAAGGACGGCACCGAATTGTCGGCCAGTCACCTGGTCATAGCCACTGGCGCGTGGTCGCGAACGATGGCTGGAATGCTGGGCGACGATATCCCGCTCGAAACAGAGCGCGGCTATAATACGACATTGCCTGTTGGTGCCTTCAAGTTAAAGCGACAGTTGACTTTTGGCGGGCATGGATTTGTAATTTCAAATCTTTCCACTGGAGTGCGTATTGGTGGTGCGGTGGAGCTTGGTGGCCTGGCGCTTAAGCCTAACTATGCGCGCGCCGATGCCATGCTGAAAAAGGCGGCGATGTTTTTGCCCGGGCTAAAGACAGAAGGCGGCAAGCAGTGGATGGGCTTTCGGCCCTCATTGCCCGACAGTTTGCCCGCCATCGGCACATCCTCGGCATCACCACGTATCATTTACGCATTCGGACACGGGCATCTGGGTTTGACCCAATCAGCTGGCACGGGCGCGCTCGTGACTGACCTGGTGCTTGGCCGTGGCACCCAATTCGATTTGTCTCCGTTCAGTCCCCAGAGGTTTTAGGGCATGGCACGCTATACGTTTTCCTGCATTGATGGGCATACCTGCGGCAATCCTGTGCGGCTGGTTTCAGGCGGCGGGCCGCTGCTTGAGGGCAAGAGCATGCTTGAGCGGCGGGCGCATTTTCTTGCCGAGTTTGACTGGATCCGCAAAGGGCTGATGTTCGAGCCGCGCGGCCACGACATGATGTCCGGCTCCATTCTCTATCCGCCGACGCGTGATGATTGTGACGTGGGTATTCTGTTCATCGAGACCTCCGGCTGCCTTTATATGTGCGGTCACGGCACGATCGGCACGATCACCATGGCAATCGAGAACGGCTTGATCAAACCGAAGACACCGGGCGTGGTGAAGCTGGATACGCCTGCCGGTGTGGTAACGGCGACCTATCGGCAAGAGGGCGATTATGTGGAGGAGGTGCGCATCACCAATGTGCCGTCTTTCCTTTACAAGACCGGGCTTGAAGCTGAGGTCGAAGGGCTGGGCAAGGTCACGGTTGATGTGGCCTATGGCGGTAATTTCTATGCGATTGTGGAGCCGCAGGAAGCGTTCAACGATATTGCTGATGTGACGGCGGGCGATCTCATTCGCTGGAGCCCGTTATTGCGGGCCGCGCTCAATGCCGATCATACATTTGTGCATCCGGAAAATCCGGACATCAACCGCCTGACCCATATCCTTTGGACGGGAAAGCCGACCGTTGCCGGGGCGACCGCGCGCAATGCGGTGTTTTATGGCGACAAGGCGATTGACCGCTCTCCCTGCGGCACCGGTACATCCGCCCGCATGGCGCACTGGGCGGCGAGGGGCCGGCTAGGTCCCGGTGACGATTTCATTCATGAGAGCATTATCGGCTCGCTGTTCAACGGGCGGGTGGAGAGTGCAACCAGGGTGGGTGATCTCGATGCGATCGTGCCCTCGATTGGCGGCTGGGCCCGCCAGACCGGGATCAACACCATTTTTATCGATGACCGTGATCCGTTCGCGCACGGCTTTTCAGTCATCTAGGCAGGAGAATACCATGAAGATCACCGCAATTACCGCCTGGCAGGTGGACCTGCCCCTGAAGGAAGGCCGCTATAGCTGGTCGAATGGTAATTTCGTCGAAGTGTTCGACGCGACGGTTGTGGCAATCGAAACGGATGCCGGCATTACCGGTTATGCAGAATGCTGCCCGCTGGGTTCGGCCTATTTGCCCTCATATGCGCGCGGTGTCCGTTCGGGGCTGGAAGAGCTTGCACCAAAGCTGATTGGGCAGGACCCCACCAATCTGGGTGAGATCAACCGGGTTATGGATGCGGCATTGCGCGGTCACCCCTATATCAAGGCCCCTCTTGATATTGCGTGCTGGGATATTCTGGGCAAGCAGGCGGGGATGCCGGTTTATAAATTGCTGGGTGGCGCGGCGCAGGAAAAAGTGGCGCTTTACCGGGCCATTTCGCAGGAAGAACCTGAGAAAATGGCAGGTAAAATTGCGGGTTACAGTGCTGAAGGTTATACCAAGTTTCAGCTTAAGGTTGGGGGCAATGCTGACGATGATATTGCCCGGATTCGTGCCTGCCGTGAAATTTTGAAGCCAAGCGATATTCTGGTGGCGGATGCCAATACCGGGTGGACACGGGCCGAGGCGGCGCGGGTTGTGGCGGCTGTCAGTGATCTGGATGTTTATATCGAACAGCCATGCCCCACTTATGAGGAATGTGTGTCGATCCGCCGGCGTACGGCGCGGCCATTTGTGCTCGATGAAGTGATTACCGGGCCGGCTGATCTGGTGCGCGGTCTGTCGGAAGACGCGATGGATATTATCAACCTGAAAATCTCGAAAGTAGGCGGGCTGACCAAGGCACGGCTGATGCGCGATCTGTGCGTTGCCAGCGGTATTCCAATGACGATCGAGGATACGTGGGGCGGCGATATTGTGACGGCGACCATTGCGCATCTGGCACGGTCGACACCGGAAGAATTCTGCTTTTCGGCAACCGATTTCAACAGCTATGGCACACGCGAGATTGCCACAGGCGCACCCAAGCGGGTCGATGGTTTCATGACCGCCTCTGATGCGCCGGGGCTGGGCGTGGTGCCGTTGATCGATACATTCGGTGCGCCGGTTCTGCACATCACCTAGAGGCGTTGCACCATGCGGACGACAAAAAGCATTGAGATTATTGGCTGCCATGCTGAAGGTGAGGTGGGTGATGTGATTGTGGGTGGTGTCGCTCCGCCACCGGGTGAAACGCTTTGGGAGCAATCGCGGTTTATCGCCCGGGACAAGAGCTTGCGTGACTTTGTGCTGCATGAGCCACGCGGCGGGGTATTCCGGCATATCAATCTTTTGGTGCCCGCCAAGGACCCACGGGCGCAGATGGGTTTTATCATCATGGAACCGGAGGATACGCCGCCCATGTCCGGTTCCAATTCGATCTGCGTGTCAACGGTATTGCTCGACAGCGGCATCATCCCGATGACGGAACCGGAAACGCATATGGTGCTGGAAGCACCCGGCGGGCTGCTGCATGTCACGGCCCAATGCCGCAATGGCAAGGCAGAACGGATCACTGTCACCAATGTGCCCAGCTTTGCCGATCAGCTTGATGTGATGCTCGAGGTTGAGGGGATTGGTACGCTCAAGGTTGATACCGCTTATGGCGGCGACAGTTTTGTGATTGCCGACGCGGCAGCTCTCGGGTTCGCCATCCGCCCGGACGAGGCGCGGGAACTGGCGGAGACGGGTGTGAAAATCACCCGCGCGGCCAATGAGCAACTGGGCTTCACCCATCCCGGCAATGGCGATTGGCGGCATATATCATTTTGTCAGATCGCCGGACCAATCGAGAAGGTTGAGGGGATATGGACGGGGGCGAATGCGGTGGTCATCCAGCCGGGCAAGATTGACCGTTCGCCAACCGGTACGGGCTGTTCGGCGCGAATGGCGGTGCTGCATGCCAAAGGTGAAATGGCGGTGGGGGATCGTTATCACGCCCGCTCGATCATCGGGTCCGAATTTCATTGCCGGATTGCCGATGTAACAGCGATTGGTGACAAGGCTGCGATTACACCGGAAATTTCCGGACGTGGCTGGATAACCGGCAAACGCACCGAAATGCTGGACCCGGACGATCCCTGGCCGGGCGGTTATAAGCTGACGGATACCTGGCCGCAGAAAAAGGGCTGAGCGGGCATCCGGCCGGACCGGGTCTTGATCGCGGCCGGATGTGGGAGGTCAGTAAGTGGCGCGGCCGCCTGAAAGATCGAATGTGGCGGCGGTCGTGAAGGAATTCTCTTCAGTGGCCAGCCAGCAGATGGCCGAGGCCGCTTCACTGAGTTCGAGCATGCGGCCACGCGGAATTTTCGACAGGATCATTTTGAGGAATTCCGGATCCTGGCTTAGTGCCATTGTGGTCTTGGCGACTGCCGGGGTGACCGCATTCACGGCGATATCATAACCGGCCAGTTCCTTGCCGAGCGATTTGGTCAGCGCGAGCACGCCAGCCTTTGTCGACGAATAGGCCGGGGCGTTGGGGTTACCCTCCTTGCCGGCGACAGAGCTGACATTGACGATGCGGCCGTATTTGGCAGCGATCATGTGGGGCACGACGCTGCGGCAAACGTTGAATGTGCCGACGAGGCCGATATGCACGACGTCCATAAAGGCTTGTGCGGGATATTCCCAGGTTGGCGCATTGGGGCCAACGATTGCGGCATTATTGATCAGTACGTCAATTTTGCCGAATTTTTCCATGGTTGCTGCGACGCCTGCTTCAACAGCGCTGAGATCGCCAATGTTGACGTTCAGCGCGAGCAGTTCTGCCTCGCTGGCACCAAGGGACGCCGCCAGTTTGTCGAGCAAGTCCTGATCGATATCCCAGATGCAGACCTTGCCGCCGCTTTGAAGAATGCGCTGGGCCACATTGTAGCCGATGCCCTGACCACCCCCGGTGATGATGGCGACGCGGTCTTTGAAATCATAGGTATTCATTTTTTTTGCAATCCGGAACGGTGGGGTGAAGGCGGGCATTGCCTCAGGCAACGCCCGCCCTTGTTTATTATGATCAGAAGTCGAAGTCGTCGATATTGGAGGCGTCGAACGTTGTGAGTTCGGCCTGGGTGTTCATCGCGTTCAACTCGTCGATCTTGATGGTGCCAAGGTTCGGCACTTCAAAGGTTTCGCCAACTTCGTTCTTGATCGAGCCATCGAGCACGCCAAGGGCGAAATGTACGGCCAGCCAGCCTTCGTTATAGGGCGACCAGAGCTGGAAGGCAGAGACGGTGCCATCCTTGATGAAGTCGCGCATTTCGCTCGGCAGGCCGAGACCGGTCACGTGCACCGTGTTGGCAATGCCGCGGGACTGCACAACCTGAGCTGCGGCGGCGATGCCCACTGTGGTGGGGGCGATGACGCCGACGAGGTCAGGATAATTGGCCAGAAGGGCTTCCATTTCTGTGGTGGATTTTTCCGGCTGATCATCACCATAGACGGTCGCTACAAGGTTCATGTCCTTGTATTTGGGGTCATTTTCCAGCGTGTCGTTCATCGCCGCGATCCAGGTGTTCTGGTCCGGTGCTTCGGTGGTGGCCGACAGGATGGCGATTTCGCCCTTATAGTCGATCATCGAGCCCATCAGTTCGACCTGATTGGGGCCGGTCTTTGTGAAATCGACCGGCAGGATGGTGGCATCGCGATGGCTCTCATTACCCACCAGATCACCATTGACCGTCAGCACGAGAATGCCCTGGGCCTTGGCTGAATCCAGTACCTGGTTCAAGGCATCAGGGCTGTTCGGCGCGATGCCGATAACATCAACGCCGCGCTGGATTTGCGCTTCGATCAGCGGGATCTGCGAGGTGGCTTCGGCAGTTGCCGGGGCGACAAACTGGTATTCACAGTTCAGTTCGGCACAGGCATCCTCAAACCCGCCGGAAATGCTGTCGAAATACGGGTTGCCCGTATTCTTGCCGATATAGACAATCTGGATTGGATCCTGTGCCATCGCGACGGTGCTCCCGAGCGCGAAGGTGGCGGCCATTGCCAGTACTATTTTATTTTTCATTTTCTAGCTCCTCCTGTTGATTAGTCGATAGTGCCGGGCATGCCCGGATAGGTCACCGCTACCGTTGGGCGCGGGAATAGATGAAATTGGTGGCAATGATTGCCACGATGAGCAGAATGCCCAGCACGGTCAGCTGCACGGCGGGCAAGAGATTGGCTACGGTCATGCCGGTTGAAACGATCACCAGCAGCCAGGCCGCCAGAAACGTGCCCAGGATGCTGCCGCGGCCACCAAAGATGTAAGTGCCGCCGAGCATGGCCATCAGCACCATTTGCAGTTCACCGCCCAAGGCAATGTCATAACGCACCGAGCCGAGGCGGGAGGCTGTCATGAGGCCCGCAACAGCGCTGGCGAGACCCAGCAGAAGGAACAGGCCAACCTTTATTTTCTTGCTGCGAATGCCGGCGTGACGGGCCGCCATTTCATTGGTGCCGACCTGATAAATCTGTCGCCCGTAGATTGTTGCAGAGAGCACCAGCCCCAACACGATCGAGGTCAGCACAAACAAAACCACCGGCAGGGGGATGCCAAGGATCATCTGGTTATTGATGCCGATAAACCAGTCCGGCACGCGGATGGATTTGTCGCCGGCGATCACCTGTGCTAGTCCGCGATAGGCGATCAATGTGCCGATAGTGACAATGATCGAGGGCAATTGCAGGCCGACCACCATCAGCGCGTTGAAGCCGCCCATGGCAAGCCCGGCGAGCAGGCCGATGCCGATGGCGATGGGCATGGGAATGCCGGCTTGCTGGGCGAAGGCGAACAGACAGGCAGAGAGCGCCATATTGGAGGCGGCGGAGAGGTCGATCTCGCCGGCAATAATGACCATGGTCAGCACCAGAGCCACCAGGGCAATTTCGGCCGACAGGGTGAAACTGCGCAGGATGTAGTTGATGTCGAGGAAAAAGGGCGACAGCATGCTGGCCCCGATGACCCCGATAATCAGCAGAACAAAGGTCATGGTTTCCGGGCGGATGAGGGCCGTTTGCCAGCCGGGCCGGGTGGGTTTGGCAGCGCTTGTTGCGCCGGTTTCAGAAGTGCCGAGCGCGTTCATGCCTGTCTCCTCGCAATGCTGGATATGCCCTGGCGACGGACAGTTCTGTCGATGATGAGCGCGATGATGATGACGCTGCCATAGATGGCGTTTTGCGTGGTGCCGGGTATGCCCAGCAGCGGGAGGGCAGAGGACACACAACCGAGCAAAAGCACGCCAAGGACGGTGCCCAGCACTGTGCCGACGCCACCATTGATCGAGACGCCGCCAATAACCACAGCGGCAATCACCTGAAACTCAAAACCCGCCCCGGTGTTGGAGGGGTTCACGAAACCCCAGCGCGACGCATACATGATGCCGGCAAGACCCGAGAGCGCGCCGGAAATGGTGAAGACCAGAAGGGTGACGCGGGTAACGTCGATACCGCGCAAGGGAGCTGCGATGGGGTTGGAGCCGAGTGCATAAATCTGCCGGCCGACCCGCGTGTGCATGACGAAATAATAGGTGAGCAGCGCCACCGAGAAGGCGATGATGATAATCCAGGGGATGCCAAAGACCGGGGAGGTTTGCGACATGGCCTTGAGGGCGGATGGCACATATTGGCGGTCGATTTGTTTGGCATTGGAAATAATGTAGGTGAGGCCGCGGAACAGGTTGAGTGTCCCAAGGGTCACAATGATCGAGGGCAGTTTGAACACCGTCACCAGCGTGCCGTTGAACAGACCCAAAAGAGCGCCGGTGCCGATGGAGACGGCAAAGCCAAGCGGCCACCATATTTCGGGGTGATAGCGGAACATCATGCCGGTCACCATGGCGGACAAGCCAAGGATGGAGCCGATAGAGAGATCAACATGGCGGGCGACAAGCACCAGCATCTGTCCCATGGCGCCGATCATGATCAGCGGCACCAGCAAAAGGACGATCCGCAGGCTGTTGGTGGTGAGGAATTGCGGTTTGGCAATGCCGACGGCCAGACAAAACAATACGATCATCACGAAAATGCCGGCTTCGCGCCGCATCAGGATATTGCGAACGGCGTTCATGCGGCGACTCCTGAACGGGGAACGGCAGCCTGCATGATTTTCTCCTGTGTGGCTTCGGCTCTGGGAATGTCGGCGGTCAATTGGCCCTCGGACATGACCAATATGCGATCGCACAGGGCGAGCAGTTCGGGAAGTTCTGAAGAGATCAGCAGAATGGCGCGGCCATCGGCGGCGAGTTTGCCGATCATGTCGTAGAATTCGGCTTTAACCCCGATATCAATGCCGCGGGTCGGCTCATCGAGGATCAGCAATTGCGGATCGGTGTGCAGCCAGCGGGCCAAAATTGCCTTTTGCTGGTTACCGCCCGACAGTTCGACGATGGGCTGGGAGAGCGCGGCGAGGCGAATGGACAGGTTTTGAACGGATTTGCTGGCCAGTGCCTTCTCGACGGCGCGCTTGATGAAGCCTTTCGGGGCGATCTTTACCGGTACGGCGGCCGAAATATTGTGCTCTACCGGCAGGGTGGCAAAAATACCGGCCGCTGCCCGGTCTTCGGGCACAAATGCCAGACCCAGTTTGATGGCATCGGTTGGGGTGCGGATATCCACTTTTTGCCCGTTGATGGCGATGGTGCCGCTTTGGGCCGGTGCCACGCCGAACAAGGCGCGGGCTACATCGGTGCGACCCGCGCCAACAAGGCCGCCAATGCCGACGATTTCGCCCTTACGCACGGAAAAGCTGATGTCGGTAAAGGCGCCGGGCAGGGTGAGGTGGTCCACTTTAAGGGTCACGTCACCAATGGTCGTGCCGCGCTTGTGCATGTATTTTTTCAACGGCCGCCCGATCATCAGCCGGATAATGTCGGCATCGGTGAGGTTGCCGATTTCATCGGTGGAAATCTTGTGGCCATCGCGGAAAATCGTCACCCGGTCGCAAAGTTCGCGCACCTCTTCAAGACGGTGTGAGATGAAAATAATCGTGCGCCCTTCATCGCGCAGACGGCGGGCAATGGTGAACAGCGTATCCACTTCGCGCGGGGTGAGAGGGGCGGTCGGTTCGTCCATGATGATAAGGCGGCTGTCCGAGGCCAGCGCGCGGGCGATTTCAACCATTTGCTGGTCGGCAATCGAAAGGCCGCGCATCGGGCGCGTCACATCGATGGTCACGCCAAGCAGGTCCATCAGTTCGCGGGCCTCGCGCATCATTTCGGCCCAGGGCACCCGGCTCAGAAGGCCGCCGCCTTTCCGGCCGAGCACAAGATTTTCGGCAACCGAGAGATCGGGAAAAGACACAGGTTCCTGATGGATCAGGGCAATGCCGAGGTTCTGGGCAGCGATGGGGCTGGTGACCTCAACATGCTCGCCGTTGAGCGCCAGCGTGCCGCGCGTGGGACGGTGCACCCCGGCCAGAATTTTGGCAAAGGTCGACTTGCCAGCACCGTTTTCACCGAGAAGCGCGTGGATTTCACCCGCTTTCAGGTCGAGATCAACGTCGGTGAGCACTTCGACACTGCCGAATTGTTTGGAGATACCTCGGGCGGCAATCAACGGCGTGTCGGTGCTGGGTGTTTTTGGGGGCATGCAATTTCCCTCTAGCCGTGTTCGGGGGTGGGGGCGTCGGCCACAATCAGGCCTTCGGTCTTTAGATCGGACCAGAAGGCGTCAGGGATGTTGGTTTGCACCGAGGCGACATTCTGGGTGACTTCGCTTGCCTTTGCCGCGCCGGGAATAATGGAGACGACGGCTGGATGGGCGAGGGGGAATTGCAGGGCGGCGGCCTGCAGGCTCACCTTGTGGGCGGCGCAGACGGCCTCGATGCCGCGTACCTTTTCCTGAATTTCGGCCGGCGCGGCGGCATAACCATATTTGCTGTTCGATCCGGAACCCGTGGCCAGAATGCCGGAGGCAAACGGCGCGCCGATAATGACGCTGGTGTTCTTGGCCAGACAATCGGCCATGCCTTCATGCAGGCTGGACTGGTCGATCAGGGTATAGGGCATGGCGACCAGCGCGAAATCGAGGTCAACTTCCTGGGCGATGGTCGAAAGAGATTCGGCGGCGTTGATGCCCATGCCGTAAGCCGCGATATCGCCGGATGATTTCAGCTCTTCGAGCGCTTTCATGCCGGTGGCGATCAGGGCCTTGCAATGATCTGCATAAACCTCTTGTCCATAAAAGGACGGGTCGAGGTCATGAATGATGAGCGCGTCGACTGTATCCAGCGCCAGGCGCTGCAGGGCCTGCTCGTAGGAGCGCATGATGCCGTCATAGGAATAATCGAAATGAACCTCGAAATTCAGGCCGCCAACCCAGGGTGACCGATCAAATGCCTTCGGGTCTGCGGGGCGCTGCAAGGTGCGGCCAACTTTTGTGGTGATCTGGAAATCGGTGCGGGTCTTGGTGCGGAGAAAGCCACCCACCCTGTGCTCGGAAAGGCCGCGTCCATACCATGGCGCGGTGTCGTAATAGCGGACGCCCGCCTGCCAGGCGGCATCGAGAGTGGCTCTCGAATCGGGTTCATCCACCTTGGCGTAGAGTTCACCCAGATGTGCGCTTCCAAAGCCGAAAACCGGCAGACTGAGATCAGTCTCGCCAACCTTTCGGCGGGTCGAAATTGTCAGGGACAAGCGACTATCCTCCCGATTTAGTCATGACGGCTTTATCTGCCGTTCAGCTCGTTGTGTGTAACTTGTCAGACAAAAATTAGTTTGACAAGTCTATTCCTTCGCGGCAAACCAAAGGGCAATTGTAGAACGTTTGCGCCAAAGCAGATGCACGTCAGGGAGAGGGAGTTCAGGTGGAGATTGGCGGCACATATCCGATGCTTTATGCCTTTTTCGACGCCAACGGGGCGTTGCGGCGGGACGCATTTGGTGCGCAAATTTCGGCCGCGCTCGCCTCTGGCGCGTCTGGTATTGCCGTGCTGGGCCTTGGCACAGAGGTTGCCAAGCTGGGGCAGGCGGAGCGGCGACAGGTTGTCGACTGGGTGATGGCCGATGTGGCGGGCCGGGTGCCGGTTGTGGTGACCATTGCCGAGGGCAATATTCCCGACATGATCGCAGCGTCCCGCGCGGCACTCGCCGCCGGGGCCGCCTGGTTAATCCTGCAGCCGCCAAGGCCACCGGCCAGCGGCGCGCAGTTGATCGAATTTTTTGGACAGGTCGCCGATGCGGTGGATTGTCCTGTCGGCATTCAGAACGCGCCGGAATTCCTCGGGATTG
Organism: Mariluticola halotolerans; assembly: GCF_021611515.1. Classification (GTDB taxonomy): domain Bacteria; phylum Pseudomonadota; class Alphaproteobacteria; order Rhizobiales; family Devosiaceae; genus Mariluticola; species Mariluticola halotolerans. The sequence continues at coordinate 3,184,822 of NZ_CP090960.1, forward strand.
GCTTGACGCCGGCAGAGTTGATCACGCTCAACCGCCAGCATCCCAATGTCAGCGTGGTCAAGGCGGAAAGCACGGCGCTGACCGTTGGGTCGCTCATCGACCAGCTGGACGGCCGGATGCGCGTGCTCAATGGTCGCGCCGGATTTGAGCTGACCGATAATTTCCGGGCCGGGGTCGATGGCATGGTGCCCGGCATTGAGACAATTGACCTGCAGGTGCAGGTTGAACAGGCGATGCGGGCTGGCCGCGAAGCGGAAGCCGAAGCGCTTTATGCGCGCTTCCTGCCGGCCATCAGCTTTTTCATGCAAGGTCTGCCGCAATTCCTTCTTTACGGCAAACTTATTGCTGCCCTCCGGCTCGGTATCGAGCCTAGTACCAACCGCCTGCCTGCGGACATCGCCACGGAACGTGGTTTGTCCTGGGCGCGGCGCTATGCGGACCAGTTGGGTCCGCTTCCTGCATAACTGGAGACGATAATGGCCCGTATTACCGATGTACGCACAACAATCTGGGAGTGGATTGGACCGGTAGCACCCATGCCACCCCATTTCTGTACAACTGCGGGGGATATTGTCTCCGACGTGCCCGGCTCAATTGCCGGTTTCCGGTTTCTCGGCTGGCTTGTGGTTGAAATTGAGTGCGACGATGGCACGGTGGGTATCGGTAATGCGGCTTTGGCACCGCACGCCACCAAGGCGACGATTGATACCTATCTCAAGCCCTTGCTGATCGGTGCCGACCCGCTGGATACGGAATATCTCTGGCAGTCCATGTATCGCCGCACCCTGCCGTTCGGGCGCAAGGGCATTGGCATGACGGCTATCAGTGCGGTTGATCTGGCGCTTTGGGATGCGAAGGGTAAAATTCTCAATCAGCCCGTATTCAAACTGCTGGGCGGGCGCACCAAGCCGAAAATTCCGGTCTATGCCAGCCGGCTTTACAGCCAGCCGCTTGATACGCTTTACGCCGAGGCCAAGGCCTATGCGGATGAGGGGTTCAAGGCGGTCAAACTACGCTTTGGCTGGGGTCCCAAGGACGGGCTTGAGGGCATCAACAAAAACCTCGAACTGGTCAAGACCACGCGCGAGGCGGTGGGGCCGGATGTTGATATCATGGCTGATGCCTATATGGGCTGGAACGTTGAATATGGCAAACGCATGCTGCGTCAGCTCGAGCCTCATAACCTGCGTTGGGTGGAAGAACCGGTCATCTCGGACGACCTGGCCGGCTATGCCGAATTGAAGGCTATGAACAAGGTTGGCATTTCCGGCGGTGAACACGAATATACGCTGCACGGTTTCCGGCAGGCGATGGATTTACGCGCGTTCGATATTGCCCAGTTCGACGTCAATCGCGTCGGGGGCATCACGGCTGCAAAAAAGATCACCGATCTTTGCGAAGCCTATGATGTTGCGGTCATTCCCCATGCCGGCCAGATGCACAATTATCACATCACCATGTCCTCCTTCGGTGCGCCGATCTCGGAATATTTCCCGAAAGTGCCGGTTGAGGTGGGCAATGAATTGTTCTGGTACATTTTCGATGGCGAGCCCGTGGCCAAAGACGGTTTCATTGATCTGGCCGACGACAAGCCGGGCTTTGGCCTGACATTGCAGACGCCTGATCCGAAAGAGTTCAAGCTGACACGCTAGGAGTAACAGGATGCCCAGTTTTCCGATCATCGATACGCATTTGCATATCTGGGATTTCGACCGGCTGAATTATTCGGCTTTCGCCGGGCATCCGCTTTTTGGCAAGTCGTATCAGATCGAGGATTACCAGCGCGATTGCGGTGATCTGGAGGTCGAGGCGATGGTGTTTCTTGAATGCTATGCCGATTTTACCCCGGAGAGCGGGCAATATCTCGAAGAGATCGCCTTTGTGGAGGACAGTGCCAAGCGGGACCCGCGTATCAAGGGGATTGTGCCAATGGCGCCGCTGGAACGGGGTGACCGAGTGCGGCCCTTGCTTGAAGAGATGAAAGCGAAGCATCCCGATGTGAAGGGCATTCGCCGGATTGTCGAATTCGATGATGATCCGCGGGGCCTGACCCTCAGCGACAGTTTTGTCGAAGGGGTCAATCTGCTGGGCGATTTTGGCTATCACTTCGAGATCAACGTCAATCATACACAGATGGATATTGTTCGCGAGTTCGTCAAACGCGTGCCCGATGTGCCCCTGATCCTTGATCATTGCGGCAAGCCGGGGATTGCCGAGGGGGCAATCGATCAATATCGCGATGATGTCGCGGTGCTCTCCCGGCACGAGAATCTCTGGATCAAACTATCCGATCTTCCCGTGGAAGCCGATCACCAGAACTGGACTGATGCGGACCTCAGGCCCTATATCGACGCGACGTTCGACGCCTTCGGCTTTGATCGCACCATTTATGCCGGGGATTATCCCATCTGCCTGCAGGCGACGACCTTGCCGCGTTGGGTGGATGTGCTGGACCGGGCGCTTGCCGGTGTGCCCGAGGTCGATCTGCGCAAGTTCTATCGCGACAACGCTAACGCGTTTTACCGCCTCGGCCTTTGAGACGACAGGAAATCCCGTGACCCAGCCCGATCTGCAGAAAGAGCCTGAAACGCCAGCGACCAGCGAGGGTGTGGACGATTTCGCGACGCTGATAGAGGCCGGCAAAAAGGGACCGTCGACCAAGGATTTCGGCGGGGGGGCGCTGGAGCGCCAGTCGATTTCCGAGCAGGTCGCCAACCGGATCATGGCAATGATCAAGTCGGGCAATCTGAAATCGGGCGACCGGTTGCCGACCGAACAACAAATGGGCATTGCGTTCGGCATCAGCCGCCCACCTTTGCGGGAGGCGCTGAAGGCGTTGACTTTGATGGGGGTCCTGGAAAGCCGTCAGGGCGGGCGTTATTCGGTGACGGATTTGTCGCCCAGCCGGTTGGTCGCGCCGTTCAATGTCATGCTGTCGGTTGCCGAATATGATGTGCACGAGCATTTCGAGGCGCGCGCCCTTGTCGATCTGGAGCTGGTGCGGCTGAGTACGGAGCGGGCCAGCCCCGAGATGCGCCAGCGCATTCTCAAACTGGCGCGTGACGGACGGGCGTTTCATGACGATCCGGTGGCCTTCAGATTGCTCGATATCGAGTTTCACCAGGCAATCAATGATGGCGCGGGTAATGCACTTTTATCGGCGCTCGCACAGGGACTTTACGATGTCGCGCTCGATTTGCGGCGCACAGCGAGCAATGTTCCCGGTGTGATCGAAATCTCGGTGAACCAGCATTGTGACGTCGCCGATGCGATCATGCTGCGGGACGCTGATGCAGCGGTTAATGCCTATCGGACCCATCTCGAGCATGTCCGCGATACCACGATCCAATCCATGTCTGATCCTTTGAGCTAGGAGGCTTTGATGTCCGAGCGCATCGCTTTTCGTATGAACCTCAATCCGGGGCAGGCGGCGGAGTATGAGAAACGCCATGACGAGATTTTTCCTGAACTGGCCAAGGCGCTGAAGGATGCCGGTGTGTCGGATTATTCAATCTGGCTTGATCCCGAAACCCATCACCTGTTCGCCATTCTGACGCGCACCGATGACCATACAATGGATGCCTTGCCGGATACTGAAATCTGTCAGCGGTGGTGGGCCTTTATGGCCGATATAATGGAGACGGATGCCCAGAACGTGCCGACGCAAATTCCCTTGAAACGTGTGTTCCTGTTGCCATGAGCCGGTCGTTCACGATCAGGGACGTGCGCGTTCACACCGTGTCCAAAACCGTCAAGGGCGGCGATTATTTCAATCAGGGGCAGGGTGAGCACTGGCTGGTCGACAGTCAGATTTCCAACCCGATGTCGGGCTATGAGGCCTATCGTGATCGCCGTTCCTCCTGGGGGGTTGGTGTTCTGGGGTCGATCCTTGTCGAGATCGAAACAGAGGAAGGTGTGGTAGGGGTTGCCACCGGGACGGGTGGTCTGCCCGCCGCGTGGTTGATCCAGCATCATTTTGCCCGGTTTCTTGTGGGTGCGGATGCGCGCAATCTGAACAAGATCTGGGATCAGCTTTATCGCGCGTCATTGCCCTATGGGCGCAAAGGGCTGCCGATCATGGCGATCAGTGCGGTCGATCTGGCTTTATGGGATTTGAACGGCAAGGTGCGCGGCGAACCCGTCTATAACCTGATCGGCGGATTGAGCCGTGACGAGATCTCGTTTTACTGCACCGGCCCCGCACCAGAGGCGATGCAGGCGCAAGGGTTTTGGGGCGCGAAAGTGCCGTTGCCGCACAGCCATTTCGAGGGCCGGGCCGGGCTGGAGAAAAATGTCGCCTTTCTGGCGGCGCATCGCGAAAAGGTCGGGCCCGATTTTCCGCTGATGGTTGATTGCTATATGTCGCTGACCGTGCCCTATGCGATTGAACTTGCCGAGGCCTGCAGCCACCTTGATATTCATTGGTGGGAAGAGGTTCTAAGTCCTGAAGATATCGAGGGCTTTCGTCTGCTTAAACAAGCGCATCCACGGACCAAATGGACGACCGGTGAGCACGAGTATACGCGCTATGGTTTCCGCCGGCTGATTGAAGAGCGTTGCGTTGATATCCTGCAACCTGATGTCATGTGGGTTGGCGGGCTGACCGAATTGCTCAAGATCGCGGCCCATGCCTCAGCCTATGATGCGCTGATCGTGCCGCATGGCAGCGGGCCTTATTCCCATCATTTTATCGCCAGCCAGCCCGGCGCTGCGTTTTGTGAATATGTCGCCTCCAGCCCGGACGGGCGTGCGATCGCACCGATCTTCGGGGCCCTGTTCGAAGGTGAGGATGTGCCGGTAAACGGTCGCCTGAAAATGACCGATGCACCAGGGTTTGGCATGCAGCTGGCAAACCGTGATATGTTGGAAAGCATAACGTAAACATCGGCCTGGATGCCCGATGTCTTGTCTTTGGACTTGACTTGTCGCACGGAACTTTTAGCTTGGTGACATGATTATCCGCGCGCAAATGAGCATTTTGATGCTGCAAAAAGGTCAGCCCGTCACCGGACGGTAGCCCGAAGCTCGGCATTTGCGCCTCCCGAGCTTCGGGAGGCGCGTTCATGTTAGCACATGGACCGTACCAAGCGCACAAGCCCCCAATAAAAATGTACTGCTGAGCCTTCGTGGCTGGCCTTGTGTTGTGTGACATCATGTTGAATTCGTCTGCTCGTACCCTGCCTCTTCCCGACATTGTTGTGGGAAAAGATGATCATCTCAAACTTGTAGATCTGGTTGCTGCGGCAACCGGGGACACCGCTGCGGTTGGCCAGATGCTATTGGCGGAGCTGGAGCGGGCGCAAATTGTGGCACAGGCCGATGTGCCTGATGACCGGGTGCGGGTTGGCTCAAAAGTCAGCTATATCACCAGTGAAGGATTTGGCCGCAGCTTTCAGCTGGTCTTTCCTGACGATACCGACCTTGCCGGTGGCAAAGTGTCCATACTCACCCCGATGGGGGCGGCGCTGATCGGGTTGCGTGTGGGCCAGACCATCCCATGGAAAATGTCGGACAAGCGCGAACTCGCGCTGACCATTCGCGCGGTCAGCCAAGACGGTTGAACCCCAAATCACCAACACACTTGAAAGGCACGGCCAAGTGGCGCTGCCCGGAGGTTCCGCTCGTTTGAAACTTTTAGAAACCAAAACATCCAGGACACGATATTGACCCTTACTGACGAAAAACTTGCTCCAATCTTTGCCGACCTTGTTAATCGCAATCAGGGCGAGGTTGAGTTCCATCAGGCTTTAAACGAAGTTCTTTCCAGCCTCGGCCGTGTCATCGGCAAACATCCCGATTATGCGGAAAAGGGGCTGATCGAGCGGATATGTGAGCCGGAACGGCAGATCATGTTCCGGGTGCCGTGGGTCGATGACGCGGGGCAGGTGCAGATCAACCGGGGGTTCCGGGTGGAGTTCAATTCTGCATTGGGTCCGTTCAAGGGCGGGCTGCGTTTCCACCCCAGCGTGACCCTGGGAATTGTCAAATTTCTGGGTTTTGAGCAGGTCTTCAAGAATGCGCTGACCGGCATGCCTATCGGTGGCGGCAAGGGGGGTGCGGATTTTGACCCCAAGGGCCGCTCTGAAATGGAAGTTATGCGATTTTGCCAGTCCTATATGACCGAACTTTATCGGCATATTGGCGAATATACTGATGTGCCTGCGGGCGATATCGGTGTTGGCCAGCGCGAGATCGGTTTCATGTTCGGGCAATACAAGCGCATTACCAATCGCTATGAGTCAGGTGTGCTGACCGGTAAGGGGCTGACTTGGGGTGGCTCGCGTGTTCGCAAGGAAGCTACCGGTTACGGGGCTGTCTATTTCATCCGCGAAATGCTCAAGAGCCGTGGCGAAGATTTCGCCGGCAAGCGCGTGGTGGTGTCCGGTTCGGGCAATGTGGCCATCTATGCCATGGAGAAGGCTGCCGAGTTTGGCGGCAAGGTTGTGGCCTGCTCGGATTCTGATGGCGTTATTTATGACGAGGGCGGTATCGATCTTGAATTGCTCAAGGAGATCAAGGAAGTGCGGCGCGGACGGGTCGAGAAATATGTGGCATTGCGGGGCAATGGTGCGCATTTCGTCAAAAATGGCTGCATCTGGGATGCGGAATGCGATATCGCCATTCCTGCCGCAACCCAGAACGAATTGACGGGCCGCGACGCGCGGGCGCTGGTCAAGAACGGGGTTGTCGCTGTGGGCGAGGGGGCCAATATGCCCTGCACGCCGGAAGCTGTGCGGGTGTTCATGGATGCCAATATCCTGTTCGGGCCGGGCAAGGCGACCAATGCCGGTGGTGTTGCCACCAGTGCTTTGGAAATGCAGCAGAATGCGTCGCGGGATTCATGGACATTCGAGAAAACCGAAGACCGACTGGCGGCGATAATGATTGCAATTCATGACAGGTGCGCCAGCACGGCAGACGAATATGGCTTGCCGGGCAATTATGTTGCCGGGGCCAATATTGCCGGATTTTTGCGTGTTGCCGAAGCAATGGATGCTTTGGGCGTCGTTTGATAATGGCGGGCACACGCCTTGCGTGTGTGCCCGTTCGTTTGCTGTCCGGGTCAGTCGGTTGAAACGACCTTGATGTTTTGAAGTAATGCCGGATCTGTGAAGTGGCGTGCTGCATCACCATTGGTGATGAGGATGTCTATATTGTCCAGATGGGTTACCTGATGGGGCGCGTGACGGCGAAACTTGCCGTCATGAGCTACGAGTATTTTTTTGCGAGCATCTGGCAGGATCGCCCGGACCAGATCGACCTCGAGGGGGTCGAATTCCAGAATGGCGCCCTCTTCATCAATCGCACTGGCTCCAAGAATGGCCAGATCGAACTTGAAGCGCTGTCGGGTGTCGCTGGCAATGGTCAGCACCGCAGAGTCCTTGTTGCGCACATAGCCGCCATAAACATAGACGGTGGCATCGGTCTTGAGCGCACAACTATAGGCCACTTCAAGATTGGGGGTAGCCACCAGCACGCCGGGGTGGCGCAACAACACTTCATGAATGCTGTCGAAAGTGGTGCCGAGGCCTACGAAAATGGTGGCACCGCCGGTGATGAATTCGTCGAGGGCGGCGACCAGTCTTGGCTTCACCCCCGTAAGAGTGCCGCGACGTTCGTCATAATCATGCCTGGCTACGCCCGGGGCTGCGAAAGCGCCGCCAAATCCTTTTTGCAGCAAGCCGCGATCCTGCAGAGTGCGCAAATCGCGGCGGATCGTTTGATGGGTCACATCGAAGCGTTGGGCGAGATCGGCAACGGAGGCTGCGCCATGCAGGCGCACGGCATCCAGAATGGCCTGATGCCGCTCGTTGGGGCGATGAGTGTCCGCTTTTGCCGGGGTTTCTGAATAGCCGCCGGGTTTCGAAATTCCACTCATCACAATTTTACGCCGAGATAGCTCCTGTCGTCGGTCAGAGCGATGTCGGTCGTTCCCTTCGTGCTCATATAGGCGGCGATCTTGTGCGGGTCTTCCGCCTCTACTTCCGCAAAGGCCTTCTCCCATGCGGTGACGCCAAATGTGTCACCAAGCTTGAAATAGCCGTCAGAGAATAGCTCAATCGTATGGACGTCAGCCAGTGCGTAAGTGCGGCTTTCCACGAAACGTGGTTCAACGGGGAACCCGTCCAGCCCGCCATAGCCGAGCACGCGGTCGGCAACGTTCTGGAAATTACCCTGACCATAGGAAATGCCGTGTTCGATCAATTCGCGAAGTTCGACCTCGGGTACGTTCGATAAATGTGCGCTAGCGGCTTTGAAAGCACGCTCTTCAATGATTGCGATGATTTCGGGCTGTGCCGTTCTTTCACCGGTTTCCTGGTTGCGGGTGCCGCGCCATGTCAGCAGGCCGGCCAGCCGGTTGCGTTCTTCAAGGTCGAGGCCTTCGGCTTCAAAATAATGCCATGCTTCCCGGCGCAGAATGGCTGTAACGTCATCAAGGGGTTTGAGTACTTGAAGCGTGTCAGTGCCGTTGATGCGGATGCCGCTGTCGCCAACGGCGATTACTTCCAGCCGGTCACCAATGATCAGCGCGGCCATGATGGTGCAGCCGCCGCGCAGTTTCCAGTCAGCTTCCACAGCGTCCAGCACCCCGTGACGGCGGTAGCCCTCTTTTATGCAATCGCTGAGATAGGTAATGAAAGCTTCCGGACCATTATAATACAGGTCGGATTGTTTCGGGTCCTGCTGTGCGAGCAGGAACAGTTCGGTGGCGCGCTTGACGGTGCGGGAGGCAAACTGGCCTGAGAGCATATCGTCATAGCGGGTGCCATTGCGGTCGGTTACGCCGTCGATGACGGCGTAACCGAGGCCTGGAAGGATAACCAGGCTGTCCTCGTTGGTCTGCGGCTGGCCAAATTTCTTGCCCAGCGTAAAGGCTTCAAGTTGCTTCATTTATTTCGTCTCACAGACCGGAATTCGAGGTGTTTGCAGGCTTATTCGCCGATGGCTGCGCGCCATTTCTCAAGCACTGCCTCTGCGCCGCCAAACTCGCTGAGCGGTTTGACATTGACGAGGGTCAGATCCGAGAGATTGGGTGTGCCCGCCGGGCCTGCCACATCGAGCCGGACCGAACGGCGGCCGATTTCCTGAGCCAGGGTTTCCTGGGTGGATTTCGACATGGCCCAATCGATAAATGCCTTGCCGCCTTCAGGGTTCGGGCCATTCTTGACCAGTGCCACGCCATCCGGGGTTGCCGCAGTGCCATCGGAAAGATGGACGATCGACATGGGCGCGCCGCCTTTGACATATTCAAGCGCATTGTCTTCGAGGGTGAGGCCCATCCAGGTTTCGCCATCGGCGACATAGCGCGGTACGGCGCCGGAGCTGTCGGTGAAGACGAAGTTCTTGGCGATGGCTGCGTATTTATCCCAGCCTTCGTCGCCGCCAATAGTCAAAACCGTGGTCAGCTGCTGCATGGCCGAGCCTGAACCGTCGGCGCGGGCGGATGCGATCTTGTCATCCCATTTGGGATCGGCGAGATCAGCCCATGTCTTGGGCGCGTCCTCGATGGGCAGCAGATCGGTGTTGACCGCGAGAACGTAAACAACGGCGGTGTAAGGCGTCCATGAATCATCGCGGATGAACTGCGGGTCAACCTGGTCGAATTCCGGCGGCGTATACGGCTCAAGCAGGTCGCTCAATTCGGTCAGCTGGCTGCCCGAGATTGACCAGATGACATCCGCTGCCGGATTGGCGGCTTCGGCCTGGGCGCGCTTGGCGACATCACCGGAGCCGAGTTTGACGACATCTGCCTTCAGGCCGGTTTCCTTTTCGAAAATCGGCAGAAGCGTGTCGACGATGGATGATTTATGGGCGGTGTAGATCACAACGGACCCTTCCTGCGCCATGGCGAAGCCACTCAGGCTGGTGGACGCAATCAGCGCGCCGGCCAAGCCGAGAAATGTGCGTTTACGAATGCTCATGAAGTCCCTCCTGTTCGTATTCGATCATTGTCGAACAAAATCATACTGTACCGCATTCGCTATTGTTGCAATACGAAAATCGTGTTTCTATTCGCACTCACTTCTGGGAAGGTTACGAGGGGGTCCCTTTATGAGCTATCTGACAATTTCGGACGCAGTTAAGCAGTTCGGCCCAACGTTTACCGCGCTGGACGCGGTGTCAGTGGCTGTCGAACGTGGTGAGTTCTTTACGCTTTTGGGGCCGAGCGGTTGCGGCAAGACCACGCTGTTGCGGGCGATTGCGGGGTTCAACGATCTGACCTCGGGGTCGATCACGCTTGAGGGCGCCGACTTGCGACAGGTGCCGCCGCACAAGCGGGATATCGGCATGGTGTTCCAGGATTATGCGGTGTTTCCGCATTTGAGCGTTTTCGAAAATGTGGCGTTCGGACTCAAACCGCGCAAGGTGCCGGCGGCAGAGATCAAGAAGCGGGTGGGCGAGGCGCTGGACGCGGTGCGTCTGGGCGCTCTGGCTGACCGGTTGCCCTCTGCCATGTCAGGCGGGCAACAGCAGCGGATCGGTCTGGCGCGCGCCATGGTGATCAACCCGCAATTGCTGCTGATGGATGAGCCGCTCTCCAATCTGGATGCGAAACTGCGTATCGAATTGCGCGAGGAAATCCGCGATATCCAGAAGCAGGTCAATATCGCCACTATTTATGTCACCCATGATCAGGAGGAGGCTCTGGCCATTTCCGACCGGATCTGCGTGATGAGTGCGGGCAAGATCGAGCAAATCGGCACACCGCAGGAGATTTACGGTAATCCGCAGACCGCGTTTGTGGCCAATTTCGTTGGTACGCTCAATACGCTCGCCGAGGGCGATGCCCTGACCAAGGTCCTCGCGAGCCTCAAGCTCAATGCGCCTGACGCTAAAAGCTGGTCGGTGCGGCCTGAGCGTTTGCAACTGGCGGCGGCCGGGCAGGCGGGCAACGCGCAGACTGCAAGTCTCAAGGGACGGGTCAATAAATATACCTATCTGGGCCGCGAGGCGCATGTGCTGGTCGATACCGATCTGGGGCCGATGATTATTCAATTGTCCAATCCGGGCATGAATGCCGATCATAATCCCGGTGCCGATGTCAGTGTTCTGGTCGACCGCGCCGTGATCATGGCGTTTGATGCGGATGGCAAGCGGGTTGCGACTGGAGGCCAGTCATGATGCGGCGGTTTGATTTCTGGACCATTGTCACCATTCTCACCTGGGGCATGCTGGCGCTATTGCTGTTTGTGCCGGTCGGTACGGTTCTTTTATCCAGCTTTTTTGATCAGTCGGGCAATCTGACCGGTGGAAACTATCTCAAGTTCGTCAGCGAGCCCCGGTTCCGGCAGGCGTTTATCAACACACTGGTGGCCGGGTTCGGCGGGCTGGCGGGTGCCTTGCTGCTCGGGTCGATCATGGCGTTCTGCGTGTCGCGCTTTGTGATTGCCGGTGGGCGGTTCGTTTCGCTTCTGGCCATTCTGGCACTGGTGTCACCGCCGTTTATTGGCGCCTATTCCTGGATTGTGCTGTTCGGGGCTGGCGGACTGGTGCGCGGGGCGTTGCGGGATATCGGCATCAATATGCCGCCGATCTATGGCCTTGGCGGTATCCTCATTGTCTTCTCGTTGAAGTTTTATCCGTTCGTCTATCTGATGGTGTCGGGTGCCCTGGCAAATGTGAACCGTTCTTTGGAAGAAGCGGCGGAAGGGCTGGGCCTGACCCCGTGGCAGCGCACCATGAAGATCTCTTTTCCGATGGTTTTCCCAGCCTTGTCGGCAGGTGGCCTTTTGGCGCTCATTCAGGCGATTGCTGATTTCGGCACGCCGCGTCTGCTCGGACGGGGTTATAATGTGCTGGCGACCGAAGCCTTCACGCTCTATTCGGCGGAAATCGGCTCCAATCTTTCCATGGCGACAACCATTTCGGTGGTGCTTATCCTGGTGTCGATGGTGTTTGTGCTGCTGCAGCGCTGGGTTTCGCGGCGCAACGTTTATCACGGCAATATGATCAACAAGCCGATCAAGATCCAGCTCAAGGGCTGGCGGAACTGGCTGGCGCATTTTGCGGTCTATTTCATTGGTCTTTGCGGTGCTCTCCCGGTGATCATTTCGGTGATCTATTCATTCCGCAAAACCAGTGGCCCGGTCTTCCAGAGCGGTTTCGCCCTGCAAAGCTATGAACGTATCCTGTTCAACCTTGGTGATGTGGTGCGCAATTCGCTGACCTTTTCGTTCTCGGCAGTCGCCCTGATCGTGGTAGTTGGCACGCTGGTCGGGGTGATGGTGGCGCGGCGGACAACGCTCAATACCTCGTTGCTCGATGGGGCCTTCATGATCCCATACGTCATGCCGGGGATTGTTATCGGTATCGCCTTTATTGCCGCTTTTAATACCGGTCCGGTGGTATTGACCGGCACGGCGACCATTATCGTGCTGTCGATCTTCATCCGGCGTCTACCCTATACGGTGCGGACGACCGCCTCGGCGGTGCGCCAGATTTCGCCCAGTATGGAAGAGGCGGCGATCTCGCTCGGTTACAGTCCGATGCAGGCCTTCCTGCGGATTACCGTACCCTTGATTGTGCCGGGGATCATTGCCGGGGGCATGCTCAGCTTTGTCACCGCGATCAACGAACTTTCTTCGTCGCTGGTGCTTTATGTCGGCAGCACGATGACCATGCCGGTGCGTATCTATCTGCTGATCCTTGATGGTGATTTCGGTACGGCCGCGGCGTTGTCCTCGATTCTGCTGCTTTTGAGTGGGATCGCGGTTTATATCGCTTTCCGCTTCATGGGCCGGAATGAGCAGGCCCTGCTTTAAAAGCGCATTCTGGCAATCGCGGTTTCAATGCCGCGATTGCCGTCCATGTCAAGACTTGCCTGGACATGGACGGCCCGAGTATCGGTTTAGAGTTGGTCCAGGTTATTGATTTTGAGTTTCTTCGTCACCAGAATGCCGATGCTTCTTCTGGGGCCGGAGCCTTTGTTGCAAGCATGGTCGCGCGACAGCAGATCGCCCATTTTCTCCTGCTTTTAACTCCCTCTTGTCTTTGCCGTTTTTCGCTCCTATGTTCTGTCCGCTGGCTTCACCCGAGGCTGGCAGACGTTCTCAGGGCGGGGTGAAATTCCCCACCGGCGGTATTTGCAAGTAATTGCATGAGCCCGCGAGCGCCCGTTCCGTTTGGAGCGGGGTCAGCAGACCCGGTTGGATTCCGGGGCCGACGGTTAAAGTCCGGATGGAAGAGAACAGGATGACAGAACACGTGCGCCTTCCCGACAGGGGAGGTGTGTCGGCTGGCATTTCGCCCTGAATTGCGTCTCGATTTTGAAGAGACGAGTGATGGGCCAGGAAACAATTCTGCCAAATACGCAATCCGTTATTCCCGCCAGCCACGTGCTGGCGGCGTTTAGGCGTGCGCTGGATCTGGCGCAGGGCTTTGCCGGCGCAACAGCGCCCAATCCACCAGTTGGTTGCGTTTTGCTTGATGCTGAAGGCGTAGAACTTGCCGCAGCAGCCCATGAACAGGCCGGTGAGGCGCATGCAGAGGCGGCGGCGATCGCCATGGCGCGGGCCAATGGCCATGTCGCGCGCATCCACACCGTGGTAGTCACGCTTGAGCCGTGCAACCATACCGGGCTGACACCGCCTTGCGTTGACGCCATTCTGGCAACGCCCGCTATTGCTGTCTGGATTGGTGCCGCTGATCCCAATCCTCATGTGATGGGTCGGGGTGCCGAACGGTTGCGCGCAGCCGGGCTCCGGGTTGGTTTTATCGAGGCTCTGGGCGGCGCACAGTCTTTGGAACTGTCTGGCGCCGCGCGGCGGCTGATTGCGCCTTTTGCCAAACTTGCGCAAACGGGCCTGCCCTTTGTCACCGTCAAACAGGCGCTGGATGCGCGCGGCAGCATGGTGCCGCCTGTGGGTCAGAAAACATTCACATCCCCCGCTTCCCTTGATTTCGCGCATCAATTGCGCAAACGGGCCGATGCCATCGTCACCGGCTCGGGCACTGTGCTGGCCGATAATCCTGAATTCACGGTGCGCCGCGTGCCCGATTTTGCCGGCAAGAGACGGCATCTGGTCATTCTCGACCGCACCAACAGTGTGCCGGCCGATTATCTTGAAGCCGCGCGGGCACGTGGATTTGAGGTCACGGTCGAGGGGTCCTTGCGCGATGCGCTGGAACGGCTGGGCGGCCTTGGCGTGCAAGAAGTGCTGATCGAGGCGGGGCCGACGCTGGTTGAGCTGGTTCTGGTCAGCAAGCTTTGGGACGAGCACATCATCATTGAACATAAAGGCCTGGCAGGGGCGGCGGACGAGATCGTGATCCGGCATGCCCCCTCGCCATGGCTGCCGGGGGAAAGGTAAGCCGATGTTTTCAGGCATTGTTGAAAAACTGGCGCGGGTCAGCGCCGCCGCCCATGACGGGGCAACCCTTGTTCTCGAGATTGAGACCCAGTTTGGCGATCTCGCACTGGGGGAGAGCGTTGCGGTTAATGGGGTCTGTCTGACCGTGGTCGAATTTTCATCTTCGGGACTGGCCAAATTCTTTGTCAGCCCGGAGACGACCGCCCGTTCCAATCTGGGGCGGATTACGGTGGGCAGCCTGGTCAATCTCGAACGCGCGGTGCGGCTCGAAACCCGGCTTTCGGGCCATCTGGTGCAAGGGCATGTGGATGGGCAAGGGGTGCTGGAAACGGTGACCCCCGAGGGTGGCGCGTATTTGTTGCGCCTCAACCTGCCCGAAACCGTCGGACGCTATTGCGTCGAAAAGGGCTCGATTGCGCTTAACGGGATCAGCCTGACGCTGAACAGCGTTGAAAAACAGACCGGTGGCTGCGTGATCGGCCTGACCATCATTCCCCATACCTGGGATCATACCAATTTGAACACACTCAAGCCCGGTGACCCGCTCAATGTCGAGGTCGATGTCATCGCCAAATATGTGGAGAGCCTATGTCTGCCCTATCTCAAGCCCTGAGCGCCTTAAAGCAGGGCAAAATGATTGTGCTCGTCGATGACGAGGACCGCGAGAATGAAGGCGATCTGATCGTTGCGGCGGAGTTTGCCACGCCCGAAGCGGTCAATTTCATGGCCACGCACGGGCGTGGACTGATCTGTCTGGCGTTGACCGGCGCGCAGGTTGACCGGTTCAATCTGCCACCCATGGTCAGGGATAATCAGGCCCGCCGCTCGACCGCGTTCACCGTCTCAATTGAGGCGCGCGCGGGTATTACCACCGGCATTTCGGCCTTTGACCGGGCCCGGACCATTGCTGCAGCGGTCAATCCTGATGCTATGGCTGAGGATATCGTTTCGCCGGGGCATGTGTTTCCGCTTCGGGCGGCCGAAGGTGGCGTGTTGGCGCGCAATGGCCATACCGAGGGGGCAA
Source organism: Mariluticola halotolerans (assembly GCF_021611515.1). Classification (GTDB taxonomy): domain Bacteria; phylum Pseudomonadota; class Alphaproteobacteria; order Rhizobiales; family Devosiaceae; genus Mariluticola; species Mariluticola halotolerans. Next base: position 3,200,158 of record NZ_CP090960.1, read on the forward strand.
CCGATCTGATGCGGCTCGCTGGGCTGAAGCCGGGGGCGGTGATCTGCGAGGTGATGCGCGATGATGGCGAGATGGCGCGGCGGCCCGATCTGGACCTGTTTGCGCAAAAGCACGGCTTGCCGGTGCTGACCATCCGCGAACTGGTGGAATATCGCATCAAAACCGAAGTTCAGGTGGAAGAAGTGGCCAGCGCCAGCTTGCCGTCTGTCTTTGCCGAGAGCCCGATGCGGGTGCATGCGTTCAAGAGCCTTGTCGATGGCGTTGAACATCTGGCGCTGGTCAAGGGGCCTTTGCCGGAGGTGCCGTTGATCCGGGTGCATTCGGAATGCCTGACTGGGGATGCGCTGGGGTCATTGCGCTGTGATTGCGGGGCGCAATTGCAGGAAAGTCTTCGCCTGATTTCCGAAAGCGATGGCGGTGCGGTGATCTATCTGCGCGGGCAGGAAGGGCGCGGCATTGGGCTGGCCAACAAGATACGCGCCTATGCCTTGCAGGATGCAGGCCAGGACACGGTGGATGCCAATACAGCCCTCGGTTTTGCCGCTGATGCGCGTGACTATGCGGTGGCGGCGCAAATCCTCAAGACCCTTGGCGTCAGCCGGGTGAACCTTCTCAGCAATAATCCGCACAAGGAAAAAGACTTGCAGCGCTATGGCATTGCTGTCGCCAAACGCCTGCCGCTGATCATTCCGCCCAACCCGTTCAATGCCGGCTATCTCACGACCAAACGCGAGAAGTTCGGCCATATCCTTGCCCATTAGAAACGAGACCAGACATGTCCAAAGACAAAAAAACTGCCAAAAGCCGGGTCGCCATTGTGGTCAGCCGGTTCAATGAAGATGTCACCTCCGGCCTGCTCAAGGGCGCCCTTGCCGAATTGGATGATCGTGGTGTGCGTGTCGCCGAGGGTGATATCATCACCGCGCCGGGGGCGTTCGAAATCCCGCTGATTGCGCAAAAGCTGGCCCAGACCGGCAAGTTTGAAGGCGTGGTTTGTCTCGGCTGCGTCATCAAGGGCGATACGGCGCATTTCGAATATATCTCCGAGGCCGCCAGCCACGGGTTGATGCAGGCCTCACTGAAAACCGGGGTGCCACTGGCCTTCGGCATTTTGACCACCTACGAAGAAGAACAGGCCGTGGTGCGCAGCCGCGATGATGCCCACAACAAGGGCCGGGAGGCGGCGGCGGCTTGCGTTGAATCCATGGCGGTGCTGGCCGGAATCACTGCGCGCTAACGGCGGAGCGGAGGGTTGGGTTTGGCAGGATTTATTTCCCGCAGCGTCATAATACCCAGCATCGTCATATTTCCCCGGTCGTCATGCTCGGGCTTGGCCCGAGTATCCATGAGATGGTGCGGCGTAACAGATGGGCGTCGGGAGGCCGTGCTTCATCCCGCCATCGACCGAACCGGATGGTTGGCATGGGCCCTCGGGTCAAGCCCAAGGGTGACGATGTGTGGGGGATAAGGGTGCGGTGTTTGCCGCGCCCTCCACCGTCATCCCCGCTTGCGCGGGAACCACACTGGGGGTGGGCAGGCACTGAAGCCCTCATGGTGAGCCTGTCGAACCACGAGGGTGGTCAGCACCGCGTGCGCCGCACATCCTTCGACGGGCTCAGGGTGAGGGCGGTGGCCAGCTCAGACACTGCCTGATCGCCGAGAACACGCTAAAGCGTCTTTGCGGCCCTGATGGTCTGGCGCACCGCGTCTTCATCGGTGATGGTATTGAGGTATTCGCGCTCTAGATCGGTGCTGCCCATGCCGATACGCGGATTTCGGAACTGCATGGTGGAGGGTGTGGTCGTCAGGGCGGCGAAATGCATTTCCTGCGCGCCCGTGCGGTCGCGGATTTCGGCAATATTGGCGGCATCCAGCTCGCCGCAGACCATGACGATCAGCCGGTCACCGGCGGCCTGAATGGTATCCTTGAGCACGTCGGCGCCCTCGAGCGCCGTGTCATGCTGGCCGCTGGTCAATACCCGGTCGACCCCGACCCGGACAAGTGCTTCCAAAGCTTCGCGGTGGTTGCGTGTCATGTCGAAGGCGCGATGGCAGGTGACTGTCATGGGGCCCGCCGCTTCGACCGCCTGCCGCGTGCGATCTTCATCAATCGTGCCATCGGCATTGAGAAAGCCGATAACAATGCCGACTACACCCAGCGCGCGCATCTGCCTTATGTCCTCAAGAATCGAAGCAAACTCCATTTCCGAATAAAGGAAGTCGCCGCCGCGCGGGCGGATGATTGGGTGGAAGGGAATTTTGCCGGCGCGCAAGACTTCACGGACCGTGCCGATGCTCGGGGTCAGCCCGCCTTCCATCAGCGAGGCGCAGAGTTCAACCCGGTCAGCGCCGGCCTTTTCGGCGGCCAGATAGCCGTCTATTCCCTCAACACAGATCTCGATTGTCGGGACGTTGGGCATTGCGGGCATTCCTTTGCGCTGTTCATCTGTCTTGCCGGGCTTTTATCATTACATCAGCCTCGGTGGTTGCGGGGAGCAATTGGTTGGCAGACAATGCTTTTGTGCGCTTGACCTCGCACAGGAACATCCTACAAATCACCCTTTCTGGTGATCAAGCTGCGGAGATGAAATGCTTATCGGTGCCTCTATATTCGACCTTTCCACCCCGGTGCCCGTGATCGACGAGGCGGTGGTTGCGGCGAATATCGCCCGGGTTCAAGCTTATATGGATGCGCACGGGATCAGCTTTCGCCCCCACATCAAGACCCACAAGCTGCCGTTTCTGGCCGACGCACAAGTCGAAGCCGGGGCGCGGGGTATTAACTGCCAGAAAATCTCGGAGGCCGAGGTTTTTGCAGATGCCGGGTTTGAGGATATCCTGATCACCTTCAATATTCTCGGGCCGGAGAAGATTGCGCCCTTGCAGGCGCTCAATGCTCGCACGCGCCTGTCGGTCGTTGCCGACAGTTCCGAGACGGTGGCGGGGCTCGCTGCCGCGTTTTCTGCGGAGGCACCGCTGACGGTTCTGGTGGAATGCGATACCGGGGGTGGGCGCTGTGGCGTGCAAAGCCCTGAGGCGGCGCTGGCGCTGGCGCAGGAAATTGCTGCAGCTCCAGGCCTGCGGTTCGGCGGGCTGATGACCTATCCCAAGCCCAATTCAGCCGAAACCGTCGAAGCGTTCCTCGGCGGTGCCGTGGCCTTGCTCGACGCCGCTGGTGTCGAATGCCCGGTGGTGAGTAATGGCGGCACGCCAAGCCTGTTTGATGCGCATCTGGTGCCGAGCGCAACCGAACACCGCGCTGGCACCTATATCTATAACGACCGGTCGCTGATCCGGGCCGGGCATTGCGACGCATCGCAATGCGCCATGCATGTTCTGGCGAGCGTTGTCTCCCGCCCCACCGAGAACCGGGCCGTGCTCGATGCCGGATCAAAGGCGCTCACCTCCGATCTTTTGGGCTTCGAGGATCACGGCATGATTGTGGGTTATCCGGATGCGCGGATCGTGGGGTTGTCAGAGGAACATGCGGTGGTCGACCTGTCCGGGTCGGCAAAAAAGCCGGCCATCGGCGAGAAGGTGCGGATCATTCCGAACCACACCTGCGTTGTCAGCAATCTGTTCGATAATGTTGTGTTCCACAGAGACGGGGCAGTTACCCGCGTTGCGCCGGTCGCCGCGCGCGGGCGGGTCTGGTAATGTCGACGATATTCATGGCTGTGTAGTTAAGTATTCAGTTTTGTCTATCTGTGTTTTGAATTCAGTATGTTCTGGGTATTTATTCATCTTATAGCTTAAGTTTGAAAACGGGATCAGTCAGACTGATCCCGTTTACTTTCAACTATGCTGAGGCCAGCAGTTGTGTATTGCCGCCAGCCGCCGTGGTGTTGATGCAGAGGTGCCGTTCGATATGGTAGCGGGTGGCATAGGCCGCCTCCGTAATCAGCGGCAACAGGGCACCGGGACGGGCTGCCAATGCCTTGCGCAAGGCGCGGGCATCCGCTTCATTTCCCCAGAATGCCACGGCGTCAAAGCCTTGCAGATCAACCAGAATTTCGGGCGACAATTGTCCGTCGAGTTCACTGCCCGGCGCGATTTCGAGCGCAGTGCAACCTTCGGCGCGGGCGATGGTCGCTTGCTGACGGGCCGCCTCGCGATCTGGTCCAAGGCACAAAACCAGACCTCGCGGATGCACCGATAGCCGGTTGGATTCACCTGTGACACCGGGCATGCTGGTGCGCTTGAGGGCTGTGTCATTGCTCGGACGTCCCAGCGCGTTGATGGCCTGCTGTACCTGTTCGCGCGGTGCCTCCGTCCCGCTGGCTGCGCCACTGCTGCCATTCTCATGTCGGGTGAAGTGCGGGACATAGGCCGGGCCGCCAGCTTTCGGGCCGGTACCGGAAAGGCCTTCGCCGCCAAAGGGCTGCGAGCCGACAATGGCACCGATCTGGTTGCGATTGACATAGGCATTGCCCACATGCAGTCGCGACAAGATGCTCTGCACCCGGTCATCGACACGGGTATGCAGGCCAAAGGTCAGGCCATAGCCGGTCTTGTTGATATCATCGACGATCCGGTCAATTTCCCCGGCGGCAAAGGTTGCGACATGCAGGACGGGGCCGAAGATTTCCTCTTTCAGCTCGGCAATGCCGTTGAGCCTGATGACCGTCGGGCTGACGAAATAGCCTTGTTGCGGCACGGCACAGCGGTGCAGCACGCGGCCGTCCGCTTCAGCCTGATCGATATGGGCATTGATTTTGGCGCGGGCCGTTTGATCGATCACCGGGCCGCCATCGATTGAAAGTGCCCAGGGGTCGCCAATGTTCAACGCGTCCATGGCACCATAGAGCATCTTGAGGAAAGGTTCGGCGATGTCCTCCTGCAAATAGAGCATGCGCAGGGCCGAACAGCGCTGGCCGGCGCTCTGGAACGAGGAGGCGACAATATCGCGGATGGCTTGTTCGGGCAGGGCAGTACTGTCGACGATCATGGCGTTCAGCCCGCCGGTTTCGGCAATCAGCGGCGCGTCGGGGGCGAGGTTTTCGGCCATGGCCTTGTTGATATGCTGGGCCGTCACTGTGGAGCCGGTAAAGCAGAGGCCGTCAACGCGCGGTTCGCTAGAGAGTTTGGCACCGATAACCGAACCGGCACCGGGCAGGCATTGCAGTGCGGTTGGCGGCACGCCCGCTTCCAGCAGCAGGTCGATGGCCTTGGTGGCGATCAGGGGGGTGGTTTCGGCGGGTTTGGCAAGCACGGCATTGCCGGCGGCAAGGGCGGCGCTGATCTGGCCGGTGAAAATCGCCAGCGGGAAATTCCACGGCGAAATGCAGGCGAAAACGCCACGGGCCGGAGTGTCGAGGGTCAGCGCCTGATTGGCGTAATAGCGCAGAAAATCCACGGCCTCGCGCAGTTCCGCCACGGCATCGAACGGGTTCTTGCCCGCTTCCCGTGCGGCAAGGGCGAAGAATTCTCCGGCATTGGCCTCATAGAGATCGGCGGCTTTTAAAAGGATGGTCCGGCGCTGATCCTTGGCTATATCCCAGGGCTTTGCTGCCGCCAGCGCGGTTTCCACGTCGTCTTCGGAAGCGTCGGTGACAAAGCCCGGCTGATCATCGGGATTGGCCGGGTTTTCAACCTTTTGACGTTCTGCTCCGACAACAGGCCCGGCAATACGGGGCGCGGCTTCCCATTGGATTGTAACGAAGGGCGCGCGTGCCGCTTCAAATGCTGCGGCATCGACCGGGTCGTTGAGGTTCCAGCCTTCGGCATTGATCCGGTCCGCCCCATAGATTGCGGGCGGCAGGGGCGTTGCCGGGTTTTTAGGTGCATCCAGATAGGTTTCGACTTCGGCGAACGGATCGGCGGCCACCAGTTCGGGCGGCACCGCCTCATCGACGATCTGGTTGACGAAGGAGCTGTTGGCGCCATTTTCCAGCAGGCGGCGCACCAGATAGGCGAGCAAGTCGCGATGCGGGCCGACGGGTGCATAAATGCGGCAGCCGGTGCCATGCTGTTCCAGCACCAGATCATGCAGCGCTTCGCCCATGCCATGCAGGCGCTGGAATTCAAAGGCGGTGTTGTCGGTTGCCATATGCAGGATGGCGGCGACGGTATGGGCGTTATGGGTGGCAAATTGCGGGTAGATCCGGTCGGTCATGCCGAGCAGTTTGCGCGCATTGGCAATATAGGAGAGATCGGTGGAGGGTTTGCGGGTAAACACCGGATAATCGGGAATGCCCAGCACCTGCGCCTGTTTGATCTCGCTGTCCCAATAGGCACCCTTGACCAACCGCACCATCAGGCGGCGCTGATGTTTTTCCGCCAAGGCATAGAGCCAGTCAATCACCTGCGGCGCGCGGCGGCCATAGGCCTGCACTACAACGCCAAAGCCGTCCCATCCCGCGAGAGCCTCATCAGCCAACACGGCTTCGATCACATCGAGGGACAGGTCGAGCCGGTCGGCCTCCTCGGCATCAATGTTCAGCCCCATGCCCGCAGTTTTCGCCGCCAGTGCCAAAGCCTTGACCCGGGGCACCAGCACGTCCAGCACCTTTGCGTGCTGCACGCTTTCATAGCGCGGATAGAGGGCGGATAATTTGATCGAAATGCCGGGATTTTTGCGAATATCAGCACTATCGCAGTTTTCAGCAGTCGCCTCGATCGCGCGCTCATAGGCCAGGTGATAGCGCCTTGCGTCCTCATCGGTCAGCGCGGCTTCGCCCAGCATGTCATAGGAATAGGTAAAGCCCTTGGCTTCGCGTCCGGCGGCGCGGGTCATGGCTTCGCTAATATCGCGCCCGAGCACGAATTGACGGCCCATTTCGCGCATGGCCTGAGCGACGGCCGTGCGGATCACCGGTTCGCCCAACCGCTTGACGGTGCCGGTCAGCACCCCGGCAAGGCCGGGCTGTTTGGCATCCAGTACCTTGCCGGTCAGCATGAGCGCCCAGGTGGAGGCATTGACGAGGGACGAGGAGGAACGGCCCAGATGCTTGCCCCAGTCGGAGGGGGCAATCTTGTCTTCGATCAGGGCATCGATGGTGCTGGTGTCAGGCACGCGCAACAGCGCCTCGGCCAGACACATCAGGGCAACGCCTTCATTGGTGGTCAGACCATATTCGGCCAGAAACGGCTCCATCAGTCCGGAACTGCCGCGCTTGCGGATATCCTTGACCAAAGTCACCGCCCGCGCGGAAATGGCGCTGCAATCCTTCGCGTCCAGCGCTGCCAGGGTGATCAGCTCCGAGAGGGCTTTGGATTCGTTCTTGAGCGTTCCCGTGCGCATGTCAGCACGGATGGTGGCGAGCGTCGGCATGGCAGGGTTCCCTTGTTGGCCTTATATCCCCATGATATGGGCGATCAGCTTTGCATTTTTCCCAAATAATGCAATTATGTAGTGAATACGACTATAGTTTGATGTAGGGGCAGGAAAAGTGCATGGTGGCGAGTGCCAAGGAACTGGACAAGTTTGATCAGGCCATTCTCGATATCGTGTCGACGGATGGGCGGATCAGCATTACCGAACTGGCCAGCCGTATCGGTCTCAGTAAAACGCCGTGTCAGGCAAGGCTGCGGCGGCTGGAGGCGGAGGGCTATATTCTCGGCTATCGGGCCCAGCTGGACCCAGTGAAAATAGGCCGCGACCATGTGGCTTTTGTTGAGGTCAAGCTCAGCGACACGCGCGCCAAGGCGCTTTCCGCGTTTAACACTGCCGTTCTGAAAATTCCCGAGATCGAGCAATGCCACATGATCGCCGGCGGCTTTGATTATCTGCTGAAAGTGCGCACCAGTGATATTGCCGAATACCGCTGGGTGATGGGCGAGAAAATCTCCGCCCTGCCGCATGTCGCCCATACCTCGACTTTTGTGGCGATGGAGGCGGTGCGCGAAGGCCCGGCTTAATTTCAGAACCGCCGCGTCGGCCGGTCGAGCACCTTCTTGCCCATCAGGCTGGAGACCAGATCAACCATCAGGGTTGCGGTGCGGCCGCGTTCATCGAGAAACGGGTTGAGTTCGACAATGTCGAGTGAGGTGACCATGCCGCTATCATGCAGCATTTCCATGATCAGATGCGCCTCGCGAAACGTTGCGCCGCCGGGCACTGTGGTGCCGACCGCCGGGGCGATTTCGGGGGTGAGAAAATCCACATCAAGGCTGACATGTAAATAGCCATTGGCGGCCACAACCTTGTCGAGAAAGGTCCGCAACAGAACGGCCACGCCATATTCGTCAATCTGGCGCATGTCATGCACCTGGATTTCTGATTGTTCGAGGGCGGCCCGTTCTGCCGGATCAACCGAGCGAATGCCCATCATGCAGATGTTTTCTTCCTTCACCGCAGCATTTAGCGGGGGGAAGGCGGCAAAGCCGTCGCGTCCGGTGAAATAGGCGACCGGGGTGCCATGCAGGTTGCCGCTTTCGGTGCTGTCGAGGGTATGAAAATCGGGATGAGCGTCGAGCCAGAGCACGAATTGTTCGCGCCCTTGCGCGGCAGCATGGGCGGTAACACCTGAGACCGATCCGGCGGCCAGGCTATGGTCACCACCCAGAAAAATCGGCATATGGCCGTCGGCCAAAGCGTTGCGCGCGCAGGCGGACAGGGCCTTTGTCCACCCAATGACCTCGGCCAGATGATGCACGGCCGGATTGGCATGGGGAACCGCGCTGGCCATTTCAGGGGCAATATTGCCCTTGTCTTTTACGGTAAAGCCGAGACTTTTGAGCGCCGGGGCGAGGCCGGCAATGCGCAGGGCATCGGGGCCCATCAGGCAGCCGCCCAGTCCGGTGCCGCATTGCACCGGCGCGCCGATCAGGATTGCAGTTTTGGACATCTTTGTTCCTCACTTTGGTTATGCAGCAGGGCTTTACCTGCGCGAATTGGTGGCTCATAAATCCAGTATGGACGACCTGGACAAAGCCTTGATCATGGCGCTGCGGCGCGACGGACGCGCCTCTATTTCCGAGCTGGCGCATATCCTTGGGATTACCCGCGCCACGGTGCGCAATCGCATGGAGCGGCTGATGGCCTCTGGTGAGATTGCCGGGTTCTCCGTGGTATTGCGTGCCGACCAGGTATTGCAGCCGGTGCGCGGGGTGACACTGATCGCCATTGAGGGGCGGGGCACCAGCCGGATCATCGCCCAGCTCAACCGTATGCCCGAGGTGACGGCCATCCACACGACCAGCGGCAAATGGGACCTGATTATCGAACTGGGCACGAATTCTCTGCCTGAACTGGATGCGATCCTCGCGAAAATCCGCATGATTGACGGGGTCTCGGCCAGTGAGACCAATCTCTATTTGTCCACCAAGCGCGCCTCGGGCGTGCCGCACCTGCCCGATAAAGCCTAAGCCTCGGCTGCCCGCATGACCATGCCGAACAGGTCGCGCGGATCGTCCGGATCGGCCAGCATGTCGAGCTCCTGATATTGGCCGGTGCGTTTCACCTGATCGCGCAGATAGCGCAGGGCTGAAAAGTCCTCGGTGGCGAAGCCCACGGAATCGAACAGGGTAATCTGGCTGTCATTGCGCCGACCTTTGGCTTTACCGGCAATGACCTGCCACATCTCGGTGACCGGGTGTTCGGCGTCGAGCTGCTGGATTTCACCTTCAATCCGGGTCTGGGGCGGGTATTCAACGAAAATATCAGACCGCAGCAGAATATCACGATGCAGTTCGGTCTTGCCGGGGCAGTCGCCGCCGATGGCGTTGATGTGAATGCCGGCCCCGACCATGTTGTCGGTCAGGATCGTCGCATATTGTTTGTCAGCGGTAGCGGTCGTCACGATCTGTGCGCCCTGCATGGCGTCTTCGGGTGAGGCGCAGGTGGCGATCTCAAAGCCCTTGTCCTTGAGATTGCGGGCGCATTTTGCCGTCGCTGCCGGGTCGATGTCATAGAGGCGCAATTTGGTAATGCCGAGGATGGCCTTGAAGGCCAACGCCTGGAATTCAGATTGTGCGCCATTCCCGATCACGGCCATGCAATCGGCTCCCGCGGGGGCCAGATATTTGGCGACCATGGCAGAGGTTGCTGCCGTGCGCAGGGCGGTCAATATCGTCATTTCCGACAGCAGCACGGGATAGCCGGTGGCCACATCGGCCAGCATGCCGAAGGCGGTTACCGTCTGCAGGCCCTGACGCGTATTGGCGGGGTGCCCGTTGACATATTTGAAGCCGTAAACCTCACCATCGCTGGTCGGCATCAGCTCGATAACGCCCTCTTTCGAATGTGAAGGCACGCGCGGGGTTTTGTCGAACAGTTGCCAGCGCCGGAAATCCGCCTCGATATAATCCGCCAGTTCCGCCAGGAAAGTTTCCACGCCGATCTCCAGCACGATTTTCATCATGTGGTCGACACTGACAAAGGGCACGATATTCAATTGCCGGTCCATAAAATCTGCTCCTCATGGGTTTGCCCACACCGTCAGGCCGCGCCTGCGGTTCGCGCATCTCGGTGATGACAGGAGAGAGGATAAGGAGATTGTTTGGAAAGGCGGAATGGGGAAAATTGATCATATCGGGCAGTGAATATGTCATTTCGGTCATAACCTTTGATCTATATGGTCGATACAGGTTTCCGATTATTTGGCGATTAGTCGATCCATAACGGATTACCCCATGCGCGCTTGCCATTGTGGTCGACCACAATAACGCGCAGCCAGTCGCCTCTGAATTTGCTGATATCAAGAGTTGTTCCGGTCATGGCGGTACCGCGCGATGCGACGGCGCGCGCCCCCTGACCAACGGCGATGATGCTATGGGCAGGGGAGCATTCGACCAGCAGATCAGTGCCTTCAAGCGCGATCAGGTCAATCTGCGGTCCGGTTGAGGCATAGAATGCGCCCTCTTTGAGCGCCTGCACCAGTGTATCCGGTTCATTGAACGTTGCCTTGACCATCACCCATCCACCAAAGGTATCCTGGTGCTCGGGGTTGTCGGCATGAAAATGGGCGTCGTCGGTGGCGATAGCGGTCAGTTCGCGCCCATCTGAGAGCATGGCATCCAGCAGATAAGTGCCATCCGCTCTGTCAGTGCCCAGAGCGCAGGTGTGGTTGTAGATTTCGACCGCATGAGCGGCCGTGATGGTGTGCGCCTCTTCCGGCATCAGGCCGTACCATTGCGGATGGGCAATGGCCACAAATGCACCAGCATCGCGACATCGCTGCGCGAGATCAGATGCTGTCTCTTCCGTGGGGGTGGGCGCGAAATCGAGCGGCAGTCCAACGGCGAGAATGTGCCAGAAGCCGCCCAGTTTCATTTCACCGGCATGAACTTCGGCGCCAAGAATGGTTGTGAAATTCTTTGTCCGGAAGGGTGTGGTGTCGGCGATGGGGAAGTCGAACTGTTCCAGAAAATGGTCCGACAGGCAGATGAAATCATAACCCTTGGCCTCGTAGGCGCGACACACTTCCTGCGGTGTCAGGCGACCATCGGAGAGGTTCGAGTGCGTATGCAGATTGCCCCGGTAGAACTGACCGGGATTTTCGAAGGCAGAAAGCATGGCGTAATTCTCCAGTGGCATTGCCTGCGCCACTAGCACTGGTTTGTGACACTGAGCAGACAGGCGCTGCATACCGTACGGGTCTTTTCCATGTGTCATTGAACTGACACCAAACCGAAAAGGAAGTGACACGTGTGCACGATAGCTGTTGCTCCCGTCCGAACCCCAACTTGCAGGGAACTTCAATGCTCAAGAAAATTCTCGTCAGCAGCCTTATGCTGGCAACATCCATGTCCACGGCGCAGGCCGCGACCGAAGTCCAGTGGTGGCACGCCATGGGTGGTGAACTCGGTACCAAGCTCGAGGAAATCGTTGCAGGCTTCAACGCCACGCAAAGCGACTATGTCGTTGTTCCCAGCTACAAGGGTTCCTATACCGAAACCATGACGGCCGCGATCGCCGCCTTCCGTGCGGGCGAACAGCCCGCCATTGTGCAGGTTTTCGAAGTTGGCACCGGTACCATGATGGCGGCTGAAGGCGCGGTATACCCGACCTACAAGCTGATGCAGGATGCAGGCGAACCTTTCGACCCGGCCGGTTTCCTGCCGGCAGTGGTCGGTTACTACACCGACACCGAGGGCAATATGCTTTCGATGCCGTTCAACTCCTCGACCCCGATCTTTTACTACAATAAAGACGTGTTCGAAAAAGCTGGTCTCGACCGCGACACTGCGCCCAAGACATGGGCTGAAGTTGAAGCGTTCTCCAAACAGATCATGGAATCAGGTGCCGCAACTTGCGGGTTCACCACCGGTTGGGTGTCCTGGGTTCAGCTGGAAAATCTGTCGGCATGGCACAATCAGCAGATTGGTACGCTGGAAAACGGCTTCGGTGGGCTCGAGACCGAGTTGACCGTCAACGGTCCGGTACAGGTTCAGCATTGGAGCAACCTGAAGAAGTGGCAGGATGAAGGCGTCTTCCAGTATGGCGGCCCTGGTGGTGGTGCCGATGCGCCCCCGAAATTCTATGCCCAGGAATGCGCCATGTACATGAACTCCTCCGCCTCGCGCGCCGGTGTCATGGCCAATGCCAAGGATTTTGAAGTTGGTTTTGGCATGCTGCCTTACTATGACGATGTTGAAGGTGCGCCGCAGAACTCCATCATCGGTGGCGCAACGCTCTGGACGCTGAGCGGCAAGAGCGATGAAGAATACAAGGGTGCGGCCAAGTTCTTTAGCTACTTGTCCTCAGCCGAGGTGCAGGCTGACTGGCATCAGTTCTCGGGCTATCTGCCGATCACTGAAGCCGCTTACGAACTGGGCAAAACCCAGGGCTATTACGAAGCCAATCCGGGTTCGGACGTTGCCATTCAGCAGATTACGCTGAACGCACCGACCGCCAATTCCAAAGGTCTGCGTTTCGGCAATTACGTGCAGATCCGCACCATCATCGATGAAGAGTTCGAGCAGATGCTGTCCGGTGCCAAGACACCCCAGCAGGCACTTGATGCCCTGGTCGATCGCGGTAACGGCCTGTTGCGCGATTTTGAAGCTGCCAACAAGTAAGCTCATCGGCTGACATTCTAGCGGACTCGCGCCCATCAGTGGTGCGGGTCTGCCTCCCTCCTTACCGGTAAGCGGTCATGCAAACAAAACGTGCTATCTTTCCCAACAAGGCTTTGCCTTATCTGCTGCTCATGCCGCAGTTGGCAATTACCCTGGTTTTCTTTATCTGGCCTGCCAGTCAGGCATTGTGGCAATCGGTTCTGCGTCAGGATGCCTTCGGCTTCAAAACCAGTTTCATCGGTCTGGAAAACTACGCCAGACTGTTCGCCGATCCGGTCTATCTGAATTCGATGGGCGTCACGTTTGTGTTTTCTGTCGGGGTCACTGTGCTCTCGATGGGGCTTGCCCTTTTGTTCGCGGTCAATGTTGACCGGATGATCAAATCGTCAAATGTCTATTCCACGTTTCTGGTTTGGCCCTATGCTGTGGCCCCGGCCATTGCGGGTACGCTGTGGTGGTTTTTGTTCAACCCCACAATCGGGCTTTTGCCGTTTGCACTCAGCTATGTGGGCTATGACTGGAACCATAATGTTTCCGGGCATGACGCTATGATCCTTGTGATTGTCGCGGCGAGCTGGAAACAGATCTCCTATAATTTCCTGTTCTTTCTGGCCGGTTTGCAATCGGTGCCCCATTCCCTGATCGAGGCTGCAGCCATAGATGGCGCGGGACCGGTCAAACGGTTCTGGACGATCATCTTTCCGCTTTTGACCCCGACGACTTTCTTTCTGATGGTCATCAACATCATCTACGCCCTGTTCGACACATTCGGCGTCATTCATGCAACGACCGAGGGCGGCCCGGCCCAGGCCACCAACACCCTTGTTTACAAGGTTTTTCTCGATGGGTTCGTCGGGCTTAATCTCGGCTCTTCAGCTGCGCAGTCCGTCATTCTCATGACCATTGTTATCACCCTGACTGTGATCCAGTTCCGCTGGATTGAACGTCACGTGCAGTATTGAGGCGTCGCTGTCATGGTTGAAAACCGTCCCATTCTGAATCTGATCTCGCACCTGATCCTGATCGCTGGTGTGCTGCTGATCGCCTTCCCGGTCTACATCGCCTTTGTGGCTTCAACCTATGAAGCGACATCGTTCACGTCGGGGGTCGCGCCTTTATTGCCGGGGCCCAATCTGATCGAAAATTATGGCCAGGTTCTCTTTGAGGGTGCCTCGACGCTGGGTGCGCCGCCGCTTACCATGATGATGTGGAATTCACTGATGATGGCGCTGATCATCGCGGTGGGCAAGATCGCGATCTCGATTATTTCCGCTTACGCAATTGTCTATTTTCAGTTCCCGTTCCGCCTGCTTGCCTTCTGGATCATCTTCATCACGCTGATGTTGCCGGTTGAGGTGCGTATCATTCCCACCTTCGAGGTGGTGGCGAACCTGCAAATGCTCAATTCCTATGCCGGTCTCACTATTCCCCTGATCGCCTCGGCAACCGCAACTTTCCTGTTCCGTCAGTTCTTTTTGACCGTGCCGGATGAGCTGGTTGAGGCGGCCCGCGTTGACCGGGCAGGGCCTGTCAAATTCTTCTTTGATATCCTGCTGCCCTTGAGCCGCACCAATATCGCGGCCCTGTTCGTCATCCTCTTTATCTTTGGCTGGAACCAGTATCTCTGGCCCTTGCTGGTTACCACCGACAGCAAATTTTACACGGTCGTCATGGGTATCAAACGCATGGCCGATGTGGCGGATTCGCAACCGCAATGGCACATCGTGATGTCCGCAGTTGTTCTCGCTGCCCTGCCGCCCGTGTTGATCGTCATCTTTATGCAGCGCCTGTTCGTCAAAGGCCTGACGGAAACGGAGAAATAACATGGCAGCGATTGAGATCACCGGTCTGGAAAAGACCTATCAAGGTGGGGTTCATGCCGTGAAAGGCATTGATGTGAACATTGCCGATGGGGAGTTCATCGTATTGGTCGGCCCTTCCGGCTGCGGCAAGTCGACGATGTTGCGCATGGTGGCCGGGCTTGAGACAATTACCGCGGGCAAGGTCAGTATCGGCGACCGCGTGGTCAATGATCTTGATCCGGCGGAGCGCGATATTGCCATGGTGTTCCAGAATTATGCGCTTTATCCGCATATGAGCGTCCGCCAAAACCTCTCCTATGGGCTGAAGAACCAGGGCTTGCCCAAGGCGGAGATCGCCAAGCGGGTCGCTGAAGCGGCCCGTATTCTGGAGATTGGTGACTATCTGGAGCGTAAACCGCGTCACCTTTCGGGCGGGCAACGCCAGCGTGTGGCCATGGGGCGGGCGATTGTGCGCGAGCCGGCGGCCTTTTTGTTCGATGAACCGCTGTCCAATCTCGATGCCAAATTGCGGGTGCAGATGCGCGGCGAAATCAAACAGCTGCAAAAGCGGCTCGGCACCACGTCGATGTATGTCACCCATGACCAGCTTGAGGCGATGACGCTTGCGGACCGGCTGGTTGTGCTCAACGGGGGATTGGTCCAGCAGATCGGCACGCCGCTGGAGGTGTATCGCAAGCCGGCCTCAACCTTCGTTGCCAGCTTCATTGGCTCCCCGGCGATGAACCTGATCAAGGCAGATCATGCTGACGGCAAGGCTCATATTGGTGAGGTCAGCCTCAATCTGCATCAACAGATCGAGGGGCGGAAAGGCGTCATATTGGGCGTGCGCCCTGAGGATCTGCTTCCTGTTGCGCCTGATGCGCCGGGTGCCCTGGCTTTGCAGGTGGCCTATGTGGAAGAATTGGGCGCCCACCGCCTGGTGCATGGCCGCGTGGGGGACCAAACCGTGGTCGCGGCCATGGATGTGACACTTGAGATTGGCGAAGTGGTGCATGTGACGGCGGATATTACCGCTTTGCATATTTTCGATGTCGATACGCAGCAGCGGTTGAACTAGGGGCTTTCACCACGTGAATTGCCACACGGCAGGAGCAGGATGGTCTTGCTACAGTTCAACTGTAGAAACTGCGCTCTAAATTCGTGGAATTGCTTGCAAAACAACGCCGTGTCTCGTTGAATCGGCCGGCAATCAAACGGGTGATTTCATGACAAACTCTTCCGCGGAGGGCCTGGCGCTAGTGCATGCCGGACGCACCACCAGACTGAAGTGGCATCGGTTGCGGCGGCGGATGCGCGATCCGCTTTTTTCGGCGGAAACCATGGCCGAGGGTTTTCGCCTTGGTGCCTCCATGGAACTCGACATGCGGGTGCGCGGAGATGGCGGATTTGTCGTGCTGCATGATGATTTGCTTGAAGGGGAAACCAATGGACAGGGACGGGTCGCGGAACTGGGGCGCGCGGAAATGGCTGAGCTCTCGTTTGCGGATACGCCGCGCCCGCTGATTTTCAGTGAAGATCTGGCGGCGATGCTGCGTCTGTCCCATCCGGATGCGCTGCTGCAGTTTGACATGAAGGATGATTACGAGGCGGTCGGTGTCGAGGGTGTCGCGCATCTGGCACGGTTTTTCGCGGATATAGACGCCAATATTATTGTCAGTGCAGACAGTCTCGCTCTGATTGAAGCCATCCGGACAGAGGTGCCGAACCTTATGCGGGGGATCGACCCCACCAATGGGCTGGTGGATATCTACAAGCAGGATGGTATCGCGGCTGTCGAGCGCTCATTGCTCGCTGATCTGCGCGGGTCTACGGCACCGGATACGATCTATCTTGCATGGCAACTGGTGCTCAAAGCTGATGCGGATGGGCTGGACCTGATCGGCCTTTGCCATCAGGAGGGCAAAAAGGTTGATGCCTGGACCTTTACCCTTAAAGACCCTGAGAGGGGCTTTGACGATGGCGAATGGACTGCGTTCAACCGATTGATGGCATTGGGTGCTGACCAGATCACTACCGACGAAGCTATTGCCACCGAAGCGGCGTGGGACAAACGCATAGCTGCGGCCTAGGCATCAGGCAGGGCCCGTTGCCTAGGCTTTGACCTTTTTGGACCTGCCTGTCAGACGGCTGTCCAGCAGTTCACCACTCTCGGAGAGAATGGGGTAGGCAATGGTGGCGAACAGGGAGTTGATGGTTTTTAACGCCCGGACGGTTTCCAGATGGATATCGCTGGTCTCCATGCTCTTCACAGACCCGGATTGCAGCCGTTGAAGGTGTCGGCCATGGCTGGTGCGTTCGGCCGCGCGCATTGCATCCTTTTCGGCCAGCAATTGCCGGGCGGATTCACGATCCTTTGATATGAGAACATTCAGCGCCAGCTGCATGTTTGCCATCACCCGGTGATGCAATTCAGATAGTTCCCGCCAGCCTTCAGCCGAGAACGACAATTTCTGCTCGCGGCGGGTAACCGCAAGCTTCAACAGCGTCTTGGTAATCGCATCGCCGACATATTCGAGATTGATGGCGAAGGTGGAGAGTTCCTGTCCACGCTTGGCTTCATCCTCGTTGTTGTAATCGATGGCTGCCAGATAAAGTTTGATCTCGGATTCGGCTTGGTTGACGGCGGCTTCAAGCTGTTTGGCCTGGCGGATTTTGTCCGGGTCACCCGTCTCATAAATATCCATAATAGGACTGAGCATGCGCTCTATAATTTCGGCCATGCGCAAAAGCTCACGCGTCGCACTGGCCAAGGCCAGGGCGGGAATTCCGATGACGGCCTGATCGAGACAGCTGGATGCGCCTTCCAATGGATCAGCCTCGTCGCTGTCCTTGTCAGGGAAAAACCTTTCAATGAGTTTTGCGGCAATACCGGTGAGTGGCAGGCAGATCACCAGAAGCGCAAAATTGAACGCCAGATGCAGATTGATAACCTGCCGGGCGGGTTCGCTGCCAAACCATTCGAGGGGCAGGGTGAGGGAATTTACCACCAGCAGCGCGCACAGGGCGCCGATACTGCGGAATAGAAGGTTGCCAAGGGCGATCTGCCGTGCGGCGACAAAGCCGCGCCGCACAAGCCCGGCAGCGATCAATCCGCCCCCGAGATTGGCGCCGAGCATCAGGGATATGCCGAGCTCAGGCGGCACGAGGCCGCGCGCCGTGAAGGCGGCGATGAGCAGGATGGAGGCGACGCTTGAATGCACCAGCCAGGTGAACGCCGCACCGATCAGAAAGGCCGAAAGAAAGTCGCCTTGCAGGTAAGTAACGACGGTCGGCAAGAAGGCGGATTCGCGCAACGGTTCGGTTGCTTCACCGATCAGCCCGAGGGAAAGCAGAATGAGCGAGATACCAATAAGAATCCGGCCCAATTGGCGTGTTTCACGGCTCTTGCCCCGAAAAAAGCACAAGCCGCCGGCGATCAGCAGTACCGGTGTCAGCCAGGAAAGGTCGACAGAGAGAATTTGCACGACAACGGCTGAGCCAATGTCCGCACCCAGCATGAGTGCCAGCCCTGTCGCCAGTGTTAGCGCGCCTGAGCCCGCGAATCCTGCCGCGAGGACGGCGACGGCGGTTGAGCTTTGCAACAATACCGCGACCCCGGCGCCGATACCGGCGGCTTTGAGACGCGAGTTCTTGCTTTCGCGCAGGATGCGGCGGAGCCTGTGTTCCTGGCTGCGTTCCACGCCCGTGCGTACCATGCGAACTGCCCAAAGCAGCAGCGTGATCGCCCCTGCCAGATGTATCAGAAGAAGGTACAAACTCATCGTATTGTTATGGGGCCGCCCTTTGTTGTTTTTGTATCAGACTAGTCGGTCGCCAATGTTAAAGCTGTTGGCATGAAGAAGCTAACTGTTTGTGCAAAAAAGAAAAATCGTCTGTCAGGCCTTTTGCATTGGCGACAATGGCACCGCCATTGAGCAGGATATCCGCAATTGGGGGCATCAGTACGGCAGCACCCGCCTCGTGGGCGATCAGTGCGCCGGCCAGCATGTCCCAACTGTTGAGATGGTTCTCATAATAGAGGTCTGCCGTCCCATCGGCGACACGAACCAGACCGATGGCTGCGGCGCCCATGCGTCTATAATCGATTCCGCGGGCATATAGTTCCCTGACGACTTGAATATAAACGTCAAAATCGGTGCGGCGGGAGTGGCCGAGGACAGCAATTGCCTTGTTGGGATCCGTCAGGGTTGATGCGTGAACGGCTTTACCTTCGCTGAATGCGCCATTGCCTCTTATCGCGGAGAATACCTTGTCACGGGTCGCATCATAGATGACACCGATCTCAATGTGCTCGCCAAGGACAAACGCGATAGACACGCCCCAATGGCGGAAACCGCGCAGAAAATTGGTTGTGCCATCGATCGGATCAACTACCCAGACGGCCTCGGTATTCACCGCGCCGCCGGTTTCCTCACCCATGAAGCCATCATGGGGAAAGGCCTCGGCGATGGCTGAACGAATGGTGTCTTCGGTCTGCCGGTCGGCAATGGTGACAAAATCCTGATGACCCTTGTTCTCAATGACCAAAGAGGACGCGCTGGCGTTCTGCCGGAATGTGGCGGCCGAGCGGCCAACCTCGCGTGCCAGAGTTTCGGCAAATTCAGCACGGGCCTTGATCTCGCGAACAGACAAGTCATGCACCATTATGCGGTCCTGCGCTTGATCATGGTGACAGCGGTGAATTCGACACGGGCCGGCATGCCAGGATCTTCCATGCGCGAGATCAGCAGGTCGATGGCCTGCTGAGCCTGAATATCGCAAGGCTGCAGAATGGTCGTCAGTTGATAGGCATGCCAACTGGCCTGGGGAATGTCATCATGGCCGATGACCCGGACCGGCCCTGATTTGCGGACCGTGCGGTCTTTTGCGAGACGGTCGACAACACCACAGGCAAGGTAGTCGTTGACGCAGAACAGACCGTCGATATTGGTGCCGTGCAACTGCGCCGCACCCTCAAATCCGCTGGTATAATCATTGACCGGAATTGGCAGGATGTCCGGCGTTTTACCCAGGCTGCGGCAACGGGCAACGAAGGCATCGAGACGCCGGCGGGCGGTATAGGACACGCCGGGCGCGGCCATGACGGCGGGCCGTTCGGCCCCACCCTCAATCAGGAGATCGGCTGCCATCTGGCCTGCTGTCTTGTCATCGGAGACAACCCGGTCAACAAACGGGATGTCCTCACCCTTGTTGATCAGGACGATTGGGATGCCATAAGCCGCGCATTCTTCGCAAAGCGCTGTTGGCGGCGCATCCGAGGTAACCAGGACGCCCGAGACCGAATATTGCAGCAATTGCTCGATGAAATCCGACGTGCTGGCGGTGCTGGATGTGGGCAGCAGCAGCGGCCGGAAATTATGCGCCAAAAGGGTACGCGACAATTGGTCGATCTGCAGAGTCCGAAACGGGTTATCAAGACCAGCGGCGACCACGCCCACGAGATCGGAGCGCTGGTTGATCAGGCTACGCGCCAGATAATTGACGCGATAGCCCAGTTCCTTGGCGGCTTTGTGCACTTTCTCGCGCGTTTCAGCGGATACGCTGGCATCCGGGGTGAACGTGCGTGATACGGCGGCGCGCGAAACGCCGGCGCGTTCAGCCACATCATGTGAGGTGACCTTGCGGGGGCGGGTCTTTTTCTGGTTCATGCAAAAGCTCGGGGCTGGTCTGCAGGGCGTAGGGTTTCGGGCAAGTCTGTGCAAATGCCCAGAACCGGCAGTTTGATAATGTCGGCGATAATCTCGGGACGTTCCTCGTGCCAGAGCACAATCTCGCGGCCAGCCTGGAAAGCTTTCGTGCAGAGCGCCTCGGTTACCAGATCCTGCGGGCGATCACTGGCGCGTTCCCAACAGAGATGGATAATGTGGGCACCGGCGCGGTCGGCCATGGCGTGGGGATCATTGCCCGCACGCACGAGGACAGAAAGCGGGTAGTCACAATCGCTATCACGCAATTCACGCACCTGATTGGTGTCGAATGAACCAAGGGTGGCAAAGCGCTGATTATGCGCCACCAGTTCCCGCCAACAGAGCAGCCCGGTGCCCGGCGCCTTGAGTTCGATATAAAGGCCTGTGCCCAGTTCCCGCGCGAGGGCTGCCACCTCTGAAAACGTGGGCACCGCTACATTCTCGAGAGCCACGAGTTCGGCGGCAGTGAGTTCGGAGATGCGTTTGTCGATGCCAAAGACGCGCTGCAAATGATCGTCATGGCTGACTACGACCACGCCGTCGCTTGTGAGCTGGGTGTCCAGCTCCCACATTTCCGCGCCCATCTCCGCGGCCAGCCGGAAGGCTGCCAGCGTGTTCTCGGTCAAATGTCCGCTGGCCCCGCGATGGCCGATGCAGAAGGGTAATTTTGATTGCTCGTGTGGCCATTGATGGCGTTTAAGGAACGGTGTCAGATCGTGCTGGTTCATAGCCGTGTGCCGTCCTGAGTGAAGACCATGATCTGATTGCTGTTCGCGCCCCAGCGCACTTCATCGCCTACTGCGATATCATCGCGCACCGGCTGGATCGAACGCAGAACACTGCCATTTGCGAGCTGAACGTCGTAGAGATTTTCGCGTCCCTGGGTTTCGACAAATACGACCTTGCCGGGGATAATCGCGTCGCCCGCCGGACCGAAATCCTCCGGGCGGATGCCCAATGACAGCGGGCTACCATTTGCGGCAACAGATTTCGCGCCCGGCAAATCAAGTTTGAGGTCGCTGTTCTCTAGCGCGAAGCCGGCATTGTCGGCTGTGCCGCGTAAAAAGGCGATGGGCGGATTGCCGAGGAAACCGGCGACAAACTCGGTTGCCGGGTTGTGATACATTTCGGTGGGCGTGGCGATCTGGATGATTTCGCCGGCATTCATGATAGCGATGCGGTCGCACATGCTCATGGCTTCCACCTGATCATGGGTCACAAGGATCGCCGTGATGCCGGTCTCGAGCTGAATGCGACGGATTTCCGAGCGCATTTCCAACCGCAATTTGGCATCGAGATTGGCCAGTGGCTCATCAAGCAGCAGCACATCGGGTTTGCGGATCAGGGCGCGGGCGAGGGCGACACGCTGCTGTTGGCCGCCGGACAGTTCGGCCGGACGCCGCGCCAGCAGATTTTCGATATGCACCATCTCCGCGATTTCCCCTACCTGCCGGGTAATCTCGGCGGCAGGCGTTTTTTTCACCTGCAGCGGGAAGCCGATATTCTGGGCAACGGTCATATGCGGATAAAGGGCATAGGACTGAAACACGACGCCGACACTGCGCTGCTGGCTGGGAATGTCGGTGACGTCTTTTTCGCCAAACAAGATGCGGCCGCCAGTGACCTTGTGGATGCCGCAAATGGCAAACAGCGTCGTGGATTTGCCACAACCTGAGGGGCCAAGCAGGGCGAGCATTTCGCCGTCATGGACCTCAAGGGTCATGTCTTCGATGACCTTGGTGGTGCCGAAGGATTTCGAGAACTGGTCGAGAAGAATGCGCATTAGCCTTTCGAGCCTCCGCCGTAGATGTTCATGAGGTGCTTTTGGAAGAAGACGAAGAGAATGAGCACCGGGATGATGTAAAAGACGCCAACCGACTTGAAGAGCGCCATGTCAAAATTATTGTCGTCGGCAATCAGTGCCGCGAGATAGACAGAGAGCACCTGTACCTTGTTTCCCGGCGTCAGCACTTGCGGCAGGATGAATTCGCTCCAGCCCGAGAGAAAGGCAAATAGCCCAAGGGCTGCGAGGGCCGGTTTGACCTGCGGCAGGACCAGCCGCCGCCATACGGTGAAGCGGCTGGCGCCATCAGCAATACCGGCCATTTCGATTTCCCAGGGCACGGTGTCGTAAAAGCCCTTCATCAGCCAGATGCCCAAAGGCAGATCAAGTGCTGCCTTGACCAGAATGACGCCGATCAGGGAATTGTAGAGCCCCACCATTTGCAGCACGATGAAGATCGCAATGATCAGGGTGACCGATGGAAAGGCATGCAACACCATGACGCCTGCCAGAAAGACGCCGCGTCCGGGCACGTTCAGGCGGGAGAGCACATAGCCTGCCATCGACGAGACCAATAGAACGATGGTTGTGGTGGAGGTGGCAAAAATCAGCGTGTTGAGCGCCACCTGCCAAATGTTTGCTTTGCCCGGTTTGGTGTGCCAGAGGAAGTCCCAATGGGCCAGCGTGAAGCTGGTGGGGAAGAGAGAACCGGGGGGCGTGTCTGTAATCGTGTCGATGAACAGGTAAATATACATCAGCACAAGCGGCAGACTGACAATGGAGAGTGCCAGGATAATCGGCCAGGCTTTGAAGTTCACCGAGGGTGTGGATTGAATGGCCATATTACTGCTCGATCAACGGTTTGGAGACGAGTTCGCGGTAGTTGAATATCCGCAGGTAGGCGAGCGCCAGAACGATGCCGATAATGACAAGGATGAGGGCCATGGCGGTACCAAGGCCGTACTCAAGATTGCCGGCATAATTGTTGAGCGCTGTATGATAGGTCGCGAGTGCCCAGACTTCGGTGCTCCCGCCGGGACCGCCGTTGGTTGACAGCAGGATCAGGTCGAAAGATGTCAGCAATGACAGGGTCTGGTAGCAGGTCACAAACAGGATCGGCCAACGCATTTGCGGCAGCACGATATGCCGGATTTGTTGCCAGCGGTTCGCGCCGTCAACTTCGCTGGCATGAAAATGGCTTTTTGGGATGGCCTTGAGCGCTGAGGAAAAGACCAGCATGCCCATGGAGGCGCCGACAAAGCCGTTAATCAGGATAACAAAGAACCAGGCATTGGCGGCATTATCGAGCAGGTAATTGCGTGAGGGCACGCCGAATTGCTGGAGAAACAGGGAAATAAACCCGGTGTCCCATGTCAGCCATTTCCACATCAGCACATAGATCACCGGCGGCGAAATGCGGGGCAATAACCAGATAGCGCGGAAAATGCCGGCCGAGGTGTCGGGCATATAGTGGGTGGAGATGGCGAGGATCAGCGCGTAGCTGGTGTTAAAAACGATCAGCGTGACGCCCACGTAAAGAACTGTATTGAACAGAATGCGGGCTGTGTCGGAACTGGTGAACAGGCGATGGAAGTTTTCCGTCGTCCACACCCAGCCGGTATAGGTCAGCTCTGCAATCGTCTCTTTCTGGTCGGCATCATAGTTGAGCCCCATGCCGTCGAGCGCTGCGAAAAGCTCCTGCTTGGTGTCGAACCGCGCGTTCAGAATTGAACGGTTGAACATCTCGGAGATCTTCTTGACCTCGCGCGTTGAAAGACGTTCCCGAAGACTTTTGAGCATGCGTTCGGCATCGCGGCGTGAGGCAAAGACCTCGTCCAAATGCGCGCTGCGCAATTCTTCGATGATCCGCGGCGAGATCTCGTTTTCTTCCAACGTCGCAAGCCCCGCCTCGTCGATGACATATTTGGCTTCGGCGAGCTGTTCTGCAATTTCGGGAATGGAGGCATCCATGCGCTGCAGAGAGTTTGGTGCCACCTGATAAGCGCCGCCGGAAATGCCCGTTGCTGTGCTCATATTGGTAAAGGAGAACGCGGCAGTCAGAACCACCGGCATGAGAAATAGCAGCACCACGATGATAACCGCGGGTGCAATCAGCAATAGTCCGAGCGTCTTTGAACTGTTCATGAGAGCGATACCGTCTGCTGAAAGGGACGGACGCTGAAAGGTTCAGCGCCCGTCACACAATAGGGCTTAGCGGATGACGATGGCGTCGCCGAGCGTGCTCTTCAGCTCGGATTCAGCATCGTTGATCGCCGCTTCGACGGTCTTGGTGCCGGTCCATGAAGCTTCAAGGTTCTTCCACATGATGCCCCAATAGGTGCCGAAGTCGGAATTGTTCGGCATCGCATTGGCGAAAGGCAGAAGGGTTTTGGTGGCTTCGTTGGCCCAGCGGTCATTGCTGTAGAGATCGATCATGGTTTCCTCGGGCGAGATGCCGAGGTGAGCCGACTTGATCGCGTGCAGTACGTTGATGCGCGGCTCGGAAGCGATCTTGACCAGCTGTGCGGCAATCTCGGTTTCGCGCTCGTCGTGATCGCTGATCAGGAGGTATACCAACGGATGGGTCAGCGTATTGGCCTTGCCACCGTCGCCAGCCGGAATCAGCGAGAACGTGATGTTACCAAAGAAATCATCAAGGCCTTCCTGATTGACATAGCGTGCATAGTGCCAGGTGCCACCGTGCCAGATGCCAGCCTTACCCGACGCCACTTCCGCATACCACTGGTCACCGGGGGTGCCGATGTGATTTTTGCGTGTGATGTCTGCGGCAACGGCGTCAGCGAAGAACTGGTAAGTCTTGGTCATCGCGGCCTTGTCAAAGACAAGCTTGCCATCTTCTTCCATTGCGCCGCCAAAGCTGGTGTAGAACTGCCAGTAATCGGGGCCGTTGGAATTGCGCGGATAGAAGCCGTAACCGGCTTCAACAACGCCTGCTTCCTGCATTTTCTTGGCGTCGGCGAGAACGTTCTCAAGCGTATATTCACCGTCCTCGATTTTCTGGGGCAGGGCGGCAAGGTCAGCGTCGGTATAACCGATGGCTTTCATGTGGTCGTTCCAGAAGAACATGGGCCGGGATTCTGCATCCTGCGGCAGGCCATACAGAACGTTACCATAGGACGAGATTTCGAGCAGATTGGGGTAGATGTTGGCGATTGGCCAGCTGTCGAGATCAACATAATCTTCAATCGGCACAATCAGCCCCGACTGGGCCCATGGGGCGATATCTTCATGGCCGGTGGCGACGATGTGCGGCGCGGTCCCTGCTTCTGCGGAAAGCGTCAGTGCCTGCTTGAAATCGTCCCAGGTATTATGCGGTGTTTTTTCGACGGTGATGTTGAGGTCTTCGCCCAGGATCGCTGCTTCGCGTTCCATGAATTCGGCTGCAATCTCGATGGCATCAGTGCGGTAGTGATCGTTGGGGCCACTGCCACCCGACCAGACGCTGATGGTGATGTCCTCGGCCAGTGCAGCGGATGCTGTCGTTGCTGCGATAGCGGCGATCGCCGTTGTTCGGAGCAATTTGGATAGAATGGTCATTGTTCGATGTCTCCCTAATGAGCCGTTGAGCGGCTTGTCCTCCAGCGCGGTGACCCGCCCGTGTTTGGGCAGACCGCAATCCCTTTGGCGCAAGTCCAGCTTTTTCGCTGTACGGGCCTTGAATGACGGCCTCATGACATTTTGCGCACGTGTACAAAACAATGCCGAAAATGACGGAATTGTCATTTTGTACACGTGTACACTGCGGGCTGTTCCTGGGGTTGTCAATTGTTTTGCAATTGGCGCAGGGAGCTGTGGGGTCGCT
The DNA here is from genome assembly GCF_021611515.1 of Mariluticola halotolerans. Lineage (GTDB taxonomy): Bacteria > Pseudomonadota > Alphaproteobacteria > Rhizobiales > Devosiaceae > Mariluticola > Mariluticola halotolerans. Next base: position 3,226,237 of record NZ_CP090960.1, read on the forward strand.
GAATAAACCCCTGAGACAGTGATCCCCGAAAACTGATTTTACTTAAACAAGCTGATTTTCGGGCATTTAGGGTCGTAAAAAAGCCGGTGCGGGAAAGCCTGCACCGGCATGGAATTTTCAATGGCACCAAGGCCGTAGCTAATTGCCCAGGGTTTTGATTTGGTCGCGATAATGCGCGGTGCCCTGAATGAGCCGGTCCACCACGACGTCGAGCGCCCAGAAGCGCTCGCGCACATCATACTCAATCGTGCGGCTGTGGATGCTTTTGATCGTGCCAAGCCGCTGATGCAGTATTTTGGCGATAACCGGATAGCCAAATGCTTCACTGAGGGCGCTCATGACCAGGAAGGTTGCCATTTCCTCGGCGAGGTCTGGATGGTTTTTGCCATGGTCCTGCAGCCAGCGGTAAAGATCGGGGTGATAATTGTTGGCTATGCCGCAGAAACCGGGGGCACCGGCCTGCATGGCGGGCCAGGCAATCGCGGCATTGGCGTTCACCACCGCAAAAGGTGTTCCTTTGGACATTTCCACCCGGTGCATCAGCAAGCCCATCTCACACGAGACGTCTTTCATGACCGAAAAGCGGCCGCTCTGGGCGCAGGCCTTGAATTCGTCATCGCTCAGAAGGCGGCGATAAGGGGCGGGGCATTCGTAAAAGCCCAGAGGCATGTCCTTGGGCAATTGCGCCATCAGCGTGTCGAAGTTCTGGCGGAAGATTTCGGCGCCCTGTTTGTTCGGATCGAGCCGGTTAGAGACCAGCACCAGCCCGTCAATGCCGGTGTCGGCGATTGCGGTCAGTTCAGCGACCTGATCATCAATACCATCGGCCACGTGGCCCGATGCGACTACCGGAATGCGGCCATTGGTGACCTTGGCAGTGAACTTTGCCAGTTCAACACGTTCCTCGACACTGAGGAACTGCATTTCGCTCGACTGACATACGGCAAACAGGGCATTGGAGCCGTTGGCGATATACCATTCAATGAGCGCTTCCAGACCCGTCCAGTCGATCTTCCCTTCGTCATCGAAAGGGGTCAGCATTACTGGAATAATTCCGTCTACAGGGGCGATCATATTTGGGCTTTCTTTGAGGTTGTCAGTTCGGTACGCGGTCGGGCTATCCCTGATAGCCAAACAGGCGCGGCAGGAAGAGAACGATTTCGGGGAAGAGGATCATGGCCAGCAGTGCGCCCAAAAGGACCCAGAGGAAAGGCCATGTCTCACGGATAATGTCCTTGAGCGGGATGTCGGTCACTGCGTTGATGACAAACAGCAGCACACCATAGGGCGGCGTGATCAGGCCGATCATGATGTTGATGACGATCACCACACCAAAATGGACCGTGTCGATGCCAAGCGCATTAACGGTGGGAATGAACAGCGGCACGACGACCAGCAACAGTGTGGTGGCGTCGAACAGGCAGCCCAGCGCCAGGAAAATGACGTTGACCATCAAAAAGAAGACCAGGGGGTGCATGTCGAGGCTGGAGAGGCTGTCGGCGACAATCCCCGGAATGTTCTCGCTGGCGACCAGATAGTTGAATACCAGGGCGGCAGCGATGATCATGCCGACAATGGCCGTTGAACGGGCGCTGTCGAGCAGGATTTCGCGCAACTGGCCAAAGCTGAGTGCGCGGTAGAAGAAAGCTGCAAGGACCAGCGCGTAGGCGGCGGCGACGGCCGCAGCTTCCGTGGGGGTGGTGGCCCCGCCGTAAATGCCTGCGAGCAGGATGACCGGCATCAACAATGCCGGGAAGGCACGTAAGGTGACGCGGGGCAGATCACGCAGGGGCACCACTTCATCGGTCTGGAAATTGCGGCGACGGGCGGTCCATGCGTTGAACAGCATGAGGATGCCGCCGATCAACAGGCCCGGCACAATGCCTGCGAGAAACAGATAGCCAATCGAGGCATTTGAGATGAGGGCATAAAGAACCATCGGGATCGATGGTGGAATGATTGGCCCGATCACGGACGACGCGGCAGTCAGTGCAGCGGCATAACCGGCGGGATAGCGATTGTCCTTGCGCATCATATCGATGATGACGCGGCCTATGCCGGCGGCATCGGCGATGGCGGAGCCCGACATGCCTGAGAAAATCAGGCTGGCGACGACGTTAACCTGGGCAAGGCCGCCACGGAAACGGCCCACCAGTGCGACGCAGAAAGCCAGCAGACGGTCGCTGACCGTGCCCGCGTTCATAAAATTGGCGGCCAGAATAAACAGCGGTACCGCCAGCAGCACGAAGGAATCGAACATGCCGTTGAGGCTTTGCTCTGCGACCAGGCCAACGTCCTGCCCACTGATGAACAGATAGGCAATTGCCGCTGAGAACATGGCAAAGGCGATGGGCAGGCCGGCACCGGCGAGGATGAAAAACCCGGCGATAGCGATGAGAAAGGGCGTGCTCATTGTTCAGGGGTCGCGTTCGTGCTGGCTGCCGCGCCGTTGCGAAGCGCGCGGTAGATGGAGAGGAAAGCGCGGATGGCCACGGCTGCGGCAAACACCACGAAAATGGAATAGATGTAATCGAAGCGGATACGGGTGACCGGGGTCGAATCTATCTTCATGAAGGTCACGTAATCGGTAATCGCGGGCAGCGCGCTGAGGAAAGCCGCGCCCAGAATGATATGTCCGATAATGGTCAGCACGCGCCGCTTGGCCGGGCTCAAGGCATCGGAGAGCATCGAGAAGGTGATGTGCTCACTCTCATCGAGCAGAAAGGCGGATGTCCAGAAAACGGTCCAGATATAAAGGATCACGCAGGCTTCCGACGTCCAGCCCAATGGCTGATTGACGACATAGCGCATGAAAATCTGGAGGAGGAAGGAGGCGAACATGGCCGTGAGTAAACCCACGGCCACGATCTCAGCGAATTTGCGCCATTTAGCGATCATTGACGCTAATTCCTTGGTTTGCCGCTACTGAACGGCGTTTACGCGGTCGACAATACCCTCGGGCCATGTCTCGGCAAAGCTGGATTCAAGGTACATCTGCTGAACGCGGGTGCGGAATGCTTCGCGGTTCGGCTCGTAAACCTTGAGGCCTTCACCTTCAAAGAAGGCGATCAATTCGGCTTCGTCCTTGATGCGCATTTCATCGTTATAGGCAGTGGCTTTCTGGGCGGCTGCGGTCACGGCTTCCTGCTGCGCGGGGCTCAGCTTGTTCCAGGTCTCGTTGGACATGGACAGGAAGATGGCATCGACCAGGTGCGAGGTCAGCACGATCTGCTTGGTGACTTCATAAAACTTTGCAGCCTTATCGGTCGGCAGCGGATTGTCCTGGCCGTCAACAACGCCGGTTTGCAGGGCGGTATAGACTTCACCGAAGGCGATGGAAACCGGGGAAGCACCGAGGGCGGTGCCGAGGAACTGCCAGGCATCGGAGCCGGGCATGCGCAGCTTGGTGCCGGCCAGATCTTCAGGGGTCTGGATGTCCTTGTCATCGCGCAGGTTCAGCTGGCGTGTGCCGAGATAGCCAACGTCGAGAACATGAATGTTCATCTGGTCGGAAACCATGCCATAGAATTCCTGGCCGATTTCGCCACGGAACACGGCTTTCTGGTGCTCTGGATCGCGGATCAGATAGCCGGCGGTGAACACGGACCATGCGGGGATCTGCTTGGCGATATCCTGAGCGGAGATCATGGCCATGTCGAGATTGCCGCGCTGCATGGCTGCAGGCTCGGTGCCCTGCTTGAACAGGGTGGCGTTGAGGTGGATTTCAACGTTCACTTCGCCGGGCAGGGCGCTTTCAACTTCGTCCTTGAAAACCGTGAGCATTTTCGCATGCCAGTCGGATTCGACGGCGGGGGTGGAAATGCGCAGCTTGATGGGGTCGGCGGCGAAGGCTGGCGCGACGCCCGAAAGGGCGAGGGCAGCGGCGGCCGCAAGTGTGGCGCGTCTGGTAAAGGTCATTCTAAATTCCTCCCGAAAGGTGCAGTTTTTATTGCGTAACGTCGTGTAACTGGGGTAGCGTTTAACACGATCACACACTAACATGTCAATGACATTTTACTGGCGGGAAGCATGCAGAAAACGGAAAACAGTTCAAAAACCCTGCGGGCTGAAGCCTATGACCGGGTGATCTCGCTGCTGAATATTCAGGCGTTGCGTCCCGGTCAGGTGGTGACCCAGCGCGAGCTGCTGGAACAGACCGGCACATCGCTGGCGGCTGTGCGTGAGGCCATTCCCCGGCTGGAGGCTGAGGGGCTTATGATCGCGTTGCGCCAGCGGGGGCTGATGATCCCCAATGTCGATGTGGCTTTTGTGCGAAATGCCTATCAGCTCAGGGTTATTCTGGAACTCGAAGCAATTGCGAATGCGCCCAAGCACATTCCACTGGCGACGATAAAGGAATGGGAAGCCTTGCATCGCGGGATTTTGCAGCGGCTTGAAGATGAAGGGCCGACTGAGGCAATAGCCGAGACGGCGCAGGATATTGACTGGTCGATGCATGACCAGCTGATTGACTCACTGTCGAACGATTTGATTTCCGAGGTTTACCGTGTCAATTCCGTCAAGGTGCGCATGGCGGCGCAGAAGCGCCTGCTGGTGACCCCGTTCAATGTGGTCCGGGTGATGAACGAGCATCTCGATATTCTTGAAGCCTTGCGCGAGCAGCGCGGAGCGGATGCCGCTGCGGCCATGCGCAAGCATATTGGTAATTCCATGCAGCTCGCACTTGGCGGCGATATCGACTAGTTTTGTGGTTCCCATTCAAGGAGCCGCATCATTTCTGCATTCAGACCCAGTCTTGCTCACGCCCGTCTTGGCCCTGCCTTTTTTGATGAGGTGGCGCCGGCGGATTTTCCGCAGCATATCCTGCGCTACCGCAATCAGCGTGCCGCGCAAACCGTGGGGCTGGGTGGGCTGAGCGATACCGAATGGCTCGATCATTTCGGCCGCTTTCATCCGCTCGAGGGCAGTTTCCCAAAACCCCTGGCGCTGCGCTATCACGGGCACCAGTTTCAGAACTACAATCCCGATCTCGGTGACGGGCGCGGCTTTTTGTTCGCGCAGCTACTGGACGAGAAGGACCGTCTGCTCGATCTGGCGACCAAGGGGAGCGGTCAGACCCCATGGTCGCGGCAGGGCGACGGGCGGCTGACGTTGAAGGGCGGGGTGCGCGAGGTATTGGCCACCACGATGCTGGAAGCGCTTGGTGTTGATACTTCAAAGAGCTTTTCGCTGATCGAGACGGGCGAGAGCCTGCATCGGGGCGACGAGCCTTCACCAACCCGGTCCGCCGTATTGGTCCGGCTTAGCCATTCCCATATCCGTATCGGTACGTTTCAGCGGCAGGCCCATTTGCAAGATGTTGACGCATTGTCCCGGCTTACAGCGCATGTCATTGAGCATTACTATCCCGATTGTGCGCGCGAAACGATGGCCGCTAGTGCGGCGGCGTTGCTGGAGGCGGTGTGCGCCCGGGTCGCCGAGACCGGGGCCAAGTGGATTGCGGCCGGTTTCGTGCATGGGGTGCTGAATACCGACAATATCAATCTCACCGGCGAGAGTTTTGATTATGGGCCGTGGCGGTTTCTGCCGCATTACGATCCGGGATTTGCCGCCGCCTATTTTGACCAGACGGGGCTTTATGCTTTCGGACGGCAGCCGGACGTTCTGGCATGGAACCTCACCCGGTTGGCAGAATGTCTTTTGCCCCTTGGTGAGCAGGCTGATCTGGAACGGGCATTGAATACGTATTTCCCGGCCTTCCAGCGGGCTTTGCCAACAGCTTTTCTGGCGCGACTGGGGTTGGTGTCGGAAGGCGCAGAAGCGGATGCTGCGCTGCTGGAAACGCTATTCAAATTCATGGCCAGCTCGAAAGCGCCTTACGAACAGGTCTTGTTTGACTGGCGCGGGGGCATGGAAAGTGCAGCGCGGGCGGCAAAAAGTCCGATTGCTGAACTTTATCAGTCTGATGCCTTTGCTCCTGTTCGGGCACGTCTGGTTGCCTTCACGCCGGCACCTAGACTCAATCTGGATAATTCCTACTTCAAACGGGCACAACCGCGCACGATGTTGATCGATGAGGTCGAGGCGATTTGGGCCCCGATTGCTGCGGATGATGACTGGTGCGGTTTTGAAAAGGCATTGACGGAAATTGCCGATATGGGGCGGGCCTATGGCCATATGCCCTGATGCGCTCTCCGTTTGAAAATCGCCAATCGCCACAATTTCAATATAGAGTGATCCGGTGGCGAATGAGCCGCGTAATGCAGTTATGAGTATGAGGGCGGCGCATGGGATCAGCGACGGAAACGCAAGCAGGGGCGGAGGCCGGCGATAATCCGGCCGAGATACATCGTGCCTTGATGGCGCGTGTCGCGGCTTGCCGTGACCGCGAAGCATTCGGTGCGCTGTTTCTATATTTCGGCCCTCGGGTGAAATCCCTGATGTTGAAGGGCGGCGCGGATCATGCGCAGGCAGAGGATATTGTGCAGGACGTGATGATGGTGGTGTGGCGCAAGGTACATCTCTACGCGCCGGATCGCGGCAGCGTCAGCGCATGGATATTCACCATCGCCCGAAATGCCCGTATCGATCGGCTGCGCCGGAGCGCCTCGCGGCCTTATCAGGATATCGACGACCTTGAACTGGCGTCGGAAGACAGCAATGGCGAGGATGATGCCATTGCCAATCAGCGGTCCCGGCGGGTGGCGAATGCCATGGAAGAACTGCCAGCGGATCAGCGGGAAATTATCGACCTGGCCTATATTCAGGACATGTCGCAAAGCGAAATTGCGGCGCAGCTGAATGTGCCACTTGGTACGGTGAAATCGCGGATGCGGTTGGCCTATGCCAAGCTGAGAGACAAGCTTGAGGAAATGCAATGACTGTTCAACATCACCTCGATGACGCGACGCTTTTGCGCTACGCGAGCGGTGACCTTGATGAGGCCTTTTCGATCGTCGTCGCCGCGCATATTGCGATGTGCGATACCTGCCGGGCTGCAGCCCATGCAGCGGAGGAAATCGGGGGCTACCTTTTGGCTGAAGCAGATGCTGCGCCGCTGGAAAGCAATGCGCTTGACCGCATGATGGGCCTGTTGGATGCGGAGGGGCCGGACATGATGCCGACCCGTCAGATCCGTGTGACGCCGAAGGGTGATGTGCCCTTGCCGCTGCAGCATTTTATCGGGCCGGAACTGGATGACATTCGATGGCGAAAGCTGGTTCCCGGCGTGCGCAAGCATACCATAAAACTGGCAAGCGCCCCGCGTTCCTCCCTTTACATGCTTTATATCGGCGAGGGCATGGCAATGCCCGAGCATGGTCACGGGGGCACGGAAATGACGCTGGTTCTGTCCGGTGCCTATCGCGATGATCTGGGGCGGTTTGGTCCCGGTGATATCGCCGATCTCGATGAGCATGTGGAACATCAGCCGCGCGTCGAACCGGGTGGTCCATGTATCTGCCTGGTCGCGACAGAAGCGCCGACCCGGTTCAAGGGTATTTTCAGTCGGTTGCTGCAACCCCTTGTTGGAATTTGATAATGCCGGACACGCTGAATAAGAAATGGCAAAATGTCTGGATTACCGGTGGCAGCACCGGCATAGGCCGGGAACTGGTGTCTCTGATGGATGGCCATGTGGCACATATTGCAGTGTCGGCACGCTCAGCGGAAAAATTGTCGGAACTGGCTGACGCGGGAAAAACAGTTGCCGCCTATCCGCTTGATGTGTCCGACAAGGCCGCGGTCAAGACTTGTGTCACTGATATCGAGGACGCTGCGGGACCGATTGATCTGGCGGTTCTGAATGCGGGCGCCTGGAAGCTGATGGATGTGGCCGAGATGGATCTGGCTGCGGTGCGCACCGGGATCGAGGTTAATTACATGGGGGTCATGTATGCGCTCGACGCGCTGCTGCCCGGCATGCTGGCCAGGGGTAAAGGCCATATCGCCATTGTTGCATCGGTAGCCGGTTATCGTGGCTTGCCGCGATCGATCGCCTATGGGCCAACCAAGGCAGCGCTGATCAATCTGGCGGAGATTCTACGTACAGAACTCGGGCCGCGCGGCATTACCATCTCCGTGGTCAATCCGGGCTTTGTTGATACACCCATGACGCGGGATAATCCCTTTCCCATGCCCGGCATCATCCCGGCGCCGGTGGCGGCACGCGCCCTGCTGAAAGGCCTTGTGCGCGAGCGTTACGAGATTGTGTTCCCGCTCGGTTTTGTCTTGCTGATGAAATTTTTGCGGATTTTGCCCAACGCCGTTTATTTCTGGCTGGTGCGCACAATCATGATGCGGGGCCTTGACCGGGGCGCTTGATGTAGCTGACCGGTTTGGCCGGTGGCTTGGGGCGTGGCACCAGACGCATGCCCTTGAACCAGAGTTTTGCGGCCTCGATGTGAATGCCGGCATAGACCTTGAGGGTCATGAAGCCGGTGCGCGCCACAGCCCAGAGCAGCCCGGTATCGGTCAATTCTTCCCGTTTTCCATGAAAATGCGCCTTGAGCACCGGGCCGGATGTGTCTCTCAATGCAACACCGACAGTCAGATTGTCGCCAATCGGGGTGACGTGAAAACTATAGGTGCCGCTGACCGGGTTGAAGGGTGAGACGTAGAGCTCTTTGGCGCAGGTCTGCCAGATCAGGCCGTCTTCATTGGGGTCGGCAGGCAGGACATAGGTTTTGTTCTCGCCGAAGGTGTTGTGAACCTCATAAATCACCAGCCGGATAGTGTCGGTGGCATCGCGACCGAAATAGACCGTCAAGGGGTTAAAGGCATAGCCGAGTATGCGTGGATAGCAGAGCATGCTGAACTGCAGGTTTTGTCCTGCAACGCCGGCTTCGCGGGATATCCGGGCGAGATAATCCGGCAAGGGAGATCCGTCGCCGTAATCGGCGTCGTAAAAGCTGAATATATTGAAGCGGTTATGGGAGAACAGCTTCAGGCGCCTGGCCAGCCCGTCGAGATCGTTGCAGTCGAACAGCACGGAGAAAACCTTATAGCTCAGCTTGTGGACCACGGGGCGCTTGCGCGCGTGGCCTACAGTCCCGAAATATAAGGCTTCCCGGACTGGTTTCATTCTGCGGCTGCGATGTCGAGCTGGGCAGGCGCTGCGGCAATCCGGCTTGATGGATTGTCCAGCTGCCATGGGCGGCTGACGCCGCCGAGGCTTTCGGCGACCGCCAGCCCGCTTTGAATGCCATCTTCGTGGAAACCATAGCCGAAATAGGCACCACAGAACCAGGTGCGGCGTGTGCCCTGAATGGCCCAAAGATGCTTTTGCGCCTCTTTGGTGTTACCGTCGAATACGGGGTGCTCGTAGTCAAAGCTGGCTTCGACGGCTTTGGGGTGAATTTCATCGAACGGGTTGAGGGTGACAAACAGATTGGTGTCGGTTTGCAGGTTCTGCAATTCGTTCATCCAGTAGGTCACGCAGAGCGCATTTTCATCGCCAGTATTGTTTTTCAGATAGTTCCAGCTTGACCAGAGCCGTTTGCGTTTTGGCATCCAGCGCGGGTCGCGGTGCAGGACGGCGCGGTTGGTCTGGTAGGTGAACTGCTCGAGCAGGTTTGTTTCGGTATCATCGGGGGAATCCAGCAGGGCCAGCGCCTCATTGGCATGGGTTGCAATCACGACATGGTCGAAGGGGCGCATGGTGCCGCGCGCGTCGTTGATGTGCACGTAATTGGGGTGGCGGACTACGCCAAGGGCTTGATTGTTCTTGATGATTTCAAAGCCACCATCGGCGATCATCCGGTTGACATATTCACGGCTGCCGCCGGTGACGGAGCGCCAAAGGGGGCGGTCGCGAAACTTTAACAGGCCATGATTGGCGTAGAATTCCACAAAAGACCGGGCCGGGAAATCCATCATCTCGCGCATGGAGGTCGACCAGATGGCCGCGCCCATGGGCACGATATGATCATCGATAAAGGTTGTGGAATAGCGCTCGTGGGCCAGAAAATCGCCAAGAGAGATGGCGGCGGGGTGGTTGTCCACCTCTGTCTGGGCGGAGCGGAAAAAGCGGTTCAGATCGGCGAGCAATTGCCAGTGGCGCGGGCTGAACATGTTGCGGCGCTGACCGAAAAAGCCGTTGGCGCCATTGCCTGAATATTCGTAAGTGCCATTGTCCAATGACAGGGCAAAGCTCATTTCGGTCGCATGACTTCTAACACCCAGATGGGCGTAAAGTGCTTTCAGGTTTGGATAATTCAGCTCATTGTAGACGATAAAGCCTGTGTCGACAGGGATCGTGCCGTCGGGGGTTTCAACGTCAACCGTATTGGCGTGACCGCCAATGTGATTGCCGGACTCGTACAGGGTAACCTGATGTTTTTGCGATAAAAGCCAGGCTGCAGACAGGCCGGAAATGCCTGATCCGATGACCGCAATTTTTAGTCTGTCCATAGTCTATCCCGTTCTTGCTGTTGCAGTGGTTACGGGGCAGGGACGGCACCGGATCAGTTATAGCGCCAAGTATTTCTGGGTGATCCGGTTGGGGGACTATAGCGTAAACTCAAGGAACCGGAGGATAATTCGCTCATGACCCGCTATCTGATCGCCTATGGCATTACCGCTGTTGTGTTTTTCGTTATCGATTTTTTCTGGATCACGCGGTTTGCGCGGCAATTCTATGTGGACCAGATGGGGGATTTGCTGGCGGCAAAGCCGAATATCGGCGCGGCGGCGGCGTTTTATCTCGTCTATCTGGTGGGGGTTGTGGTGTTTGCCGTCGCCCCGGCGCTGAAGGCAGGGTCGATTACTACCGCGTTGATTTACGGCGGTTTATTCGGCTTTATCGCCTATGCGACCTATGACATGACCAACTATGCGACCCTGAAAAACTGGCCCTTGCCGGTGACAATTGTTGATCTGGTCTGGGGCACTTGTTTGACGGCTGTTTGTGCGGCGGCGGGCTATTGGGGTACGCAGATGCTGGTGCGGGGCTAGGATGGCGGTTGGGGATGTGATCACCGTCAATGACCGGATGCAGAGCGGGTATGAATATACGCTCGAAGCTCCGGTCGGTGAGGAATTTGCTGAGGGATTTCAACCGTTTCTGACGCCCAAGCAGATGCTGGAGATGGGCGTGTTCGAGGGCAAATATTGCAATGATTGCCAGGACGAATTTCCCCAAGACTGGTTTGAGAACGCCAAAATCAGCGAAAAACCAGACCCGGAATTGAACTATTTCGGGATCAAAAGCCGCCAGAATCTGGGGGTTTGGCGGGAGAAGGGGTGGATTTATCCGCCCGATCCGCGCGGTTGGTTTCAATGGTATTGCCGCTATTACCTCGGGCGGCGGATTGCGCGGGTTGATGCGGTGCAAATCAAGCGCTGGCGGGCGTTTGCGCGGCATGCGGGGCAGATCAAGGCCAATTGTGCGCCCGGCGATGTGTTCTGCCGGCCCCGGCAGCGGCAGGCGCTGCTGCAATGGGCGTATGACCCCCTAATCTAAGGGAAATGTAAGCCTTTTATTCAGGCTTTCTCAGCCCGGCTTTCAAGCTTCATTCAGGAGTGAATCGAGACGGCGTCTGTCTTCGTGCATTTGCAGGAAAACCCTGTAGTCGGTGTCATAGATATGCGTCGCCTCCGGGTTGGGTTGCCGGGTCCGGCCCGTATCGCTCATTTTGGTACAGGCGGTGGCGAGGTCGGGATAAAGGCCGGCGGCGGCGGCTGCGGTCATGACGGTGCCGCGAATGACCGCATCATAGCTTTGCTGGGTGACGACGGCGCAGCCGGTGGCATCGGCATAGAGTTCCATCAGCAAGGGGTTATGAGTATGGCCGCCGGCGATGTGCAGGGTTTCGATGCCATAACCATTGGTCTTGAGGGTCTCAAGGATATGGCGAAGCCCTAAGGCAATGCCGACAGCGGTGCGCCAGTAGAGGCGGCAAAGACTGTCGAAGGAATGATCAAGGGTCAGCCCGCTGATGACGCCAACTGCATCGGGTTCGGCCAAGGGTGAGCGGTTGCCGTGAAAATCGGGCAGGACATGCAGGCGGGCGGCGAAATCCGCACCCTGCTGGCTACGCAGTTCAGCGACACGGGTGCTGATGCGCTGATGCATGGCGCGGGTGGGCGTGCCCCCTGCGGCATGCCAGCGGATGATATGATCGAGCAGGGCACCAGTGGCTGACTGGCCGCCTTCGCTGAGCCATGTACCGGGCAGGACCGCGCCGAAATAGGGGCCCCAGATACCCCGGATCGGCTCGGGATTTTCAGAAAGGGCGATGACGCAACTCGATGTGCCCGCGATCAGGCCGAGATGGCGGTGCAGGTCTTGAGGCTGCTGGGCGAAAGCGCCGAGAATGCCCAAGGCGCCGGCATGGGCATCGACCATGCCGGTGGCGACGGCGCAATCGGTGGTCAGCCCCAATGCGCTGGCGGCTTCTGGCGTCAATTTGCCGATGGCCGCGCCGGGCAGGCTTGCGGTTTCGGGCAGGCGGGCGCGGCTAACGATATCGTTTATGCCGACCGCTTCAAAGAAATCGCGATGCCAATGGGTGTCGGCATGGGCGGTGAAGGTCCATTTGGCGGTGAGGGTGGACTGTGATCGGTCGAGCTTGCCGCTGGCTTTCCATGTGAGGAAATCGGCCAGATCGAACAGGTAGCCGATATTGTCCCAGGTCTCGGGCATGTGCCGCTTCAGCCACATCAGTTTGGGCACTTCCATTTCCGGGCTGATGACACTGCCGGAGAACTGGACGACGTAATGGCCGGTTTCGGTGCATTCGCGGGCTTCGGCGAGGGCGCGGTGATCGAACCAGGCGATGGTATCGCGGCTGGCGGTACCGCCGGGGGTGACTTGCAGGCCTTTGCCGTTTTTGTCGAGAACCACGAGCGAGCAGGTGGCGTCAAAGCCAATGCCGGCGACGGCACTGCCCTCAACCCCGGCAATGGCCAAGGCCTCGCGCACGGCGGCGCAACACTGGGCCCAGATCTGGTCGGAGGCGTAATCCCCGAAATGATCGCCATCGCGATGGACGTCTATCGGCTTTGTACTATGGGCGAGAAGCGTTGCGTTTGCGGTGACCAGACCGGCGCGGACGCTGGCGGTGCCGACATCGACGGCGAGCAGCAGGGGCCCGAGATCGTCAATCCTTGATTTGGCAAGCAGGGCTGCAACTTCGCGCATGTCGTCAAGGATATGATCGGGGGCGAGGTCAGCAATGGTCTGTTCAAGACCTGCGAGGGCAATATGGGTGCCGCCGGTAAAGGCGATGACCTTCATGCCCGCGGCTTTGGCCGCGGCGATCCCTGAGGGGCTATCCTCGATGACAAGGCAATGTTCGGGGGCGATGCCGTTCTGTTTGGCGGCGTGCAGAAACAGGTCGGGCGCGGGCTTGCCATTCCTGACTTCGGTGGCGGAGAAAATGCGCCCGTCGAAATGGGGCAAAAGACCGGTAACCGCAAGACTTAAACGGATGCGCTCATGCTGGCTGGAAGAGGCGACGCAGACAATGACCGAGGGGGGCAGGGCGGCCAGGGTTTCAGCGATATGGTCGATGGGTTGCAAATGCTTGCGGAACAGGGAGAACAGGTTGTCGCGCATGGATTGCAGCGCCCGGTCATCCAGTTCCAGATTATAGTCATCGCGCAGGATGTTGCGCGTGGTCGCCAGACTGCGCCCGAGGAAAAGCTGATAGGCTTCATTTTCGGGGATGGTCAGGCCCTGCTCGGCCAGCGTTTGCAGCAGAACCTGCATGGAGAGCGGTTCACTGTTCACCAGCACCCCGTCACAGTCGAATATGACCATGCGGATACCTGATAGCGATGTGGTCAAGCGTCCCCCCATATAATTGTGCTTCTATGACCCAAGTGAATCAAACCCAAGAAGCTGGTTTGGAAATGATGGTACCCTGCGAAGACGTGATGGTGTCAGGGAATTGGGCATGCGCAAGATGTCCCGGGCGGATGCGTAGATAAAAAGACGCTACATTCATCAGGCTTTGGGTCGGATATTTAACAGGTACGAGCAAGCCAACCCTTTTTCCTGCTTCTGCAATAGCAATTCTCATTGGTTCGACCAAATCCGAGTCATTGGTGATTACCACTGCAACATCGAAGGCGTCGGTAAAGGCATCGCGAACGAGATGTGCGCCCAAGTTCACATCGCTGCCCTTTTCTTCACTTTTAATGACTTTGACAACATTGGGTTCGGGTTGGTTCCATATGTAACCGGCCGGTCTTGCTTGCGGTGGTTGCGCCAAGGGCATCCATGGTTCGGAAGTCATGAAGCTTCCTTCGTGAATGCTGATTTCTGGAACCGTTTCCAGAGCTTTTAGATATGTGGCCTGCCGCGCTGGTGCCAAGGGATCATGAGCGCGCGCCGAGACCCTGGCAATGTAGTAATTGACGTGAATTATATTATGGGATGGCTGCAATATTCGGGTGGCCAGTGCCAAGGGGTTTAGCCACTTCTTTGAAGGCCGTTCCTTCAGCATGCGGTAGTAAAGATTAAACCCGTCAATATAGACGATTGTGCGCATTCAACGCTTCTCCCCTCAAAGCAAAGGCCGCCGAAAGGTTTCCCTCTCGCGGCCTTTGAGCCCATAGCAAGCTATGGGTGGGTGATGAAGTATAAATAGGCATCAAATCGTCTACCGTCAATTGCCGGTGTTCATCTTTGCTGCAACCGCTTAACGGGCAGGCCGCCCCTTCACCGCTTATTTCGCCTCAGAAAGTTCCGGCGAGATAATGTTCCAGCGTTGTCTTGGTGCCGTCGCGCCAGATGGCGGTGAGGGCTTTGGAGAAAGCATGGACATAGGTTTGGGATTTGGCAAGGGGGCCGAAGATGTCTTCCATGGCGAGGAAGGCTTCAGGGTTGTCGCGTGCCGCGAGTGCCCGTTCGTTCAGGCGGGCCCAGTCGGGATCATTGGGGGCAATTTTAGCGCCGCTATCGGTGGTGCCGGCGCAATAGCGGCACCAGAGGGCTGAGACCATTGCCAACCCGGTAATGTTGCCGCCGCGGGCCAGTTGATCGTTGACCGAGGGCAGGATGAATTTTGGTTGCCGGTTGGAGCCGTCAAGGCAAAGCCGCCTGACGGTGTCGCCAACGGTGGGGTTGGCGAAACGCTCGCCGACCTTTTGGAAATAGGCTTGCAAATCTGTATCAGGCACCGGCGGAACGACGGGGAGGATTTCATCCTGCTCGACTTTTTCGAGGAAGCCGCTGACCAATGGATTGGCCATGGCGTCGTGGACGAAGTGTATGTCCATCAGTCCCGCCGGATAGGCGATGGCGGCGTGACCGCCATTCAGAATACGGATCTTCATCAATTCATAAGGGGCGACATCCTCAACGAAGGTGACGCCGACCTTTTCAAGCGCGGGGCGGCCGGTGGGGAAATGATCCTCGACCACCCATTGCCTAAAGGTTTCGCAGACAACGGGCCAATTGTCCCTGACACCAAAGCTCTCGGTGACCATGGCGCGTTCGCGGTCGCCGGTGGCGGGGGTGATGCGATCGACCATGCCATTGGGGAAGGCGACGTTCTGGCGGATCCAGACACCAAAGGCCGGATCGGAGAGTTCAGCCAGCCCGACCACAGCGTCTGCTGTGACATGGCCATTGCCGGGAATATTGTCGCAACTCATGACGGTGAAAGGCGGATGCCCATTGGCATGGCGGCGTTGCAGCCCGGCAAGGATCAGGCCGAACACGGTTTTCGGCGCATCGGGATTGAGGGCATCGTGCTGGATTTCGGGGTGCTGGGGATTGAATTTTCCAGAAGCCGCATCGATGAAATAGCCACCCTCGGTGATTGTCAGGGAGACAATGCGAATGGCGGGATCGGCCAGGGTGTCGAGAATGCGGATGGTGTTGCCCGGCTCTATATAATCGATCATCGCTCCGGTGACGCGCGCGTTTTTTGTTGTCGCGTCCTGTTCGACCACGGTGGTCAGCCAGTCCTGTGCGGCAAGCGCGTCGCGCATTTCCGCGTCGGCGGGGCGGACGCCAGCCCCGATCAGCGCCCAGTCATGGCTATGGCCGGCGGAAAACAGTTCATCGAGATAGACCGCCTGATGCGCCCGGTGGAAATTGCCGACGCCGAAATGCAAAATCCCCGCTTTCAGATCGTCGCGTCTATAGGCGGGGACGCGAATATCTGCCTGCAGGTCTTTCAGGGTGGCGAGGGATAGGCCGATAGTCATCTGACAATCCTTTTGGAAAGCGGGGCCGTGGGCAATTACATCGCCTGGTCTTGCGCGTCGAAGCGGTAAATTCTGTTGGCGTCGGGGGTGAGGAAGATGCGGTCGCCATATTTGACCCCCAGTTCGCCATCGACGCGGGCGGTCAGGGTCTGGCCATTATCCGTTTGCACATAAAGGAATGTGTCGGAACCCAGATGTTCGGCGATGGTGACGGTGCCGCCCCAGAGGCCTTCGGTTGTCGACATGGTGAAATGTTCGGGCCGCACGCCGATGGTATGGGCGTCGTGCTTGGCCGCTTCGGTGCCCTCGATGAAGTTCATCTTTGGCGAGCCGATGAAACCGGCGACGAACTTGTTGGCCGGTTTGCGGTAGAGATCGAGCGGCGAGCCGAATTGTTCGACATTGCCGGCCTGCAGCACCACGATCTTGTCGGCCATGGTCATGGCCTCGACCTGATCATGGGTGACATAGACCATGGTGGTTTTGAGCTGGTGGTGCAGTTCGGAGATTTCGAGCCGCATGTTGACGCGCAGTGCCGCATCGAGATTGGAGAGCGGTTCGTCAAACAGGAACGCTGCCGGTTCGCGGACGATGGCGCGGCCAATGGCGACGCGCTGGCGCTGGCCGCCCGAGAGCTGGCGCGGCTTGCGCTCCAGGTAATCGGTGAGGTTGAGCACCTTTGCGGCGTCACGCACCTTCCTGTCGATGGCGGATTTTTCCATCTCGGCCATTTTCAGCGGGAAGGCGATATTGTTGTAAACGCTCATATGCGGGTAAAGCGCATAGGACTGGAACACCATGGAGAGGCGGCGCTTGGCGGGGGGTGAATCGGTGGCGTCGGTGCCATCGATCAACACCCGGCCGCTGGTGAGATCTTCCAGCCCGGCAATGAGGCGCAACAGGGTGGACTTGCCGCAACCTGAGGGGCCGACAAAGACGACGAATTCGCCATCGGGGATATCAAGGTCTACGCCGGGGATGACTTCGGCGGTGCCGAAGGTCTTGCGTACGCTTTCCAGACGAATACTGCCCATTTCGAGCCCCTTTGCTATTTAACCGCGCCGAATGTCAGGCCGCGTACCAATTGACGCTGCGAGAACCAGCCGAGAATGAGGATTGGCGCAATGGCCATGGTGGATGCTGCCGAGAGCTTGGCCCAGAACAGACCTTCAGGGCTGGAATAGGCGGCGATGAAGGCTGTCAAAGGCGCGGCTTTGGCGGCGGTCAGGTTGAGTGTCCAGAAGGCTTCGTTCCAGGCGAGGATGACGTTGAGCAACAGGGTGGACGCGATGCCGGGAACAGCCATGGGCAAAAGCACATAGACGATTTCCTTCCATAGCACCGCGCCATCCATCCGGGATGCCTCAAGGATCTCTGAGGGGATTTCCTTGAAATAGGTGTAGAGCATCCAGATGATAATCGGCAGGTTGATGAGCATCATCACAATGGTCAGGCCGAAATGGGTGTCGAGCAGGCCCCAGCTGCGGAACAGCAGATAGATCGGCACCAGAACGCCAACCGGCGGCATCATTTTGGTGGAGAGCATCCACATCAGGACGTTCTTGGTGTTCTTGGTGGGCGAGAATGCCATGGCCCAGGCCGAGGGCACCGCAATGAGCAGCGCGAGAATGGTTGAGCCGCCGGCGATGATCACCGAGTTCATGAAGTGCTTGAAGTAATCGGAGCGCAATTGCACCTCGATATAATTCTCCAGCGTGAAGTTGAAGAACAGCAAGGGCGGGGAGGCGATGGCATCGCCTTCCGACTTGAAGCTGGTCAGGATCGTCCAGAAGATCGGGAAGAACAGCAAGAGGCCGATAATCCAGGCCAGAGCCGAGAAACCGATGCGGCGATTGAGCGAGACAGCGCGGGCCATGATCTTACGCCTCCAGGTTCTTGCCGATCATCCGCATCAGGAAGATCGCAACGATATTGGCCAGGATGACAGCGATGACGCCGCCGGCGGAGGCACCACCCACATCGAAATTCAAAAGGGCGCGGGCATAAACCAGGAAGGTGAGGTTGGTTGAGGCCGTGCCCGGGCCGCCATTGGTGGTGACAAGGATTTCGGCAAAGATTGAGAGCAGGAAGATGGTCTCGATCAGAATGACCACGGTGATGGCGCGCGACATGTGCGGCAGGATGATGTGAAAGAACAGGGCAAAGGGTTTTGCGCCATCCATTTCGGCGGCTTCCTTTTGCTCTTCATCAAGCGATTGCAGGGCGGTCAAAAGGATAAGGGTCGCAAACGGCAGCCATTGCCAGGCGACGATGATGATGATGGATAAAAGCGGGACGCTGGCGAACCAGTCTACCGGTTCGAGCCCGAATGTCTTGGCGATATTGGCGAAGATGCCGAAAACCGGGTTCATCATCATGTTCTTCCACACCAGCGCCGAGACGGTGGGCATGACGAAGAAGGGGGAGATGAACAGGATGCGCACAATGCCCTGGCCAAAGATCGGCTGGTCGAGCAGGAGCGCCAAAAGGATGCCGCCGACAATGGTGATGGCGAGCACGCCACCGACAAGGATCAGTGTGTTTGAAATGGCGGCGAAAAAGGCCGGGTCGCTGAGAAAGAACTGGTAGTTGAACCAGCCGGCGAAGCGCTGGCGATCGGGGTTCAGCAGGTTGTAGCGCTGGAACGAGAAATAGATCGTCATTGCCAGCGGCACGGCCATCCAGGCGAACAGCAGCAGCACGGATGGTGCCATCATGAAACGCGACAGGGTGCGTGTGTGTGCGGTAGCCATGCCTGCTCTCCCCTCAGAAGCTTGGTGGCGAAGGCCGGTTATGCGCCGGCCGGGATGGTCCGCCCGGCCTGAATGCCGGGCGGGCCTTGTTCAGTTCCGGCTAGTCGATATAGCCGGCAGCCTGCATTTCGCGGCGGGTGATCTCTTGTGCCTGTGACAGGGCGTCATCGACCGAGGTTGAGCCGGCCAGCGCAGCGGAGAAGACCTGACCGACCGAGGTGCCAATGCCCTGGAATTCAGGAATGGCGACGAACTGGACGCCAACATAAGGCACCGGATCGACTGTCGGGTTGGTGGGGTCAGCAGCGTTGATTGACTGCAGGGTCATCGCAGCGAAAGGCGCGGCGGCCTGATATTCGGGGTTTTCGTACAGCGAGGTACGGGTGCCCGGGGGTACGTTGGCCCAGCCTTCATTCTCGGCGACCAGATCCAGATAATGCTTGGAGGTGGCCCATGAGATGAACTTGGCGGCGTCGTCAGCATTCTGGCTGCCGGCGGGAATGGCCAGTGACCAGGCCCAGAGCCAGTTACCGCGCTTGCCAAGGCCGTTATCGGGGGCGAGGGCAAAGCCGACCTGGTCGGCGACGGTTGAATCGGTGGGGTTGGTGACAAAGGACGCCGCGACGGTGGCGTCAATCCACATGCCGCATTTGCCCTGCTGGAACAGTGCCAGGTTTTCGTTGAAGCCGTTGGACGAGGACCCGGCAGGACCGGCATCGTTCATCAGGTCAACGTAGAACTGGAGCGTGTCTTTCCACTGGGGCTGATCGAACTGGGGGTTCCAGTCCATATCGAACCAGCGCGCGCCGAAGGAATTGGCGGTGGCGGTGAGGAAGGCCATGTTCTCGCCCCAGCCGGCCTTGCCGCGCAGGCAGATGCCGTTGATGTCATTGTCGCGGTCGGTCATCTTGCGGGCCGCGTCGGCAATGAATTCCCAGGTGGGGGCGTCCGGCATGGTGAGGCCGGCCTTCTCGATCAGGTCCTTGCGGTACATGACCATGGAGCTTTCGCCATAGAAGGGGGCGGCATAGAGGGTGCCGTCAACGCTGAGGCCGCCGCGAATGGCGGGGAGCAGGTCGTCAACGTCATAATCGTCGCCGAGATTGTCGAGCGGGACCAGCCAGTTCTGGTTGGCCCAGATCGGCACTTCATAGGTGCCAATGGTCATCACGTCGAACTGGCCACCCTTGGTGGCGATGTCGGTGGTGACGCGCTGACGCAGGACGTTTTCCTCCAACGTGACCCATTCCAGCTCGATGTCGGGATACATGGCGGTGAAATCGTCGGTCAGCTTTTGCATGCGGACCATGTCGCCATTGTTGACGGTGGCGATGGTCAGGGTCGCAGCTTGCGCCGCGCTGGCGAATGCCAAGGCGCTGCACGCGCCGATCAAAATCGGTGTGAGTTTCATAAAATTCCTCCCAGAAAGGCCTTGTGAGCAATTGCTTTGGCCGTGAGCAATTATTCATCCGTGGTGAAATGAAGTCAAGCGGGAAAAGCCCCAGCGCGGGGGTGCGCTGAGGGGTAATTTTCTATGATATTGAAATATAACGTTATTCTAAGGTGCGAGCAGGGCTTCTGCTGTGGTTTCGTCTGTTATCAAACCGTTAACCAGGCCGCCGATGATGGCGGCGCGGATGCCGGGAAGCTTGCGTTCGCCCTTGGCCATGGCGATGACGAGGCAGGTTTTTGTGGAGGGCAGGGTGCCGCTGGCAACGCGGGTATTGGTCAACCCGTCAATGATTTTGCCCTGCGCATCGAAAGCCCAGCCGCAGATTTCGCCGACGGCACCGGCGCGGCGCAATTCCTCGAGTTCGGCGGTGCTGACAAAGCCGTCTGCATGCAGGGGCGCCCCGGGGCCAAGCTCGCCGACGCCGACAAAGGCAATGTCGGCGCTTTGCGCCAGTTTGAGCGGCGCGGCAACGAGGGGCTGGTTATGCAGCATTTCGCGCTCTTCGGCGGAGGAGGCAACGACCGGCAGCGCCATGGGGTAGCTGCGGGCCTTGGAGACATCGGCCAAAGCGAAGATGACGTTGTAGAACGAGGCCGAGCCATCGGGGGCGATATTGCCAGCCAGCGAGACAATGCGATGTTGCGGGCAATCCATTTTCGGCAGGCGGTCAATGGCGGCCTTGAGGGTGCGGCCGGTGCCGATGGCGATGATTTTCGCGTCAGGATTTTTGAGGCACCGTTCAATCTCGGCGGCCCCTGCCTCTGCAATGCCGACAATGGTGGACTGGCTCATGGGATCGGCCGGGACGATATCGACATGTTGCAGGCCAAAACGGGTGCGCAGCTGCTGACCGAGTTCCATGCAACGGGCGATGGGGTGATCGATCCGGACCTTGACCAGGCCAGAGCTGACAGCGAGCGAAACCAGCCGCTGGGCGGACTGGCGCGAGACGCCGAGAATGGTTGCGATCTCATCCTGCCGCCGCCCGGCAACATAGTAGAGCCAGCCCGCACGGGCGGCATCGTCGAGGCGCTTGTCGGCCTCATCTTGCGGGGCGGATGTGAGCGTGTGATCCATGACCAAATCAAATCCCTGGTGGCAGTTTTGTGGGTCCAAATGGAACGCGGAAGGGGTCGCGGTCAATATTGGTGCTGTATTTAGTTTGCGGGGCTGGTGCGCATGAAGGACAAGTGACAGGCTTGGGAGGTTGAATCATTTTCGCGATCTAACGATATGATTTCATTCAAGATATTTTGCTTTTCAAGTTCTGCTTGCGGCAGGTGTTTTTGGGGGCTGGATAAAATTTTCTCTCATGCGGGCTCTGATGGTGATTTGCCTTCGCGCAGATTGAATTGATGCAAAATCTGGTCATGAACAAGCTGGGCTGTGGGCGAGAGCATGCGTTCGCGCAGGGTTAACAGGCCGTATGGTTTGATGCGGATATTCTCCTTGAGGGGCAGAGTGCGGACCGAGGAGCTCATGCCGGCGTCTCCGGCAACGATCTTGGCGACTTCGGCCCCCACAGCCACCAGCGCATCGGACTGGGTGATGATGGCGAGCGAGGCCAGAAGCGAGGTGGTGCTGATGGTGTTTTGCGGCGGGCGAGCGTCGGCGGCAATCAACGCGTCATCAATGGCACGCCGCATCAGGGTGCCGGGCGGGTGCAGCACCCATTCGGCATTGCCCAGTTCGGTGAGGGACACAGCCTCGCGTTCGAGCAGCGGGTGCCCGGCACGCACCAGAATAACCACCCGCTCGGGATCGAATGTGCGGATCAGGAAGGGGGCGGGGTCCATGTTGTCGGGTATGCGGGCAATGACGAAATCATGGCTGCCATTGAGCAGATCCGCCCCCAGTACGTTGCTGGTATTGACGCTGATATGGGCGTTGATGAGAGGGTTGGTTTGCTTGACCTGACGCAAAGCCGGCACGATCAGTTCGACGGCGCCGGTGACAGAGCCGATGCTGGCAAAGCCGCTGCCACCTGATTTGAGAAAGGTAATCTCGCGCTCGATTTCACGCAGCTGGATGAGGACGCTGCGGGCGCGGCTGGAGAAAGCGCTGCCAGAGGTGGTGAGCACAATGCCCTTGGGCTGGCGCCGGCACAGGGTGGTATCCAGCACGCCTTCCATTTCAGCCAGCATGCGCGAGGCGGCGGGCTGGGATATGCCCAGCACACGGGCGGCTTCGCCAAGCTGGCCGGTCTCTTCAAGGGCTGTGATCAATTGCAGATGGCGAATGCGCAGGCCTTTGGGAAAGAAGCCGGTCATCCAGGGCTGGGTTGGCAGCAATTGGTCGCCGGAACGGTTGCGTGACTCCATGCCTGCTTTCCTCCTGCCCTGCTAGTAAACATACCAATATTGGTAAGTCTAGAACCAAATTTTGCATTTGATTGATATGTAAAAGTTTTCCTAATCTCTGAGGGGATAGCGGGTGCCGGGCAGTAAAATTCCGGCCTCCAAGACTATCGGGAGGAACATCTTCAGACTTGAAACAAGGCGGCTCCAAACCGCCGGGTTCATGGGCGTTTGCGCCAGTTGCTGGGGGTGGATTCAGTGAGGAGAAATCATGAAAAAACTAGCATCTATGTTCGCTGTTGCAGCGATGGCGGCAGGCGTTTTTGCCGCTCCCGTCTTGCAGGCACAGGCGCAGGACAAGGGCACTGTGGGCATTGCCATGCCCACACAATCCTCGCTGCGCTGGATCAGTGACGGCAATGAATTGAAAGCGGCGCTGGAAGCCAAGGGTTATGGTGTCGATCTGCAATATGCAGAGGACGATATTCCTAACCAGCTGGCCCAGGTTGAAAACATGATCACCAAGGGCGTGAAAGCCCTGGTTGTGGCCTCGATTGATGGCACGACCCTGTCTTCTGTGTTGCAGCAGGCGGCCGATGGCGGTGTGCTGGTTGTGGCTTATGACCGGTTGATCCGTGATAGCGGCAATGTGGATTATTACACCACTTTCGATAATTTCCAGGTTGGTGTTTTGCAGGCGAACTCGCTGGTTGACGGGTTGAAGGAACGCTTCCCCGACGGCAAGCCGTGGAATGTTGAACTGTTTGGTGGTTCGCCTGACGATAACAACGCCTTCTTCTTTTATGATGGCGCGATGTCGGTCTTGCAGCCGATGATCGATGCCGGTGACATTGTGATCAAGTCTGGCCAGATGGGCATGGACAAGGTGGGTACGCTGCGCTGGGACGGTGCTGTTGCACAGGCCCGCATGGACAACCTGCTGTCGGCTCATTATTCCGATGGTGGTCGGGTTGATGGCGTTCTGGCCCCTTATGACGGGCTGAGCCGCGGTATCATTTCGTCGCTGCGCGGTGTGGGTTATGGCGCTGCTGACCAGCCCTGGCCGATTGTGACCGGGCAGGATGCCGAGACCCCCTCGGTCAAGGGCATTATTGCCGGTGAACAGTATTCGACCGTGTTCAAGGACACGCGCGAACTGGCCAAGGTGACGGCAAATCTGGTTGATGCGGCGCTTTCCGGCGAAACCCCGGAAATCAACGACACAGAGACCTATGACAATGGCGTCAAGGTTGTGCCGTCCTATCTGCTGACCCCGTATTCGGTTGACCTGTCCAACTATCAGGAACTGGTTGTCGATAGCGGTTACATCAAGGCTGAAGACCTGAAATAGGGATCTTCGGGCGGGGATGGTGGTTTTCCATCCCCGCCTGTTCAGCGGGTTGGCAATTGGGGATGCCGGGTTTCCGGCCCCTATATGAATACGGATAGCCTATGACCAAGACGATCCTGGAGATGCGCAACATCACCAAGACCTTCCCCGGCGTGAAAGCGCTGCAAGACGTCAATCTGGACGTGCGCGAGGGGGAAATTCATGCGGTGGTGGGGGAGAATGGCGCAGGCAAATCTACCCTGATGAAAGTGCTGAGCGGGGTTTATCCCCATGGCGATTATTCAGGCGAAATTTTTTATGACGGGCAGGAATGCCGTTTCAAGGGCATTCACGACAGCGAACGGCTGGGCATTGTCATCATCCATCAGGAGCTGGCGCTGGTGCCGCTTTTGTCGATTTCCGAGAATATATTCCTTGGCAATGAAGGCGCGCGATTTGGCGTTATCGACTGGATGGCCAATGAGAAGAAGACCGCGGCGCTGCTGCAAAAAGTGGGGCTGAAAGAAGACCCCAATACCCTCATTACCAATATCGGCATGGCCAAGCAGCAATTGGTGGAGATCGCCAAGGCGCTGGCCAAGGATGTGCGTTTGCTCATTCTGGATGAGCCGACATCAAGCTTGTCGGAGAAGGATAGCGATGCCCTGCTGGAGTTGCTGAAAGAACTGAAGGCGCAGGGCATCGCCTCTATCCTGATTTCGCACAAGCTCAACGAGATCGGCAAAGTGGCCGACCGGATTACCATTTTGCGTGACGGGCAGACGATTGAGACGCTGGAAACCGAGGATATTTCCGAGGACCGCATCATCACCTCGATGGTGGGCCGGTCGCTGGATGACCGGTTTCCGCCGCGTGACCCCGATATTGGCGAAGTGGTGTTCGAGGTCAAGAACTGGGTAGTGCACCATGAAGTGCATCCCGAGCGGCGGGTGATCGACAATATCGATCTTAATGTGCGCAAAGGCGAAGTGGTGGGCATTGCCGGGCTGATGGGGGCCGGGCGGACCGAATTTGCCATGAGCGTTTTCGGCAAAACCTATGGCCGCAATATCAGCGGCGATGTGTATTTGCATGGCAAAAAAGTGGATGTGTCGAGTGTCGGCAAGGCGGTGCAGCAAGGGATTGCCTATGCCACCGAAGACCGCAAGACCTATGGCCTCAACCTGATCGACCACATCAAGCATAATACGACAATTGCCAACCTCAAGGGTGTTTCCAGCCGGGGGGTGATTGATGATATGCGCGAACTCAATGTGGCCAATGATTTTCGCGGGCGCACCAATATCAAGTCATCCAGCGTTTATCAGGTGACGGGCAATCTGTCGGGCGGCAACCAGCAAAAGGTTGTGCTGTCGAAATGGCTGTTCGCCGATCCCGATGTGCTGATCCTTGATGAGCCGACGCGCGGCATTGATGTGGGGGCGAAATACGAGATCTATACGATCATCGCCAAGCTGGCGGCCGAGGGCAAAGGCATTCTGGTGATCTCATCGGAAATGCCGGAACTGTTGGGCATTTGCGACCGGATTTATGTGATGAATGAGGGGCGGATTGTAGGAGAACTCTCCGGCAAGGACGCCTCGCAGGAAACGATTATGCGCGCTATTGTTCGCGCGGAGGGGAAGGCTTCATGAGCACCGAAACAATCATTTCTTCGCGGACAGAAGCCAAGGTATCCGTGGCCAGCCTGTTGCTGGGCAATCTGCGCGATTACGGGCTGGTGCTGGCGCTGATCGCCATCATGCTGTTTTTTCAGTACACGACCAATGGTGTGCTGTTCAAACCGGTCAACCTGACCAATCTGGTGCTGCAAAACAGCTATATCATCATCATGGCGCTGGGCATGTTGCTGGTGATTGTGGCCGGGCATATCGATTTGTCGGTGGGCTCGGTTTCCGGGTTTGTCGGCGCGGTCGCGGCGGTTTTGATGGTTCAGTATGACATGAATTTTCTGCTGGCCGGGGTGATTTGCCTGGTGGTTGGCGGGTTGATCGGGGCGGCGCAGGGCTATTGGATTGCCTATCACAAAATTCCCTCGTTCATTGTGACGCTGGCGGGGATGCTGGTGTTCAAGGGCTTGTCGCTGGCGCTGCTGGGCGGGCGATCCGTGGGGCCGTTCCCGGCTGAATTCCAGCTGTTGAGTGCCGGGTTCATTCCCGATCTGATCGGACCGATGACCCTGCCAGCGGTGCTGGGCGGGGCGGTGTTGCATTCAACCACGGTGGTGATCGGGCTGATCCTTGTGGCCGGGGTGTTCTATTTCAGCCAGCGGGTGCGGGCCGAGCGCACAGCCCATGGCTATGCACCGGAACCGGCGGCGCTGTTTTTCACCAAAAACCTGCTGGCGGCGGCGCTGATCCTGTTCTTCATTTATATGCTCGCCTCCTACAAGGGCCTGCCCAATGTGCTGGTGGTGATGTCGATACTGATCGCGCTGTTCATGTTCGTCACCAAGATGACGACGGTGGGGCGGCGGGTTTATGCCATGGGCGGCAACCAGAAGGCGGCCAAGCTTTCCGGCATCAAGACCGAGCGGCTGACCTTTCTGGTCTTCGTCAATATGGGCGTTCTGGCGGCTCTGGCCGGGCTGATTTTTGCGGCGCGGCTGAACACGGCAACGCCCAAGGCCGGGCAGGGCTTTGAGCTGGATGTGATCGCGGCGGTGTTTATTGGCGGTGCCTCGATGGCCGGTGGTGTGGGCCAGGTGGCGGGGGCTGTGATCGGCGCGTTCATCATGGGTGTGATGAATAATGGCATGTCGATCATGGGCGTGAATATTGACTGGCAACAGGTGATCAAGGGCCTGGTGCTGCTCGCCGCTGTGGTGTTCGACGTTTACAACAAGAACAAGGCATAATTTTCAGGGGCGTTCACTGGTGTGGGCGCTCCTGACTTGCTATGGACCCGTTGAGGACGCACCGGTGTGGGGCGGGTAAACAGGGTTGGAGACGTTTTCATGTCCAGTATTGAGGGTAAGGTCTGCCTGATCACGGCGGCGGCGCAGGGGATTGGCCGGTCGTCGGTTGAGGCATTTGCGGCGGCAGGGGCCAAGGTTATTGCAACCGATATCAATGCCGAACGCCTGGCTGATCTTGAGGGTATGGACAATGTGACGACCCGGCTGCTCAATGTGATTGATGCCGATGCGGTGACCAAGGCGCGTGAAGAGATTGGCGATATCGACATTCTGTTCAATTGCGCGGGGGTTGTGCATAGCGGCACTATTCTGGACGCGTCCGATGCGGATCTCGAGTTTGCGATTGATCTGAATATCCGGGCGATGGTGCGCACGATCAAGGCGTTTTTGCCGGGGATGCTGGCCAAGGGCGACGGGGCGATCATCAATATGTCGTCGGTTGCCTCGAGCGTGACCGGGGTGCCGAACCGGTTTGTCTATAATGCGACCAAGGCGGCGGTGATCGGGATCACCAAATCGGTGGCGATGGATTATGTCGGGCAGGGTATTCGCTGCAATGCGATCTGTCCGGGCACCGTGGATTCGCCGTCCCTGCAGGACCGGCTGAAGGCGACGGGTGATTATGAAAAGGCGCGGGCTGATTTTATCGCCCGGCAGCCGATTGGCCGGATCGGGACGCCTGAGGAGATTGCGGATCTGGCGGTCTATCTCGCCGGGGCGACTTATACGACCGGGCAGGCCCATGTCATTGATGGCGGCTGGACCATATAGGCTCTAGCGCTTCTTGAAGCCGCGGCTGCCGGGCGCAGGTTTGGCATTGTCGCGGTTTTCATCCTGCAATTTATACCAGCGGGCGAGCCGTTCTGGATCGAGCGCGCCGGATTTGGCGGCGGCGAGGACGGCGCAGCCGGGCTCGTGCCGGTGGGTGCAATCGCGGAATTTGCAGTCGGGCGTCAGTTCGGTGATTTCGGCGAAGAGGATATCGATGCCTTCGGCGACGTCGCTGACATGCAGGGTGCGCATGCCCGGGGTGTCGATGACCCAGCCGCCGCCGGCAATGGCATGGAGGGAACGCGCCGTGGTGGTGTGCCGGCCCTTGGCGTCGCTATCGCGGATGGCACCGGTTTCCTGCACTTCATCGCCGCTGCCGGCGAGGGTGTTCAAGAGGGTCGATTTGCCTACGCCTGAAGAGCCGACCAAAGCGACGGTCTGGCCGGGGCCGCACCAGGGCGCGAGCACGGCGGCGGCGTCGGGGGTTTTGGCATTGAGGGTGACGACCTCAAGGTCGCGCTGCAGGGCGCGGGCGTCGATGGCGTATTTCTCTGCATCCTCGGCGATATCGGCCTTGGTCAGCACCATGACGGGGTTGATTTCCGCTTCATTGGTCAGGGCCAGATAGCGTTCGAGCCGGGCCGGATTGAAATCGGCATTGCACGAGGTGACGATGAAGAGGGTGTCGATATTGGCGGCGATCAGCTGCGGGACTTTTGCGCCTTCGGTGTGGCGTTGCAGCACGGATTTGCGGTCGAGGCGGCGGTGGAGGATGTTGGTGTGCGGTTCAACGAGCACCCAGTCGCCGACGGCGTAATCTGCGGTATTGGTGTGCTGTTCAAGTTTCAGTTTAACCCGGCCATCAAGGGCTATGGCCGACATGCGGGCGCGGTGGACGGTGGCAATGCGCATGGGCAGGAGCCCGGTTTCGGGCGGTGACACCTGAGCGGCGAAGAAGGCGTCCCAGCCCATGCCCTCAAGGGTTGCGCCTGTGCCGTTTTCTGCTGTCATTTGAACCCGAGGGGACAGTTTGCCGCCATCAACATTTCCCTTTATGGGCGCCAGCGCGCCAATGCGCGGCTGAACAGGGCATTGTTGTGCGATGCGGTGGCGATTTTGGCAAGCCTGTCGATCGTGCAACCACGCCCTTTAAGGGGGCGTGGTGCGTATGTTGCGGGCCGGATCAGGGCTTGAAGCCGCCAAGGGTGGCGGCACCCGGATTGATCTTGGCATCGACGTAAACATCGACCTTGTCGGCGGAAATGCGTTCCTGTGCCCCGGTGTCGCGGTCGCGCACGGTCACCGTATTGTCGGTCAGGGTGTCGGCATCGATGGTGATGCAGAACGGGGTGCCGATTTCGTCCATGCGGGCATAGCGCTTGCCGATGGACTGCTTTTCCTCGATGCGGGTCGTGAAGAACTGGCTGAGGTGATTGTTCAGCTTCTGGGCGTATTCGGGCTGGCCTTCCTTGGCGATCAGCGGGAAGACGCCGACCTTGATGGGGGCCAGTTTGGGCGGCAGGGCCAGATATTCCTTCGACGGGCGGCTTTCGTCATAACGATAGGCGTCGCAAAGGACCGCGAGCAGGGCGCGGGTGAGACCGGCTGACGGCTCGATGACATGGGGCACGAAGGCGCGGTTATTGGCCTGGTCGTGGAAATCCATCTTCACCTTGGCATGCTTGGCGTGCTGCTGCAGATCGTAATCGGAACGGTTGGCCACACCTTCAAGCTCGCCGAATTCGCCACGGGCGAAGGGGAAGCGGTATTCGATATCGGAAGTGGCCGAGGAATAATGGGAAAGCTCTTCCTTTTCGTGCGGGCGCACGATCAGGTTTTCGGAGCGTACACCGAGACGGTTCCACCATTCGCGGCGCTCATGCACCCAGAATTCGAACCATTTGTCGCTCTCTTCGGGATCGCAGAACCATTCCATTTCCATCTGCTCGAATTCGCGGCTGCGGAAGATGAAATTGCGCGGGGTGATTTCGTTGCGGAAGGCCTTGCCAACCTGGGCAATGCCGAAGGGAACCCTTGGCCGCGAGGAGGCGACCACATTGCGGAAATTGATGAAAATGCCCTGGGCTGTTTCTGGGCGGAGATAGGCTTTTGAATCCGAACCGGCCAGCGCGCCAACCGAGGTTTCAAACATCAGGCCGAATTCGCGCGGTGCGCCGAGGGTGCCGATGGCTGAAGCGTCGGGTGCCAGTACTTTTTTCTGCTCGTCTTCGGGCAGTTCGATATAGGGCACGCCATCCTTGAAATCGGCGCGGGTGAGCTTTTTGCCGCTGAGGCTTTTTTCGAGGAAACGGTAGCGCTTTTCCAGCTGCTCAACCGCATCATCGCCGCTCATGACCGACACATAGCCGAGCATTTCGCTCTCGCCATTAAGGCGGGCGGGGTAGCACATGACATGGTCAGCACGGTAGCGCTTCTTGGTTTCGGCGCAGTCGGTCAATTCGTCGTGGAAGCCATCAACATGACCGGAGGCCTGCCAGACCTGCGGGTTGAGAATGACGGAACTATCGATGCCGAAGGTCTGCAAGGGGCGGCCATCGGGGCCAACCGGCGGACGTTCGACCATGCTTTCCCACCAGAAACGGCGGATATTGTCCTTGAGCGTGGTGCCGAGCGGACCATAGTCGAAGAAGCCGTTCAAACCATTATAGATGTCCGAAGAGGGATAGACATAGCCGGTCCGCTTGGTCAGCGAGACGATGGCAGCCATCTGGGGAAGTTCGGGTGGGGTCTGACGGTCGTTCATTGCGCTTCACTACTTTACAAAATTGCGGACGATAAAAGCCTCGGCGGAGCCGGGGATAGCCCTATCCATAATTTGGGTTCGACACAATAGCCGCGGGGAGGTTGACGAGGCGTGAAGGGGCCGGAACGGGCAGTTTTGATACCCATTGCCTCAAGGTGACTGGCGGGGAACGGCCAAAACCTGCTATCAGCCGCAACAGGCGGCATGGGATGTTGGTCGCCTGCAATTTTGCGCAACGCGCCGGGTCGTTCGGGACAGGCGGGTGCCGTGGAAGGAAAATGCAAATGATGTTTGGGCGCAAGCTGGGTGTGATTGCTGCTATTGTTACGTCGGGTCTGATGACGACGGGCGCGCTGGCGCTTGATGCCGTGAGTTTTGGCACAGACTGGCTGGCGCAAGGGGAGCATGGCGGCTTTTATCAGGCTGTGGCCGATGGCACCTATGCCGAATACGGGCTGGAAGTGACCATCGTGCAGGGCGGGCCGCAGGCGAATAACACCGCGCTTCTGGCAGCCGGCAAGCTGACCTTTAATATGGGGGGCGCAATCGGCGGGCTTTATGCTGTTGAGCAGGGTATCCCGATCAAGCATGTGGCCGCGATTTTTCAAAAGGGGCCGCAAATTCTGATGGCGCATCCCGATGCCGGCATGGAGACGTTTGAAGATCTGGCGAAAGCCGACAAGCTGATCCTCAGCTCGACGGTGGCGGGGACGGTGTTTGAATGGATGAAGCGGCGCTATCCCGCTTTTGCCGAGGTGCCGACCCAGCCCTATACGTTCAATTCCGCGCCGTTCATTGCCGACAAGAAGTCAGTGCAGCAGGGCTATGTGACTTCCGAGCCGTTTGCGATCGAGCGGGAAGCGGGCTGGGCGCCGAAAGTGTTTCTTTTGGCTGATGCCGGTTACGATCCCTATTCGACGACGATTTCGACCAGTCAGGCGTTGATTGAAAGCAACCCAGATCTGGTGCAGCGCTTTGTCGATGCATCGATCATTGGCTGGTATAATTATCTCTATGGTGACAATGCTGCGGCCAATGCCTTGATCAAGCAGGACAATCCGGACATGAGTGATGCGCAGCTGGCCTTTTCCCGCGACAAGCTGAAAGAATATGGCATTGCCGTTTCCGGGGATGCCGAGACGCTGGGGATTGGCTGCATGACCGATGAACGCAGTGCCGGATTTTTTGGCAAGCTGGTGGAGATCGGGCTGTTGCCGGCTGATCTGGATTATACCCAATCCTACACAACCGCGTTTGTGTGCAAGGGGGTTGGTGTCGAACTTGTTCGCTAGGCGCGCCTGGCTGAATCGTTGGGTGCGGGTGTTTGGCCCCGCGCTTTTTGTTCCCGGTGCCGGGTTGTCATGCGATGAATGATGCAGTTGCCAGAGATGCGCAGGACACCACGGGGGCCGTGGTTTCGATGCGGCATGTCTCCAAGAATTTTTCCAATGGCACTGTGGCGCTGTCGGACATGTCGCTGGATGTGCGGCGTGGCGAGTTTTTGAGCCTGTTGGGGCCTTCGGGCTGTGGCAAATCAACGGCATTGCGGCTGATTGCCGGGCTGGGCGCGCCGAGTGGCGGGGAAATTGCCTGGCCTGCCTCGCCGATTAATGGCCAAGGCTTGCCCGAGGGCGATATCGGCTTTGTGTTTCAGGAGCCGACGCTGATGCCCTGGCAAACGGTGTTCGGCAATGTCTATTTGCCGCTGCGTTTGCAGGGCATGGGCAAAGGGGCGGCGCGAGCGCGGATCATGGAAACGCTTGCCATGGTGGGGCTGGCGGATTTTGCCAATGCCTATCCGCGTGAATTGTCCGGCGGGATGAAAATGCGGGTATCGATTGCAAGGGCGCTGGTGACGCGGCCGAAATTGCTGTTGCTCGATGAGCCGTTTGCAGCGCTTGACGAGATTACCCGCCAGAAGCTGAATGATGATGTGCTGCGGCTTTGGAAACAATCCGGGGTGACGGTGATTTTTGTCACTCATTCGGTGTTTGAAAGCGCTTATCTGTCGAACCGGATTGTGGTGATGCGGGCGCGGCCGGGGCAGGTTTATGCCGATTTGAAGCTGGATGGCGCGGCGGCGCGCAATGCCGATTATCGCGTCTCCGAGCCTTACCGGGCGGTGTGCGCCAAAGTGTCGGCGGCCTTGCAGGCGGCGATCAGCATTGAGGCGCGTACCGATGGGTGATGGGGCACGCGAGCGGGTGAGCCTGTCACCGGGGCGCGCCGAACTGGGCCGCTGGCTGCGGGTGCTGGTGCCGGTTATCATGCTGGTGCTGGCGGTGCTGGGCTGGCATTTGCTGGTGGTGGTCAACCAGATCCCGCGTTACATCCTGCCCGCGCCGGGCGATGTGTGGGCAGCATTGATCGCGGACCGGACGATTTTGCTGCCGGCCTTGTGGGTGACCCTCAAAATTACGGTTTCGGCGCTGGTGCTGGCCCTGATCGGGGGCTGTGCCATGGCGATTTTGCTGGTGCAATCGAAATGGATCGAGCTGGCGCTGTTTCCCTATGCGGTGGTGTTGCAGGTGACCCCGATTGTCGCCATTACGCCGCTTTTGCTGATCTATGCGCCTGATACGCAGACGGCCTTGCTGATCTGCGCTTTTCTGGTGGCGTTTTTTCCCATTCTCTCGAACATGGTGCAGGGGCTGAAAAGCGTTGACCACAATTTGTTGAACCTGTTCGATCTTTATGGTGCCTCGCGCTGGCAGACGCTGTTTTTTCTCAAACTGCCGGCATCGCTGCCCTATTTCATGGCGGGGTTGCGCATTGGCGGCGGGTTGTCGCTGATTGCGGCGGTTGTGGCTGAGTTTGCTGCCGGATCGTCCGGGGCCGGGTCCGGTCTGGCGTTCCGGTTGCTGGAATCGCAATACCGGCTGGATATGCCGCGCCTGTTTGCGGCCATGGTGTTGTTGACGCTGACCGGGGTGGCGATTTTTGCCATGACATCGTTTATCGCCTGGCTGACGCTGCACCGCTGGCATGAAAGCAGCATGCGGCGGGAAAACTAGCGCTGGCCCGCCGGCCTATTGTTTGGGGCGTTTATAGTCGGGCAGGGTGGCAAAAGTCTGTTTGATGGCTTCGCCCCAGCCGTTCGACAATTCGTTGTAATAATCGTCATCGGGCATGATGCGGGTTTCAAAGCCCGGCTCGAGACTGTCGTTTTCATAAAATTGCAGATCGAGCGGCAGGCCGACCGAGAGATTGGCCTTGATGGTGCTGTCGAATGAGAGGATCAGCATTTTGGTGGCTTCCTCGAACGACATGGCCGGATCATAGGCGCGCACGAGAATGGGTTTGCCATATTTGGTTTCGCCGACCTGAAAGAACGGGGTGTCGGGCGAGGATTCGATGAAATTGCCTTCGGGATAGATCAGGAACAGGCGCGGTTCGGTGCCATTGATCTGGCCGCCCAGAATGACGGTGGCATTGAAGGTGGAATCTGCCTTCTGGCCGGTATCGGCATTGCTTTTGATGACTTCCTTGAGCGTTGCGCCGACCAGTTGGGCGGTTTGAAACATGGAAGGTGTTTCCAAAAGCGACGAGGTGCGATCCTCGGAGGCCTTGGTGCGTTCGTCGAGTACCGAGATGACGGCCTGTGTGGTGGCCAGATTGCCGGCGGTCAACAGGGTGATGACCCGTTCGCCGGGGCGCGACCAGGTGTGCATCTTGCGGAAAATGGAGACATTGTCGACGCCCGCATTGGTGCGGGTATCGGACATGAAGACCAGCCCGTGATCGAGTTTCAGAGCAACGCAATAGGTCATGACGGCACGAATGAATTATGCATGCGCTATCACTGCTCGACAATCACCTGAACTGCAAGGGTTTCTGATGAAAATCCGTGACGAATTCCCGAAATGGGGGCGGCGTCGCGATAGTCGAGGCCGGTGGCGAGGCAAACATAGCGGTCATCGGGCGAGATGCCGTTGGAGACGTCATAGCCGACCCAGCCGAGCTGATCGAGATAGACTTCGGGCCAGGCGTGGCTGGCGGCCTGATGGGTTTGCCCGTCCATCATCAGAAAACCGCTGACATAGCGGGCCGGATAGCCCAGGGCGCGCGCGGCGGTGAGGAAAATGTGGGTGTGGTCCTGACAGACACCGCGCCCGGCGGCGAGGGCCTGATCGGCGGTGGTGGTGACATCGGTGGCGCCCGAGCCATATTCGACGCGCTCGGCAATCAGAGCCATCAACTGGTGCATGCGCGGCACGTCTTCTTCTTCGGTCAGCTCGCGTGTCATGGCGGCGATGGCGCGGGTTTTTGTGGTCAGGTCTGTTTCGCGCTGGAACAGCCAGAGCGGGGCCAGATTGGAATGGGTGCCCACGACCCCGTGCAGGTTTTCGGTTTCAACTTCGCCGCTGGCGGTGATGGAGACGGCATGTGTGCCCGGTTCGGCGGAAATCAGGGTGACGGGATTGTTGAAATGGTCGCGATAGGAGACTTCCTCGGTCGCGCCTTCAAGCTCGGTGCGCCAGTCGATCACGGCCTGGCCGGTGCGGGTGCTTGGGGTGAGGCGCAGGCGCTGCAGGCCGTATTTCACTGGCTCGTCATAGCCATATTCGGTGCTGTAGGAGATGTTGAGCCGCATGATATTTCGCCTTAGTTGAACAAATAGGCTTCAGCAATTTCGCGACTGAGGCGGCTATTGTCCTGAATGAAATCCTGCAGGAATTCGTGCAGGCCCTGATCGAATATATCCGAGATCGACTTGCCCTTGAGGCGGTGGAGATTGCGGTTGGCGGTTTCGTGGCAGGTGTGGCTCTCGCCATATTCATCGGCCAGAAAGCTGAGATTGCTGGTAATCTTGGCGTAGGAAAAGGCCAGCGAGCGCGGCATGCGGCCATTGAGGATGAGGAAATCGGCGATATTGGCCGATTGATATTGCGCGTCATAAACCCAGCGATAGGAGCGCTGGGCGGAGACGGAGCGCAAGATGCTCTCCCACTGGAAATTATCAAGGGCGGAGCCGACAAAGGAAATCGAGGGCAAGAGCACGTAATATTTCACATCGAGAATGCGCGCGGTAT
Organism: Mariluticola halotolerans; assembly: GCF_021611515.1. Classification (GTDB taxonomy): domain Bacteria; phylum Pseudomonadota; class Alphaproteobacteria; order Rhizobiales; family Devosiaceae; genus Mariluticola; species Mariluticola halotolerans. The sequence continues at coordinate 3,261,698 of NZ_CP090960.1, forward strand.
TGTCGGCGCGTTCAACGAAGGTGCCGATGCGGGCGAAATCATAATGCTCGTTGCGCAGCATGGTGCCATGCAGGGCCCCCCGGATCAGGCCGCCATCCTGTTTGATGGAGGCGAGGACTTCGGGCAGGTCCGCTTCGCGGATGCGGTCCTTTAAAAGGGTGCAGGTGGTCAGCCAGCACTGGTTGACGCTTTCCCAGACCTCACGGGTGACGGCGGTGCGCACGAGGCGCGCATTGTTGCGGGCCAGCTCGATGGAGGTGCGCACGCTGGAGGGATTGTCGCGGTCGCGCAGCAGGAAATCGATGACATTGGTGGCTGAAAAGGTGTCGTGCTTTTGCTTGAAGGCCGCGGTCGCCCCGGCGGTGGCGACGAGCGAGGCCCATTCATCCTCGCCGGTGGAGGCGCGGGTAAGGGCCATGCGCAGGCCCGCATCGACCAGGCGGGCGATATTTTCCGCCCGCTCGATATAGCGGAACATCCAGAACAGGCCATTTGCGGTTTTGCCCAGCATCTCAGATTAGTCCTCCAGAACCCAGGTGTCTTTGGTGCCGCCGCCCTGGCTGGAATTGACCACCAGCGAGCCTTTTTTGAGGGCGACGCGGGTGAGGCCGCCGGGCACGATGCGCATTGTGTCGGAGACCAGCGCGAAGGGCCTTAGATCAACATGGCGGGGCGAGAGGCCGCTTTTGGTGACGATGGGTACGGTGGACAAGGAAAGCGTTGGCTGGGCGATGTAATTATCGGGATTGGCTTTCAGCTTTTTGGCGAATGCGCGCTGCTCGGTCTTGGTGGAGGTGGGGCCAACCAGCATGCCATAGCCGCCCGAACCGTGCACTTCCTTGACCACCAGATCGCCGAGATTATCGAGCACGTATTTGAGTGCCTCCGGCTCGGCGCAGCGATGGGTTGGGACATTGTTCAAAAGCGGTTTGCGCCCGGTATAGAATTCGATGATGTCGGGCAGATAGGAATAGATCGCCTTGTCATCGGCAATGCCGGTGCCCGGCGCATTGGCAATGGTGATATTGCCGGCGCGGTAGACATCCATGATGCCGGGCACGCCAAGGGTTGAATCCGGGCGGAAGGTCATGGGGTCGAGATAATCATCGTCGATACGGCGGTAGAGCACGTCGATGGGCTTGTAGCCGCGGGTGGTGCGCATGGCGACCTTGCCATCGACAATGCGCAGATCCGCGCCCTCGACCAGTTCCACGCCCATCTGGTCGGCGAGGAAGGAATGTTCGAAATAGGCGGAATTATAGATGCCGGGGGTGAGGATGGCGATGGTCGGTTCGCCCTTGCAGCCCGGCGGGGCGAGGGCTGCGAGGCTTTGGCGCAGGGAAAAGGGATAGTTCTCGACCGGGCGCACCTTGTTGGTGGCGAAGAGAGACGGGAACATCTGCATCATGGTTTCGCGGTTTTCCAGCATGTAGGAAACGCCCGAAGGGGTGCGGGCATTATCCTCGAGCACGAAGAATTCGTCCTCGCCGGTACGCACGATGTCGGTGCCGATGACATGGGTATAGACATTGCCCGGCGGCTTGAAGCCGATCATCTCGGGCAGGAAGGCCTTGTTGCGCACAATCAGATCGCGCGGGATGCGCCCGGCGCGGATGATTTCCTGACGGTGATAGATGTCTGAGAGGAAGGCATTGATGGCGACGACGCGCTGTTCGATGCCCTCGGAAAGCTTGCGCCATTCGCGGCCCGAAATGATGCGCGGCAGGATGTCGAAGGGGATCAGGCGCTCGGCGGCTTCCTGACTGCCGTAAACGGCGAAGGTAATGCCACTGCGGCGGAAAAAGGTTTCCGCATCTGCAAGCTTACGGCGTAGTTTGGCGGGGTCCTGTTCGCAAAACCAGCTGTAATAGGCACTATAGGGATCGCGAACCGCATCTGGCCCGCAAATCATTTCATCGAATAGATCCATAATATTTGCACTCCACCTGTCATAGAACAGGAAGGACTGGCGGAGTGCAAGCGCCCATTAGCGTCGGGTCATGCATCTGTGACAAGGCAGGTTTGCATAAACTATTTGCATAATGTGGCTTTGCATAATCGGTGGGCATGCTATTGACTGTCCTCATGCTGGCCCCGGATCTCAATATTCTGATTATTGATGAAAACCGCATCCGCGCTTCGATTATCGAGGGTGGATTGCGCGAGGCCGGGCATAATCAGGTTTTCATTATCACCGATGTCAAAGAGGTCGGGCGCAAGGTCACAGAGATCGCGCCGGATGTGGTGATGATTGATCTCGAAAATCCCAATCGCGACATGCTGGAACACTTCTTTTCACTCAGCCGGGCGCTGCAAAAGCCGATCGCGATGTTTGTCGACAAATCCGACAAGGCTTCGATGGAAAAGGCGATTGAGGCGGGGGTTTCCGCCTATGTGGTGGACGGGATGAAAAAGGACCGGGTGAAGCCGATCCTTGATATGGCGATTTCGCGTTTCAATGCGTTTTCCAAGCTGACGCGGGAGCTGGAAGAGGCGCGCAGCGAACTGGAGGATCGCAAGATCCTTGATCAGGCCAAGGGGATTTTGATGCGCACGCGGGGGCTGGATGAAAATGCTGCCTATCAATTGTTGCGCAAGACCGCGATGAACCAGAACCGCCGCATGGTGGATATTGCACAGAGCCTGATTTTGGCAGCGGGGCTGATGGAACCATGAGAGTGCGCGCCCAATGACCAGTCTGTTTGAGATCAATGCCGGGTTTTTGCCGCTGCTGGACAGCGCGCTGCTGGTGGTGGCGGAAGCGCGCGGGTTTGCGGCGGAAGAGGGGCTGAAACTCAATCTGGTCAAGCAAAGCTCGTGGGCGAATATCCGTGACCGGCTGGCGGTGGGGCATTTTGATGTGGCGCATATGCTGGCACCAATGCCGATTGCCTCCTCGCTGGGGCTGAACCCGCTCAATGTGCCGACGATTGCGCCGATGGCGCTGGGGCTGGGCGGGAATTCGGTGACGGTCAGTCCCGCGCTTTGGGATTTGCTGGTGGCAGCGGGCGCGCCCAGTGATTTGTCGGCGCGGGCCGTGGGGGCGGCGTTAAAACAGGTCGTTGCGGCGCGGGCCGGGGGCGAAAAGCTGCGCTTTGGCGTGGTGCACCCCCATTCAGGGCATAATTACGAATTGCGCTATTGGCTGGCGGCTTCAGGCATTCACCCCGATCGGGATATCGAGATTGTCATCGTGCCGCCGCCCCTGCTGCCCGACGCCCTGGCGCGCGGGGCGATTGACGGGTTTTGCGTTGGTGCGCCGTGGAATTCGGTGGCGGTGGCGCGCGGGGTGGGGCGGATTGCGACGGTTAAAGCTGCAATCTGGCGCTCGAGCCCGGAAAAGGTTTTGGGGCTGACCTCGGAATGGGCACGGCGGGAGCCAGAGGCGCTGGCCGCCTTGATCCGGGCGGTCTACCGGGCCTCGATCTGGTGCGGGGACCGGCAAAATCTCGATGAGGTGGCGCAGATATTGGCGGCACCCGACTATCTCGATCAGCCGGCCGATATTTTGATGCACGGGCTTTCGGGGCAGCTGATGCTGGCGCGGGGCGAGATGGCAGGCGTGGATGATTTTTTCATTCCCCATGCGCGGGCGGCAACCTTTCCCTGGCAAAGCCATGCGCTGTGGTTTTATTCGCAAATGGTGCGCTGGGGGCAATTGGGGCATACGGCGGAAAATGCGCGGATTGCGGCGGAATGTTACCGGCCCGATCTTTATCGCGCGGCGTTGTCGCCGCTCGGGGTGCCGGTGCCGGCGGCCAATGCCAAGGTTGAGGGGGCGCTTGGTGAGTCGACGCCCGTTGGCGTGACCAAGGGCATGCTTAGTCTGGGGCCAGACGGGTTTTTTGATGGTCAGGTTTTTGATCCGGATGACCTTGATCGCTACATTATTGCGCAAAAGCTGTAGCATTGTGCTTAAATAATAAGCAGATTACAAAAATGATTAAATGATGCACAATTATGCGTTGCGCGGGGCTGAGATTCTCGCTATAGCCAAAACCAACGATACCGCTTTCAGGATCTGAAAACCGGTATCAGGCGTGAAAACGTCAAGAATTGCGTCCAGCGCTGGGCGCCCATTACGGCAAAGCTGCCAACAGGAGGAGTGAAGGGCCCACAGGCCGCTGACTCTTCTCCGGTTGGCGGCTTTTTTGTTTTTGGGCGCGAGGGGCAGCGGATGGTGCATTCCGTCAACCAGGTCGAATGGAGAGACCCTAGATGACCCGATTTGCCGCCACTACCCGACCTCTGCGCAAGGCCGCTGCAGCGCTTGTGCTCTCAAGCGTTTTTCTTTCGGTGGGCACAGTGTTTGCCCAGGCCGAAATGCTCGACGTTGAAAAGGACGAGCTGAAGTTCGGCTTTATCAAGCTGACCGACATGGCCCCGCTCGCGATTGCCTATGAGAAAGGCTATTTCGAGGATGAGGGGCTTTATGTGACCCTTGAGCCGCAGGCGAACTGGAAGGTGTTGCTTGATGGTGTGATCACCGGCCAGCTTGATGGCGCGCATATGCTGGCAGGCCAGCCGCTGGCCGCAACCATTGGTTATGGCACCAAGGCGCATATCATCACCCCGTTCTCGATGGATCTGAACGGCAATGGCATTACCGTCTCCAACGAAATCTGGGAGATGATGAAGCCGAATGTGCCGATAGGCGAGGATGGCAAGCCGGTGCATCCAATCAGCGCTGCGGCCTTGAAGCCGGTGGTCGAGACGATGCGCAATGAGGGCAAGCCCTTCAATATGGGCATGGTGTTTCCGGTCTCCACCCATAACTACGAACTGCGCTACTGGCTGGCAGCGGGCGGCATCAATCCCGGGCTTTATTCGAATGAAGACACATCGGGCCAGATTGGCGCCGAGGCGTTTTTGTCGGTGACGCCGCCGCCGCAAATGCCCGCAACGCTGGAGGCGGGCACGATCCACGGATATTGCGTTGGCGAGCCGTGGAACCAGGCCGCCGTGTTCAAGGGGATCGGTGTGCCGGTGGTGACCGATTATGAAATCTGGAAGAACAATCCGGAAAAAGTGTTCGGCATTACCGCTGAGTTTGCCGAAGAATATCCCAATACGACGCTGGCGCTGACCAAGGCGCTGATCCGGGCGGCCAAATGGCTGGACGAGAACGACAATGCCAATCGTCCTGAGGCGGTGGAGATCCTGTCGCAATCCGAATATGTCGGCGCCGATGCCGAGGTGATCGCCAATTCGATGACCGGCACATTTGAATATGAAAAGGGCGACAAGCGTGACGTGCCCGATTTCAACGTGTTCTACCGCTATTTTGCGACCTATCCCTATTATTCGGACGCCGTTTGGTACCTGACGCAGATGCGCCGCTGGGGCCAGATTGCCGAGCAGCAACCCGACAGCTGGTATGACGAGGTGGCCAAGTCGGTCTATCGCCCGGATATCTACTTGCAGGCTGCCAGAATGCTGGTGGACGAGGGCATGGTGGCTGAGGCGGATTTCCCCTGGGATACAGATGGCTATCGCGATCCGACGCCTGCGGCCGACATTATCGATGGTATCGCCTATGACGGGCGCACCCCCAATGCCTATATCGACAGCCTGACGATTGGCCTCAAGACCGGTCAGACCGTCACCGGCTCGGCCGTGGTTTCCAACTAGATTTTTGCAACTTCAAGCGGTCGCGCCCGGCGCGGCCGCCTCTCTTACATGCGGATCAAGGATCTCAGGACATGAGCACAGCATCTGAAGTTTCCACCGGTATCGACAATGGCAAGGCCCGGCGCCGCGAAAAGCTGTTTGCGCTGATCAACAAGGCTGCGGCCTGGCTGAATGCATTGGGGTTCGGCTGGCTGACGCCACTGCTCAAAATCGCCGCCGGTGACAATCCGCGCGAGCAGATGGGGGAATTGCGCGATGTGCTGGTTATCCCGCTGATCGGCATTTTCGCCTTTGTGCTGGCCTGGGGCGCTTTGGCGCCGCAAGTGCAGACCTCGCTGGGGGCTATTCCCGGCCCGGCGGAAGTCTGGGTGCAAACGACAAATCTCTGGGATGATCATTTCAAGGAACGCGAAAAGGCGGCTGCCTTTTATGAACGGCAGGATGTGCGCAATGCCAAGCTGATTGCCGATGGGCAAGCCGACAAGGTGAAGGACCGCGCCTATACCGGCAAGCCGACCTATTTCGACCAGATTCTGACCTCGCTGAAAACCGTGGGGCTTGGTTTCGCCATTGCGACGATTATTGCGGTGCCTTTGGGGATTGCATCGGGGCTGAGCCGGGCCTTTAACGGCGCGCTCAATCCGCTGGTGCAATTGTTCAAGCCGGTCTCGCCTTTGGCCTGGCTGCCGATTGTCACCATGATCGTTTCCGCCACTTATGTGGATGCGAGCGACGCCTTTCCCAAGGCGCTGGTGATTTCGGCGGTGACGGTGACGCTTTGTTCGCTCTGGCCGACCCTTATCAACACAGCGCTTGGCGTTGCCTCGATCGACAAGGACCTGATCAATGTCGGCAAGGTGCTGCAATTATCGACCTTCACGACCATTCGCCAATTGGTGCTGCCCTCGGCGCTGCCACTGATCTTTACCGGTTTGCGCCTGTCGCTTGGTGTGGGCTGGATGGTGCTGATCGCGGCGGAAATGCTGGCGCAAAACCCCGGGCTTGGCAAATTCGTCTGGGATGAATTCCAGAACGGCTCCTCGGATTCGCTGGCGCGCATCATCGTTGCGGTTTTGACTATCGGCATTATCGGCTTCCTGCTCGATCGGGTGATGTTCGCCCTGCAGACCGCCTTCACCTATTCCACGAACCGCTAGGAGGGAGGGATGGCCAACATTCTTGAACTCTCCAATATCTGCAAAAGCTATGGCGAAGGCGCGCGCCGGAGCGAGGTGCTGGACGATGTAAACCTCAGCGTTCAAGAGGGCGAGTTTGTCGCCATTCTGGGGTTTTCCGGTTCGGGCAAAACGACGCTGATTTCGCTGATGGCCGGGCTGATCCAGCCCGAGCGCGGCGGGGTGATGTTTCGGGGCAAGGAGATTGCCGGGCCGGGGCCCGAGCGCGGGGTGGTGTTTCAATCCTATTCGCTGATGCCTTGGCTGACGGTGGCCGGCAATGTTTCGCTGGCGGTCAATGCCGTGCACAAAAACAAGAGCGGCAAGGAACGGGCGGAAATCGTTGCCCGCTATATTGAAATGGTCGGGCTGGGGCACGCCCGCGACCGGCATCCTGCCGAGCTTTCAGGCGGCATGCGACAGCGGGTGGCGGTGGCGCGGGCTTTGGCGATGCAGCCGGAAATATTGCTGCTGGACGAGCCGCTTTCCGCGCTGGATGCGCTGACGCGGGCCAAGCTGCAGGACGAATTTGCGGCGATCTCCGAGGCCGAGAAAAAGACCATTGTGCTCATCACCAATGATGTGGATGAGGCGATCCTTCTGGCGGACCGGGTGATCCCGCTCAATCCGGGGCCGAAGGCGACACTGGGGCCCAGTTTTGCTGTCGATATTGCCCGGCCGCGCGATCGGGCGGAAATGAATTCAAATGATGATTTCATCCGGCTGCGCCGCGAGATTACCGAATATTTAATGGAAGTGGGCGCGGCGCGCGATGTGGCTTCAACCCGCGATATCATTTTGCCGAATGTGGTGCCGATTACCCAGGCCCCGGCAAGTGATCTGCCGGCCGCTTATGCGGATGCGGCGGCGTCGCCGCAATCGGAGCGCTATGTTGAATTTTCCGATGTGACCAAGATTTATCCGACCCCGAAGGGGCCGCTGACTGTGGTCGACAAGTTCGATTTCAAGATGAAAAAGGGCGAGTTCGTGACCCTGATCGGCCATTCGGGCTGTGGCAAGTCGACGGTATTGTCGATGGTGGCGGGGCTGAACAAGATTTCCGGCGGCGGGATTATTCTCGATGGCAAGGAAATCGCCAAGGCCGGGCCGGACCGGGCGGTGGTGTTTCAGGCCCCCTCGCTAATGCCCTGGCTGACGGCGCGCGAGAATGTGGCGCTGGGTGTGGACCGGGTTTATCCCAAGGCGAGCGCTGCCGAGCGCCGCGATGTGGTGGAATATTACCTTAATCGCGTGGGGCTGGGGGACAGCATGCACAAGCTGGCGGCTGACCTCTCCAATGGCATGAAACAGCGGGTGGGAATTGCCCGCGCCTTTGCCCTGTCGCCGAAACTGCTGCTGCTCGATGAGCCGTTTGGCATGCTCGACAGCCTGACGCGCTGGGAATTGCAGGATGTCTTGATGGAGGTCTGGGCCAAGACCAAGGTGACCGCCATTTGCGTGACCCATGATGTGGATGAAGCCATTTTGCTGGCTGACCGGGTGGTGATGATGTCGAACGGGCCCAATGCCCGGATCGGCAATGTCATGGAGGTTGATCTGCCACGGCCCCGGTCGCGCAAGGCGCTGTTGGCGCACAAGGATTACTACGCCTATCGCGAGGAGCTTTCGGACTTTCTCGAGGCCTATGAGGGCGGCGCTGATCCCGACCCTGAAACCCTGCAACATATCCGCGAAAAGCGTGCCCGCCGCACGCTTGCGACAGCGGCTGAATAGGAGGCGCAAATGGCACAAAAACTTGTTGTCATCGGCAATGGCATGGCCCCCGGGCGCGCGCTTGAAAAACTGTTTGAGACGGCCCCCGGCCGGTATGACGTTACCATTTTCAATGCCGAAAGCCGGGTGAATTACGACCGCATCATGCTGTCGCCGGTGCTGTCGGGGGAGAAGGCGTTCGAGGATATCATCATCCACGGGGATGGCTGGTATATCGAGCATAACGTGATGCTCTACAAAGGGCACAAGGTTGTCGCCATTGACCGGGAAGCCAGAACGGTGACCTCCGAGCATGGCGAAGTGGCCCCTTACGACAAGCTGCTGATTGCGACGGGTTCGGTGCCATTCATCATTCCGGTGCCCGGCCATGATCTGCCCGGCGTCTTGAGCTATCGCGATCTCGATGATGTGCATGCGATGATGCTGGCGGCGAAATCGCGCGGGCATGCGGTGGTGATCGGTGGCGGCCTGCTGGGGCTGGAGGCCGCAGCGGGGCTGACGGCACAGGGGATGACGGTGACGGTTATTCACCTGATGCCCTCGCTGATGGAACGCCAGCTTGATCCGGCGGCGGGCTATCTGCTGGAAAAAGAGCTGCAGCGGCGCGGCATCAACGTGATCACCAAGGCCAATACCAAACAGATCACCGGCACGAACCGGGTGGAGGCGGTGCATCTGGAAGACGGCACCATTATTCCAGCCGATCTGGTGGTGATGGCGGTCGGTATCCGCCCCAATGCGGCGCTGGCGAAAGAGGCCGGGCTGGCGGTTAATCGCGGCATTGTCGTCAATGACCAGATGCAGACCTCGGACCCGGATATCTATTCGGTGGGGGAATGCGCGGAGGCTGGCGGCATGTGCTACGGGCTGGTCGCGCCTTTGTATCAGCAGGCCGGGATTGCTGCGGCGCATTTGTGCGGGGATACGGAAGCCGCGTTCAAGCCGCAGTTTACCGCGACCCGGCTGAAGGTGACCGGGATTGATCTTTATTCCGCCGGGGATTTTGGCGAGGGCGATGACCGCGAGGAAATCGTGCTGCGCGATGCGGCGGCGGGTGTCTACAAGCGGCTGGTCTTGCAGGACAACAAGATTATCGGCGCGGTCATGTATGGGGAGACCGGCGACGGGCCGTGGTTCTTCGACATGCTCAAGAATGGCACCGATATTTCGGAGATGCGCGAGACCCTGATTTTTGGCCAGGCCTATCAGGGAGGGTCCCCGCTGGACCCTATGGCGGCCGTTGCAGCCTTGCCGGATGAGGCAGAGATCTGTGGGTGCAACGGCGTATGCAAATCGAAGATCACCACGGCCATTTCGGCCAAGGGGCTGACCACGCTTGATGATGTGCGCGCCCATACCAAGGCCTCGGCCTCGTGCGGGTCGTGCACCAATCTGGTGGAGCAGCTTTTGGCGCTGACCCTTGGGGGGAGTTATAATCCGTCGGCGATCACCCCGATGTGCAAATGCACCGATATGGGCCATGCCGATGTGCGCCAGTTGATCCGCGCCAAGGGGCTGAAATCCATTCCCGCGGTGATGCAGGAACTGGAATGGAAGACCTCGTGCGGCTGCGCCAAGTGCCGGCCGGCGCTCAACTATTATCTCGTGGCGGACTGGCCCGGCGAATATGAGGACGACAACCAGTCGCGCTTCATCAATGAGCGGGTGCACGCCAATATTCAAAAGGATGGCACCTATTCGGTGGTGCCGCGCATGTTTGGCGGCATCACGACGCCGAATGAACTGCGCGCGATTGCCGATGTGGCCGACAAGTTTGCCATTCCAACCGTCAAGGTGACCGGCGGGCAGCGCATTGATTTGCTGGGCGTGAAAAAGGAAGACCTGCTCGGGGTCTGGGCTGATCTCAATGCCGCCGGGATGGTGTCGGGGGCGGCCTATGCCAAGGGCTTGCGCACGGTAAAGACCTGTGTGGGGTCTGACTGGTGCCGGTTTGGCACCCAGGATTCAACCGGGCTTGGCATCAAGATCGAGAAATTCATGTGGGGGGCGTGGACGCCGGCCAAGGTGAAAATGGCGGTGTCCGGCTGTCCGCGCAATTGCTCGGAAGCCACGTGCAAGGATGTGGGCGTGATCTGCGTCGATAGCGGTTACGACATCGTGTTTGCCGGGGCGGCGGGGCTCGACATCAAGGGCACCGAGCCGCTGTGCCATGCGGATAGTGAGGAAGAGACGCTCGAGATCATCGTGGCGCTGGTGCAGCTTTATCGTGAGCAGGGGCATTATCTCGAACGCATTTACAAATGGCTGAAGCGCGTGGGGATGGAGTCCATCCAGGCGGCTGTGGTCGCTGATCGCGACAAGCGGCGGCGGCTTTATGAGCGGTTTGTGTTCAGCCAGACATTTGCCCAGGTCGATCCGTGGGAAGAGCGGGTCAATGGCAAGGACGCGCATGAATTTGCGGCTATGGCCGATCTCAACATGGTGGCGGCGGAGTGAGCATGATGGCTGACTGGATTGATATTGGCAGTGTGACGGACATTCCCCGGCGGGGCGCGCGCTGCGTCAACACGCCGATGGGCAAGATTGCGGTGTTCCGCACCCAGGAAGACCAGGTTTTTGCGATTGAAGACCAATGCCCGCACAAGGGCGGGCCGCTGAGCCAGGGCATTGTGCATGGGGCGGCGGTGACCTGTCCGTTGCATAATTGGGTGATTTCGCTGGAGACCGGCGCAGCGCAGGGAGCGGACGAGGGCCGTGTGTTGACCATCCCCGTGCGCGTTGAGGACGGGCGGATATTGATGGCCCGCGATGCCGTTGCGGTTGCGGCGGAGTAGGGCGCATGAACGCGCAAGCCCCCCGGACCGTTAAAACCACCTGCCCCTATTGCGGGGTTGGGTGCGGGGTGCTGGCGAGCAGGCAGACCGATGGGTCGGTGACGATCAAAGGGGACCCGGAGCATCCGGCCAATTTCGGGCGGCTGTGTTCGAAAGGTTCGGCGCTGGGGGAGACGCTGTCGCTTGAGGGGCGGCTGCTTTATCCGCAAATCGGCGGGGTGCGGGCGAGCTGGGAGGATGCGCTTGATCTGGTGGCGACAAAATTTGGTGCGGTGATTGCCGAGCACGGGCCGGATGCGGTGGCGATTTATGGTTCGGGGCAATTGCTGACCGAGGATTATTACGTCGCCAACAAGCTGATGAAGGGGTTTCTCGGCTCGGGCAATATGGACACCAATTCGCGCCTCTGCATGGCCTCCTCGGTGGCCGGGCACAAGCGGGCGTTTGGCTCGGACACGGTGCCGGGCTGTTATGAAGATCTCGAGCTGGCGGATCTGGTGGTGCTGGTGGGGTCCAATCTCGCCTGGTGCCATCCGGTGATTTATCAGCGCATTGCTGCTGCCAAGCTGGCGCGGCCGGAAATGAAAGTGGTGCTGATCGATCCGCGCCGGACGATGAGCGCTGATCTCGCTGACCTGCATTTGCCGATTGCCGCTGATGGGGATGTGGCGCTGTTTACCGGGCTGCTGGCGGCGCTGGCAACAGCGGGGAAAGTCGATGCCGACTATGTAGCGCGGCACACAAACGGCTTTGTTGAGGCGCTGGAAATTGCCGAGGGCTGGACGCTGGAGCGGGTGGCTGCGGCGACCGGATTGGCGGCTTCGGATGTGCAGGCATTTTATGATTTGTTCCTGGCCAATGAGAAGGTGGTGACGGTTTATTCGCAAGGGGTGAATCAGTCGGCGACCGGCACGGACAAGGTCAACGCGATCATTAATTGTCACCTCGCGACCGGGCGGATCGGGCGCGCGGGAATGGGGCCGTTTTCGGTCACCGGGCAGCCCAATGCGATGGGCGGGCGCGAGGTTGGCGGGCTGGCAAATATGCTGGCGGCACATATGGATTTTGGCGATGCAGCAGCGCGGGACCGGGTGGCGCGGTTCTGGCAGGCACCGCGTTTGGCCGATAAGCCGGGGCTGAAAGCGGTCGAGCTTTTTGAGGCGATTGAGGCCGGGCGGATCAAGGCGGTCTGGATCATGGCGACCAATCCGGTTGATTCACTTCCTGAAGCAGATCGTGCCCGCAAGGCGCTGAAATCATGCGATTTTGTTGTCGTTTCTGATATTTCGATTCAAACCGATACCGGGGCTTGCGCCGATGTGCTTCTGCCCGCTGCGGGGTGGGGCGAGAAGGACGGGACGGTGACCAATTCGGAGCGGCGGATTTCGCGGCAGCGCGCTTATCTCGATCTGCCGGGGGCGGCAAAACCCGATTGGTGGATCACTTGCGAAGTGGCAAAGCGGATGGGGTTTGGCGCGGGTTTCGGGTTTGAAAATCCGGCTGAAATCTTTGCCGAGCATGCGGCACTATCGGCGTTTGAAAATGAGGGCAGCCGCGATTTTGATCTCTCTGGACTGACCGGTTTGAGTGCTGCGGATTATGAGGCGCTGGTGCCGGTGCAGTGGCCGGTGGGGGACGTGCCGGCCAAGCGGATGTTTGGGGGCGGGCAGTTTTATACCCCCGATGGCAAGGCGCGGTTTGTGGCGGTTACGCCGCCCGAACCAAGGCGGCCGAAGCCGGGGCATTTCATTCTCAATACGGGCCGTGTGCGCGACCATTGGCACACGATGACGCGGACGGGGAAGGCCGCGCGGCTATCGGCGCATATGGCGGAACCGTTCGCCGAATTGCATCCCGATGACGCTGCGCGGCTGAAGGTTGCGCCGGCGGGGCTGGTGCGGCTGGAAAATGACCTTGGTGCGGTGCTGGTGCGGGCGCTGGTGACTGACCGGCAGCAGCGCGGGCATGTGTTTGTGCCCATGCACTGGACCGACCAGTTTGCCGCCAATGCGCGGGTGGATGCGCTGGTGACGGCGCGGACTGATCCGCATTCGGGCCAGCCGGCGCTGAAAATGGCCGAGGTGCGCGTGCGGGCGGTGAAGCCGGCCTGGTATGGCTTTGCCATTGCCCGGCAGCGGCCAGAACTTTCCGGCCTTGATTACTGGGCGCTGGCTGAGGCGCATGGCGGGGTGCGGCTGGAACTGACGGGGATGGACGATCCCGGGGACTGGGAAGCTTTTGTGCGGCAAGTGTTTGATATTGCTGACGATGCGGCGTTGTTGTCGGTGCATGACAGCCGGTCGGGCCGACATAATTTCGCGCTGTTTGAAAATGGCGAAGTGGTGTTTGCGCTGTTTGTCTCGCCCGAGCCGGTGGCCGTGTCGCGGCAATGGGCGGTCAGCCAGTTTGCCGAGGATCATCCGCCGGCGACGCGTGCGGCGATCCTTGCCGGACGGCCCGGGGCGGACATGCCTGATGTCGGGGCGATTGTTTGTTCGTGTTTTTCGGTGGGGGTGAATTCGATAGCGGCGGCGGTGACGGAGGGCGGTTGCCTTAGCGTCGAACAGGTGGGTGCTGCGCTGAAAGCGGGCACGAATTGCGGCTCTTGCCGGTCAGAAATCAAGGGGATTATCGATGCGCATCGTCTCGAAGCCGCTGAATAGAAATGCTCAACGCATGGCCCCACTGGCCGTGTTGCCTGTGTTTTTTTCTCTTGTTGATCAACGGGTTATTGTTGCGGGTGGGTCAGAGGCGGCGGCGTGGAAGGCCGAGCTTTTGGCCGCTGCCGGGGCGAAAGTAGAGATTTACGTTACAAAGGCTGACATTTCGGAAGAAATGGCGACGCTTTTAAGCGCCGGGGCGTCGGCGGGGGAGTTGCGGGTGATCGAGGCCGATTGGCGGCTGGCGGGGTTTGCCGGGGCGGCTTTGGCGGTGGGGGATCTTGATGAGGACGAGGCGCCGGAATTTGTGGCGCTGGCCCGCGCATCAGGAGTGCCGGTCAATGTGATCGACAAGCCGGCATTCTGTCAGTTTCAGTTTGGCTCGATCGTCAATCGTTCACCGGTTGTGGTGAGCATTTCCACCGATGGGGCGGCACCGATTTTGGGGCAGGCGGTGCGGCGGCGGATTGAAATGCTGTTGCCGGACCTGCTGGGGGCCTGGGGCGCGGCGGCGCGAGCGGTGCGGGCGCAAGTGATGGAGCGGCTTGAAGCCGGACCGGCGCGGCGCGCCTTTTGGGAGCGGTTTGTGGATTTGGCCTTTAGTGGGAATGCACCTGCCGCCGATGATGCGGCCGGGCTGGTGGAGGCGATTGCTGCGGGACCGGAACGTGATAGCGGGCGGGTGACGCTGGTGGGCGCGGGGCCCGGTGAGGCGGAGCTGCTGACCGTCAAGGCGGTGCGGGCGCTGCAGGCGGCGGATGTGATCCTGTTTGACGATCTGGTGTCGGACGAGGTGCTGGAACTGGCGCGGCGCGAGGCAAGGCGGCTGTGCGTTGGCAAGCGCGGCGGGCGCGAAAGCTGCCGCCAGGAAGATATCAATGCGATGATGCTGAAGCTGGCAGGTCAGGGCAAGCATGTGGTGCGGCTCAAATCCGGCGATCCGATGATTTTTGGCCGGGCGGGCGAGGAGATTGCCATGCTGGAGGCCGCAAATATTCCGGTGAGCGTGGTGCCGGGGATCAGCGCCGGGCTGGCGCTGGCAGCACGGCTTGGCGTGTCGCTGACCCATCGCGATTTTGCCCAGTCGGTGCGGTTTGTCACCGGGCATTCGCGCATGGGCAAATTGCCCGGCAATCTCGACTGGGGCCAATTGGCCGATCCGGCCTGCACCAATGTGTTTTACATGTGCCGCCGGACACTGGGCGAGATGGTGGAACGGCTGTTGGCCGAGGGCATGTCGGCTGCAACCCCCTGCATTATCGCCGCCTCGATTGCGCGCAAGGATGAGCAAATCTGGCGCGGGACGCTTGGCGGTGTGGCGGAGGGGGCGGCGCAATTCGGCTATGACGCGCCGACGCTGTTTGCGCTTGGCAATGCGCTGGGTGTGGGGCAGACGATGGCGGCGGATGCGCCGAGGGAGAGCTTGCGGGCCTAGTTTTCTTATTTTTCTGCAATACCTTAGAGGTGAGTTTGGCTCAATGTCTTGCGCCGGAGGGTTGGGGTTTTCCCGCCCGGAGACGCGCTTGTGAATCTCCTTGTCAAACGGTCTGGATTTTTTAGATTGTAATAGTATATAACAATTTCAGGAGGATCCTGGATATGTCTAAACTCGCCCCCAGCGCCATTGCCGCCGCCCCTTTGCGTGAAGCCCGTTATTGGGTGCCGCAGCTTGAAATTCGGCAAGCGGAAGATGGTACGGTTTATTTGCGCCAGACGGAGCCGCTGGATGATTATCCGGTCCGGTTTGCCGAGCGGCTGGTGCATTGGGCCGAAACCACGCCGGACCAGCTTTATCTGGCGGACCGGGGCGCGGACGGCGAATGGCGCAAGCTGACTTATGGTCAGGCGCTGGAGAATGCGCGGCGGCTGGGCACGGCCTTGCTCGACCACGGGCTTTCCGCCGAGCATCCGCTGTTGATCCTTTCGGGCAATGATCTGGAGCATGCGCAACTGGCTCTGGCCTGTTATTATGCCGGTATTCCCTATGCGCCGCTGTCACCTGCCTATTCGCTGGTTTCCAAGGATTATGGCAAGCTGCGCGATATCATGACGCTGCTGGAGCCGGGGCTGGTTTTTGCCGCCGACGGGACCCAGTTTGGCAAGGCTATCGATGCGGTTGTGCCAGCGGGCACGCCGGTTGTGGTGAGCCGCAATCCGGCGCGGGACAATACGGTCCTGTTCGACGAGATGGTGCAGACCGAGGCGACGGATGCGGTGGACACAGCGTTTGCCGCTATTGGTCCGGATACGATTGCCAAATTCCTTTTTACCTCGGGTTCGACCGGTTCGCCCAAGGCGGTGATCAATACCAATCGCATGCTGGCATCCAACCAGGCGATGGTGCTGGATTGTTACCGGTTCATGGCCGATGAGCCGCCGGTTATTCTGGACTGGTCGCCCTGGAACCACACGGCGGGCGGCAACAAGGTGTTCAACCTTGTGCTTAATAATGGCGGGACGCTTTATATTGATGATGGCAACCCCACCCCGGCGGGTGTGGCCAAGACCTTGCGCAATCTGAAAGATGTCGCCCCGACCTGGTACTTCAATGTGCCGCGCGGTTATGAGGAACTGGTGCCGGCCTTTGATGCCGACCCGGAATTGCGGGACCATTTCTTCTCGCGCGTCAAAATGCTGATGTATGCGGGTGCCGGGCTGGCACAGCACACCTATGATGCCTTGCAGCGCCATGCGGTGGAAGCCGTTGGCTCCCGGGTGCTGGTGGCGGCGGGGCTTGGCGCGACGGAAACCGCGCCCTTTGCGCTGATGTGCACCTGGGATGCGGGTGTGGCCAGCAATGTGGGCATTCCCGGGCGCGGGATTGAATTGAAGCTGGTGCCGATGGACGGCAAGCTGGAAGCGCGGCTGAAAGGCCCCAGCATTACGCCGGGTTACTGGAAAGAGCCGGAGCTGACTGCGGGGGCGTTCGACGATGAGGGCTTTTATAACCTTGGTGATGCGCTGAAATTTGTTGATCCCGAAGATCCGGCCAAGGGCTTTACCTTTGATGGCCGCACGGCGGAGAATTTCAAGCTGAGAACCGGCACCTGGGTGGGGGTTGGCGCGCTGCGGGCGGAGATGATCAACCGGTTTGACGGCTTGGTGCGCGACGCAGTGCTGACCGGGCTGAATGAGGACTTTATCGGCGCGCTTGTGCTGCCCAACTGGGCGGCGTGCCGGGCGCTGATCGGGGCATCTGATGCCATGTCGGACGCGGAAGTGGCGGCAAATGAGAAGCTGCGCGCCGTGTTCAAGGAAAAGCTGGTGGAATTTGGCAAGCACAGCACCGGCTCCTCGACGCGGGTGCGGCGGATGCTGATTCTGGACGTACCACCCTCGATCGATCTGGGCGAGGTGACCGACAAGGGATCCATCAATCAGCGGGCTGTATTGCGCCATCGGCCCGAGAAAGTGGCCGAGATTTATGCCGGCAGCCCGGCGGTGATCGACGACCGCTAGACGCTAATACCAGTCCGGCAGTGCCGGACTGGTATTTTCCCTGTTGTATTATCGTTATCGCCTGTTGCAGCGTGAGCCAAAACAGGCATGCTGCGCCGGTCGCTTTCGGGTGACTGGCTTGTGGTATGCATTTGGCATTCGGGAGGGATTGTGATGAGCGACGGGGCAAAAATTCGTTGGGGTATTATCGGGCCGGGCGGCATTGCCAAGGCGTTTCGTGACGGGATCCGCGATTCAACCAGTGGGGAGCTGGTGGCCATTGGTACGCGCAATCCGGACAAGCCGGGGCTGCGCGATGATTTTCCGGTCGACCGGGTGCACAAGGGCTATGAGGCGCTGATCGCCGACCCAGAGGTGGACGCAATCTATATCGCGGTGCCGCATCCGGGGCACGCGGAATGGGCGATCAAATGCGCCGAGGGCGGCAAGCATGTGTTGTGTGAAAAGCCGATGGGGCTGACCGCGTTCGAGGCGGACGCGATGTTTCATGCCGCCGAGAAGGCGGGCACCTTTATGGGCGAGGCCTTTATGTACCGGCCCCACCCGCAAACGCTCAAGCTGATCGAATTGATCAAGGCGGGGGTGATTGGCGAGGTGCGCATGATCAAATCCAGCTTTGGTTTTGCGATGCCGGAATTCATGCCCGAGCACCGGCTTTATGCCAATGATCTGGCCGGGGGCGGGATTCTTGATGTGGGGTGCTATCCCGCTTCAATGGCGCGGTTGATTGCCGGTGTTGCGGCGGGCAAGGCGTTTCTGGAGCCGGTGAAGGTTTCGGGCATGGCGCATCTGGGCCAGAGCGGGGTGGACGAATGGGCCTCGGCGCTGTTGCAGTTTCCCAATGACATTATTGCGGAAATTTCCTGCTCGGTTTCGGTGCAGCAGGACAATGTGCTGCGCATTCTGGGTACCAGGGGGCGGATTGAAGTTGCCGATTTCTGGTTTGCCGGGGGCAAGGATGGCGGCACGGGGCGGATCGAGATTTTCAAATCCGATGGCGGGCATGAAGTGGTGGACGTCACTGAAAGCCGGCACCTTTATGCGTTTGAAGTGGACGCGGCAGGGGCGGCCATCCGGGCGGGCCAGAAGGAAATGGAAAGCCCCGGCATGAGCTGGGCGGACACGCTGGGCAATTTGCGCCTGCTCGATAAATGGCGGGCCGATGCCGGGCTGGTTTATGACATTGAAACCCCGGCGCGGCGGACGAAAACGCTGCGCGGTGATGTGCTGAAAGTCGGGCCGCTGCCGATGAAGAAGCGGCAGATTGCCGGGGTCAGCCAACCGACATCGCTGGCGGCGCTCGGGTTTGAGTTTTTCCCCGCATTTGCCAGTGGCGCGATCCTGCTCGACCGGTTTTTTGAGCGGGGCGGCAATCTGTTTGACACCGCCTTTATCTATGGCGGCGGCAAGACGGAGGCGATTTTTGGCGACTGGCACACGAGCCGGGGTCTCAAACGCGACGACCTGGTGGTGATTGGCAAGGGCGCGCATTCGCCGCTTTGCTATCCCGATGTGATCGCCAAACAGCTGGATGTTACGCTTGATCGCCTGAAAACAGATTATGTCGATGTCTATTTCATGCATCGCGACAATCTGGATGTGCCTGTGGGCGAATTTGTCGATGCCATGGATGCCGAGGTAAAGCGCGGGCGCATTCGCGGGCCGTTTGGCGGGTCGAACTGGACCAAGGAGCGCATGGACGAGGCAATTGCCTATGCAAAGGCCAATGGCAAGACGGCACCGGGGGCGCTATCGAACAATTTCTCGCTGGCGGAAATGATCAAGCCGATCTGGGAGGGGTGTATTGCGGCCTCTGATGACGGCTACAAGGCCTGGCTTAATGACCGGCAGATCCCCAATTTTGCCTGGTCGAGCCAGGGGCGCGGGTTCTTTACCGATGCGGCAGGGCGCGGCAAGCTGGACAATGAAGAGCTGGTGCACACCTGGTATTCGGAGCGCAATTTTGTGCGCCGGGACCGGGCGATTGAGCTGGCGGCAAAGCGGGGCTGCCAACCGATCCATATCGCGCTGGCCTATGTGCTGGCGCAGTCTTTTCCGGTTGTGCCCCTGATCGGGCCGCGCACGCTTTGGGAACTGGAAGACAGCCTGTCAGCGCTCGAGATTGAATTGTCGCGCGAAGAAGTGGTCTGGCTGGAAGCCTGAGCGCCTAGTTCCGCTCCCGGGTTGCCGAGAAGGTGATGTCGGGGGCGGTCTTTTTGGTGTGCTCGAACAGCCAGCGGTCCCGCACGAGGAAAACCGGCAGGCCGGCCCGGTCATGGGCGAGGTTGGTGCGGTTTTTGGCGATAAACTGGTCGAGCTGCTTTTCGGTATCTGCCGAAATCCAGCGAGCGGTTTCCACCCCAACCGTTTCACAGATGATGGGCACGCCATATTCGTTTTCAACGCGCGAGGTCAGCACGTCGAGCTGCAGCGCGCCGACGACGCCGACCAGCCAGTCGGCCCCGAGCATGGGGCGGAAAACCTGGGTAATGCCTTCCTCGGCCAGATCATTGAGCGCCTTGGCGAGCTGCTTGGCCTTGATGGGGTCGCGCAGGATGACGCGGCGGATGATTTCGGGCGCAAAATCGGGAATGCCGGTGACCTGAAGATCGCGGCCCTCGGTCAGGGTATCGCCGACGCTCAGGGTGCCGTGATTGGGAATGCCGACCACATCGCCAGCGACCGCCTCGTCAGCGGTTTCGCGCTCGCGGGCGAAGAAGAACATGGGCGAGGAGACGGTGATATCCTTACCCTTTTTGACATTGCGCAGCTTCATGCCGCGCTGGAAATGGCCTGAACAGATGCGCACAAACGCGACGCGGTCGCGGTGGTTCTTGTCCATATTGGCCTGCACCTTGAACACAAAGCCGGTGACATCCTTGGCGTCGGGCTGGATGGGCTCGGGCAGGGCAGGCTGGGGCTGGGGCGGCGGGGCCCATGCGGCGACGGCCTGCAGCAATTCGCCAACGGCAAGGCCCTTGAGGGCGGAACCGAAAAGGACCGGGGTCAGATGACCGGCGCGATAGGCCTCAAGATCAAATTCAGGCAGCATGGCGCGGGCCATGTCGAGGGTTTCGAGCGCCACGCCATATTCGGGCTGGTCGAAAGGCGTGCCGGACGCGGCCTGGGTCTGAAGATCGGCGAGGGTCTTGTCGCCGGGCTCGCCATTGGCCTTGATCAGCTTGCCGGTGGTCAGATCGATGCTGGCTTTATAGTCCTGCCCCATGCCGATGGGCCAGTTGACCGGGGTGACATCGAGCGCCAGCGTGTCGGCGATTTCATCGAGGATTTCCAGCGGTTCGCGGCCTTCGCGATCCACCTTGTTGACGAAGGTCATGATCGGGATATTGCGCAGGCGGCAAATCTCGAACAGTTTTAATGTCTGTTTTTCAATGCCGCGCGCCGCATCGATCACCATGATGGCGGCATCGACCGCGGTGAGGGTGCGATAGGTATCTTCGGAAAAGTCGGAGTGGCCCGGCGTGTCGAGCAGGTTGAGGGTTAAACCCTGATATTCAAAGGTCATCACCGAAGAGGTGACAGAGATGCCGCGCTTTTGTTCGATTTCCATCCAGTCGGACTGGGTGCGGCGGCGCTCGCCACGGGCCTTGACCTGCCCGGCAAGCTGAATGGCACCACTGGCCTGCAGCAGTTTTTCTGTGAGGGTGGTTTTACCGGCATCGGGGTGGGAGATGATGGCAAAGGTGCGCCGGTTGCTGAACGTGTTCGCATCAGCGCGGCGCGGGGCCGCTGTGGTATCGGATAAGGTCTCGGTCATCATTGCCACCAATTTGCCGCGCTGCCCGGACATCGGGCAATGCGCGTGACAGCGCATCGCTTGTTTTGGGGCTTCCCGTCAAGGGCGGAGGCGGAATTGGGGCCGGTTGGGACGCGATTCTGGGCCAAACGCGGATTTTGGGGCGGCCGGACGCGGCAAGCGGTTCTGCGCCCGGCTTCAAGGTTTAAACGTTATACTTCTCGACAAAGGCCTCGGCGGTGAGGCGGCGCATGTCGGGCAGGGTTTCTGCCAGCTTTTCGCGTGGCCAGTCCCACCAGGCCATTTTCAAAAGGCCTTCAGCGGTCTTGTCGTCAAAGCGCTTGCGCAATTCTTTCGCCGCCACGCCGCCGACAATGGAATAGGGGGCGACATCCTTGGAGACGACAGCGCCGGCCCCGATGACCGAGCCGGTGCCCACTGAAACGCCCGCCAGAACGGTGGCGCCATGGCCGATCCAGACATCGTGGCCGACCTTGACGCCATTGGATTTGCGCCAGGCGAAGAATTCCTCGTCGTTCTCGCCCAGATCGAAGGCTTCGGCGCGATAGGTGTAATGGTGCTGGCTGGCGCGCCAGAGCGGGTGATTGCCGGGATTGAGGCGCACATCGCTGGCGATGGAGCAGAACTTGCCGATCTGGGTCCACATGACCTGGCTGCGGTTCATGACATAGGAATAGTCATCCAGCGTGCTCTCGATGAAGGAAACTTCGGTGGCCAGCTCTGTCCAGTCGCCCAGCGTGGAGCCGCGCCGGTCGGCGCTGGGATGGACGTTGGGGCGCTGCTTGAGCGAGGGCTTTTGCATGGGGACGCTCATCATTCATCTTCCCTGAACAGGTGTTTTCATCAGTTCGCGCAGTTTAAGTATAATCACGCATAGGGCCTTGGCAGTTATACAGAAATACACCCGGGCCGGTCTGCTGCTTTCGACACATTCATATCTGCAACCCTGCCGGATTTTGACTTCAGCCACCAAACCCGCAAGCCGATTCTGTTGCCGGGCTTGCGGGCGGTCACTAGCACAAGAGAGATGTCAGATATTTGACAGTGCCGGGTCCGGTTTGCGCGAAGCGCAGGCGGGCCGGGCGCATCTCGGCAGAACCTTTTTTTAAAAATCTTTCTCGCGCCGGGAACTTTATCCCGCTGGCGTCATCCAATGAGTGTTCCCGCGAAAAGGGAAGCAGATGAAAACGAGAAAGAAGAGACAGATGACCTCATTCAAAATCCTGTCGGGGCTGGCCCTGTTTTGCGCCATGACCGGCACCGCCTTCGCACACGGACCGGCAGACTCGGTTGCCATGTCACCGCCCGATGCGCCTTTTCAGGCTGTGAGCGCCCTGGTGCCGCTGCCCGATTTTCTGCCGGGCATGGGCCAGCTTTTTGTTGATCCCGCAACGCTGCCTGCCGGCCCTTTCATGGCTTATGATCACGACGGCGCATTGGTCAGCACGATCTATATGCTGCCCTTGTCGCAATTGACGCCGGATCAGGGGTTTGACGATCTGACCACCTCGGGTGCTTTGGTGGACCATGTGGACGTTGTCTACAATGCCGGCCATCCGGGCGTTGAAGAGCCGCATATTCACGTCATTTTGTGGCATGTAAGCCCTGCCGACGAGGAGCGTGTCGCCCAATGAATATCACCCGCAGACATCTGATCGGGTTGGGGGGCGGCGCTGCCGCTCTCCTGACCATGCCCGCAATCATACGTGCCGCCGAGCCGTTTGATATTGTCATGCAGGGCGGCAAAAATGGTGGCCATGTGTGGTTCGATCCGATTGGCCTGCATATCCAGCCAGGCGACAGTGTGCGCTGGATCAATATGGACAAGGGCAATTCGCACACCGCAACGGCCTATCATCCGTCGCTTTTTGACCATCCGCGCCGCATGCCCAGAAACACAAAGCCATGGGATTCCGATTATCTGCTGCCCGGCGAGAGTTTTGTCTTCACCTTCAGCAAACCGGGGATTTATGACTATTATTGCATTCCCCATGAAGCTGCTGGCATGGTGGGCCGGATTGTTGTTGGCAGTGCGCGGAATGCGGACTGGTTGCGTTCCGGCACGGGCGACAAGGGTGTGCCTGAGGCGGCGCTGAACATGTTTCCCGGGATCGATGCCATTTTGGGCATGGGGCGCGTCAGCATTGATGGCACTGAGACGCAACAGGGTGGTGCGGCACATGCACATTCTTGACCATTACACAGGTACCCGGCATGACCGCCCGCGCAGGCGGGAGGAGGATGTGTTTGTCGAAAAGGCCCGACAACACGACGAGGCGGCCATAAGGGCCATCATTCAGCGCTACAACCAGACCATTTTCCGGATGGTGCGCGCGATCGTTCAAAGTGATGCCGAGGCAGAGGATGTCGTGCAGGAAGCCTATGTGCGCGCGTTCAGCAATCTGGAGAGCTTTCGTGGCGATGCCGCCTTTGGCACCTGGTTGATCAGGATTGCGCTGAATGAAGCTCTTGGGCGCAAACGGCAGCGGCGGGAAACCGACCTTTCCGCGCTTGAAACCTCACCTTCGGTTGACGTCATGATGGAGGCGTTTGGCATGGGCCATTCCCCCGTGAACCCTGAAAGCGACGCGGCGCGCGCGGAAATTCGGGCGCTGATCGAGACGGCGCTTGATACCTTGCCGGAAGTGTTCCGGATCGTATTTGTGATGCGCGATGTGGAGGGCTTCGATATCGCGGAGACGGCGGCGCTGCTTGAGCTTAATCCGAACACCGTCAAAACGCGGCTTTTCCGGGCGCGGGCGATGCTGCGCGAAGCCCTTTCGGCGCGTGTGTCACCCTATTTTGGTGACTTGTTCCCCTTCGATGGTGCCCGCTGTGCTGACATGGCTGACCGGGTGCTCGCGCGGCTCTGATTGCGATGCTGTTTTGGGCCACGCAACGGGGCTGGATATGGCGCGAAACAAAAAGGCCCCGGCGGGAATGAGACCGGGGCCCCAAGTGATGCGCTGGAGGTCACCTGGCGCATGGAGGCAAATTGATCCGCATGAACAGGGGGCAGATTAACGGGGGCAAGTCGTTAATCTGTAAGCATTTTCGCGACATTGCATCTAAATTGGGAACTGATTTTGATGACAATGCGGCCTAGTCTTGGCCGAGCAGCGTCATTTGAGGGGTATGGGCTTAATTGTGCCATGCTGCTTGCTCATGCAAACCAGCTGGGACAAACAAGGCCATCAGCCTGGAGAATGAATGCATGCGCGCAGCTATTTTTGAAACCTATAACGGACCGATTGAGGTGCGGGAGATTGCCGAGCCGGCATGTCCGCGCGACGGGGTTGTGGTGGCGATCAAGGCGTGCGGGGTTTGCCGCTCGGACTGGCATGCATGGAATGGCAGCGACAGCGATGTGACAGCGCCCCATGTGGGCGGGCATGAATTTGCCGGGGTGGTGGCCGAGGTGGGGCCGGAATGCACACGTTTCAAGGTCGGAGATCGGGTAACCGCCCCGTTTATTTTGGCGTGCGGGACGTGTCCGGATTGCCGGCATGGTGACGCGACCATTTGCAATAGTCAGCATGTGGTGGGGTTTTCCGGTTTCGGGGCTTTTGCCGAGCGGCTGGCGGTGCCGCATGCGGATTTCAATCTGGTCAGCCTGCCCGAAAGCATGGATTTTGTGACAGCCGCCGGGATGGGCTGCCGGGTGACGACGGCGTTTCGCGGGCTGGTGGACCGGGCACAGGTACGCCCCGGCGAATGGCTGGTGGTGCATGGCGCGGGCGGGGTTGGTCTGTCGGCCATCATGATTGGCGCGGCGCTGGGGGCGCAAATTCTCGCGATTGATGTGAATGACAATGCGCTGGAAATTGCCGCCGAACTGGGGGCGGGGACGGTGCTGAATGTTGGCGGGCTCGACCGGGTGGGCGAGCGGGTGCGCGAGATTACCGGCGGCGGGGCGCATGTTTCGATTGATGCCCTGGGGATTACCGAGACTTTTCACAATTCGATTACGGGCCTGCGCAAAATGGGCCGGCATGTGCAAATCGGCATGCCGCTTGGCCGCCACGCCGAACCGAGCTTGCCCTTGCTGGAGCTGGTTTATGCGCGGCAAATCTCGATCATGGGCACGCGGGGCATTGCGGCCAGCCGGTTTTCTGCCCTTTTTGACCTGATCGGGACGGGCAAGATTGATCCCGCCAGACTGGTGACACGACGGATCGGGCTGGCGGAAACCGGGGCGGTGATTGAAGGCATGAATGGCTATAGCGGCCATGGCATTGTGGTGATCGACCGGTTCGAGGCCTGAGGGGCCGGGGCGTGCCTATCGCCTGCCCCCTATTTTTGCTCTCCCAAAACGATTTGAATCGCGATAGGCTTTGCCAAAATGCCCAAGGGGACGGTGGGCACGGCAAGGTTCTGCCTGAGACTTCAATCGATAGATATTCCGGGAAGAGGAAGACAAATGAGCATTCGCGCGCTGGTCTGGGGCGAAAACGTGCACGAGCGCACCAATGAGGTGGTGGCGGCCAATTATCCGCATGGCATGCATGAGCGGATTGCCGAGGCCTTGCGCGAAGACGCCGGTATCACCGCGACGACCGCGACCTTGCAGGAAGACGAGCATGGGCTGAGCCGGGCAGTGCTGGACAATACCGATGTGCTGTTGTGGTGGGGGCATGCGGCCCATGGCGATGTCGCCGACGAGATTGTGGAGCGGGTGGCGGAACGGGTCTGGGCCGGGATGGGCCTGATCGTTTTGCATTCGGGGCATTTTTCCAAAATCTTCAAGCGGCTGATGGGCACGTCCTGCGCGCTGAAATGGCGCGAGGCGGGCGAGCGCGAGCGGATATGGGTGGTCAATCCGCGCCATCCGATTGCCGCCGGACTGCCCGAATATTTCGAGCTGGAGAACGAGGAAATGTATGGCGAGCCGTTTGGCGTGCCAGAACCGCTGGAGACGGTGTTCATTTCCTGGTTTCAGGGCGGTGAGGTGTTCCGCTCCGGCCTGACCTATCGCCGGGGGGCGGGGAATATCTTTTATTTCCAGCCGGGGCATGAAACCTATCCAACCTATCATGATGCGACCGTGGGGCAGGTGCTGCGCAACGCGGTTAAATGGGCGCATAACCCGCAGGCCCCGGTTGTTGATGTGACCGATGCGCCGAATGTGCCGGTGGACAAGGCGCCTGAGAAAATTGAGGAACGCGGGCCCAAACTGCACAAGGCGGGCGACAAGGGCCTGCGTTGACGGCTTTGCCCGGCGGCCATGGGGGCGGCGGGGACTGTTTTCTTTTCGACACGCTGTTTGGGGCGAGCCATTGGTGCGGCCTGTGGCGCGGCTGTTATGGAGCGATATATGCGCATTCTTATTCTGGGCACGGGTGGCATGGCGCGCCAGCATGCCGAACATTTTGCCAAGATTGACGGGGTCGAGGTGGTTGCCGGGGTTGATGTTGATCCGGCCAAACTGCGCGGCTTTTGCGATTTGCATGATATTCCCAATGCGTTTGCCTCGCTTGAGGCGGCACTGGTTTGGGGCGAATTTGACGCGGTGGCCAATGTGACCCCGGACAGCGCCCATTATGCGACGACGCTGATGTGCCTTGCGGCGGGCAAGCATGTGTTCTGCGAAAAGCCACTGGCGACCGATTATGCCAAGGCGCTGGAAATGACCGAGGCGGCGGAAAGGGCCGGGCTGATTGGCATGGTCAACCTGACCTATCGCAATGTGCCGCATGTGCACAAAGCCCGTGAAATGGTGCTGGGCGGCGTGATCGGCACGGTGAAACATGTGGAGGCGTCTTACCTGCAAAGCTGGCTGGTGCAGCCGGCCTGGGGGCATTGGGACAAGGAACATCAGTGGCTGTGGCGGCTGTCGACGGCCCATGGCTCCAACGGGGTATTGGGGGATGTGGGTATTCATATTCTCGATTTTGCCGTTTTTGGTGCGGCGACGGATCTGGAAAGCGTTTTTTGCCGCCTCAAAACCTTTCACAAGGCACCCGGCGACCGGATTGACGGTTATGTGCTCGATGCCAATGACAGTTTTTCGATGAGTGTCGCGTTTGAAAACGGGGCGATCGGGGTGGTGCATGCCAGCCGCTGGGCGGCCGGGCATATCAATGAACTCAAACTGCGGATTTATGGCGACAAGGGCGGACTTGAGGTGACGCACCGGCCCGATGGTTCGGAACTGCGCGCCTCGGTGGGGGAAGATGTGCTCAGCGGGGTGTGGCGCGATCTGATGGTTGAGCCGGTGGTGACCAATTACCAGCGTTTTGCCGCCGCCGTTGCCGCCAGCCAGGCCGGGCAACCAAGCTTTCGTCACGCCGCGGAATTGCAGAAAGTGCTGGATCTTTCGGTGCAATCGGACCGTGATCATGGCGATCATGCGGTTTGAATATGGTCCCTTTTTGACCCGAATCGCGGATTAGGATCAGGCAAGGACGCTTGGGAAAACTTTCTCCAGCTTGTCCGTTGCACTTGCATCGGCGGCGGCAAACAGGTTTTCTGTCGCCCGTTTGGCACCGGTTTTATCTTTCGGGAGACGTTTTTCAATGCGTGAGGCAATGATTGTATGGGGTGGCTGGGAAGGCCATGACCCTGAAAAATGCGCCACCATCTATCGTCGGTGGTTGCATGAAGACGGGTTTTCGGTGCGCATGGAAACGGAAACTGCCGCATTCGCCGATCCGGATATTCACAAACTGTCGTTGATTGTGCCGATTTTCACCATGTCGAAAATCGAAAAGGATGAGGCAGTAAACCTTTGCAAGGCCGTGGAAAACGGCGTCGGGCTGGCCGGGCATCATGGCGGCATGTCGGATGCGTTTCGCGACAATGTCGATTATCAGTTCATGGTGGGCGGCCAATGGGTGGCCCATCCCGGCGATATCATCGACTATGAAGTGAATGTGACCAAGGCAGATGATCCGATCATGCAGGGGATCAAGGATTTTGCCTATCATTCCGAGCAATATTACATGCATGTCGATCCCTCCAACGAAGTATTGGCAACCACAACGTTCAGCGGGGAACATGCGCCCTGGACGCGGGGTGTGGTGATGCCCGTGGTGTGGAAACGCCAATATGGTCTGGGACGGGTGTTTCATTCGACGCTCGGGCATGTGGCCGATGAGTTTGATGTGCCGGAAATGGCGACAATTCAGCGGCGCGGCATTAACTGGGCGGCGCGCGAGGAATAGGCGTTAGTTGTTCACGCGGAGGCCGGGCGACAGCGCCGCGCGGCCTGTGCTCCATATGAAACTTAAAATCCGCATCTCCCGTTATTGATCAGGTAAGCTGGTCGCAACGGGAGGTGCAGCAATGGCCGATGAACGTGCTGAGAAACGACCGCGCAAAAGCCGCGATGGGCTGGTTTACCGCCAATCCATCTGGACGCGGGTGACCCATTGGGTCTGGGCGGTTTGCCTGTTCTTCCTGCTGTTGACCGGGCTGCAAATCTTTAACGCGCATCCCACGCTGTATGTCGGGCAGGAATCCGGCTTTGAATATAATAATGCAATCTTGTCGATGACCGCCGAGAATACGGCGGACGGGCCGCGCGGCTATACCACGGTTTTCGGCCACAAATTCGATTCGACCGGATTGTTTGGCTTGAGCGGGCCGCGGCCTTCGGTGCAGGGTTTTCCGGGCTGGGCGACCATTCCCTCCTATCGCGACCTTGGCACCGGTCGGGTGGTGCATTTCTTCTTTGCCTGGGTGTTTGTGGGCACCATGCTGATCTGGCTGGTGGCGAGTGTGGCAAACAAGCATTTATGGCGGGACGTGGTGCCCAAGGGGCGCGATTTGCGCCGGATCGGGCAGGATATCCGCGATCATTTACGGCTGCGGTTTGATCACGGGGCGAAATATAATGTGCTGCAAAAGCTCTCCTATAGCGTGGTGCTGCTGGTCTTGTTTCCGCTGATGGTGTTGACCGGGCTTTCCATGTCCCCGGCGATGAATGCGGCCTGGCCCTGGCTGCTGGAGATTTT
Organism: Mariluticola halotolerans; assembly: GCF_021611515.1. GTDB lineage: Bacteria > Pseudomonadota > Alphaproteobacteria > Rhizobiales > Devosiaceae > Mariluticola > Mariluticola halotolerans. Next base: position 3,290,885 of record NZ_CP090960.1, read on the forward strand.
TGGCGGACGGCAGAGCGCGCGCACGCTCCATTTTGCGGTGATGCTGCTGCTGGTGGGGTTTTTCATCATTCATATTCTGATGGTTGTGGCCGCCGGGCCGATCAATGAGCTGCGCTCGATGATTACTGGCTGGTATCGCGTTAAAAAGACGGAGACGAAATCCGATGAGTAAGGGTGTGATGACACGGCGCAACCTGTTGCGCGCTTCGGGCAGTCTGGTCGCCGCCTCGACGCTTGCCGGGTGTGACCAGTTTGATTTTCTCGGGCAGCGCGACCACAAGGTGCGCGATGTGCTCGAAAGTGCCAATAGCTTGACCTACCGGGTGCAGCGGATGTTGCTGGGGCCGAATGCGCTGGCACCGGAATACGCTGCCAGCGAAATCCGGCAGGGGCAGCGGCCCAATGGCTCGACCAATCCGCAGACTGCGGAATATCTGGCCTTGAAAGCCAATGATTTTGCCGATTACCGGCTGAAAATCACCGGGCTGGTGGAGCGGGAAGTGTCGTTCTCGCTCGATGAATTGCGCCGGATGACGGCGCGGACCCAGATTACCCGGCATGATTGCGTTGAGGGCTGGAGCTGTATTGCCAAATGGACCGGGACGCCCTTGTCGGTTTTGCTGAAGGAAGCCGGGGTGAAGGCCGGGGCGAAATTTGCGGTTTTCTATTGCTATGATGTGCTGGGCGGTGGGCTTTCGGGGGGCGAGGCCTATTATGAGAGCTGCGACTTGATCGATGCCAACCACCCCCAGACCATTGCCGCCTATGGGCTGAATGATGAAGTGCTGCCGGTGAGCAATGGCGCGCCGGTGCGGGTGCGGATCGAGCGTGCGCTTGGGTATAAACAGCCCAAATATGTGTATGAAATCGAACTGGCGGCGACCAATACGCAATTGGGCCAGGGGCAGGGCAGTTATTGGGCCGATCATGGCTATGACTGGTATGCGGGGATATGAGCGGGGGCCGAGAGGCGTTGAGGGTTTGGGGGCCACGGTGTCATTCCCGCGCAGGCGGGAATCCAGCAGCGGGCAGTCCTGCCCGCGAGAAGGTTTCTTCGCACCGCCGACGCGGCGCACTGGATCCCCGCCTGCGCGGGGATGACGTTTCATGGGTCCCTTGGGTGGCGCCCGAGGGTGACGACAGGTGAAACGGGTGGCTTGTTTGGGTGCTGGGTGCTGCGCTCTCACACCCCTTCTTGCCCGGACTTGATCCGGGCATCCATCTTTTTGGCGCGCATCGCGTGGACCCTCGGGTCAAGCCCGAGGGAGAAGGTGGGGGTGGTTCGCGCGTGGCTCTGCGTCGTCATCGCGAGGCGCGTAGCGACGTGGCGATCCAGAGCGGCAAGTACTGGTGTTCGCCGCTTCTGGATTGCCGCGCGCCTTTGGCGCTCGCAATGACGAGGAGTGTTTCCAGTAAGGCTGGAAACGTTCCAGCGACAAAGCGGGTGACACGACTCAAGGCTTACGCCAGAATTTGCGCCATGAAAAACAAAGCCAAAGCCAAAAAAACCGCCGCTATGCCGCCGATTGTGGCGTTCAATTTTGATGGCAAGGGTGATGGCAGCCAGGTGGTGCCCGCTGACCTCGGTAAATCGCGGGCGGCGGGGGCGTTCTCCTGGGTGCATTTGCATGGCATGGATGCAAAGGCGGTGGCCTGGCTGCATCAGTGCGGGGTCAATCCCGATGTGGTGGCGGCGCTGACGGCAGAAGAAACCCGGCCGCGCTGTACCGTGCATGGCGCGGGGGCGGTGCTCAATCTGCGGGGGGTCAATCTCAATCCCGGTGCGGAGCCGGAGGACATGATTTCGATACGCCTGTGGATTGAGGACAAGCGGGTGATCAGCGTCTGGATGCGGCCATTGGAGGCGGTGCAGGACGTGATCGACGGTATTGAACGCAATAATGGACCGGTGACGGTCGGTGATCTGGTGGCGCGGCTGGCGCTGAGGCTGGCAGACCGGGCCGAGCCGGTGGTGGCGATGCTGAACGAGCAGATTGATGATCTGGAAGAGCAGGTGCTGGACGATGTGGTGTCCGTGCATCGCCGGGCGCTGGCGGATGTGCGGCGCATGTCGATTGTGTTGCGGCGCTATATGTTTCCCCAGCGCGATGCGCTGACGACGCTGGAGATCGAGGATCTGGCCTGGCTGGGCGACCGGGAGCGCAGCCGGCTGCGCGAGGCGGCAGAGCGGGTGACGCGGCTGGGCGAGGAACTCGACACCATTCGCGACCGGGCGCAGATCGTGCATGACCAGATCATGGATACGCGGGCGGAGAACATGAACCGGCAAATGCTTGTGCTGACCGTGGTGGCGGCAGTCTTTTTGCCGCTGGGATTGTTGACCGGGTTGCTGGGGATCAATGTGGGCGGGGTGCCGGGGGCGGACCAGCCTTATGCCTTTTGGGTTGTTTGTGTGATTTTGGTGGTGTTGGGCGTGGCGCAGGCGCTGTTTTTCCGTCATTTCACCAAACGCTAGTCCCCCAACGCAGGGCTGGCCTGCGCTGGCGCGGCGCGAATTGCCTTGCTTTTTGGTGGCTTAGCCGCCATATAGGCTGCAACATCACCCCGACACGCTGCTTTGCGGCCTGATTTCGCGGGTGAATGGCTTCTCTTCTTTCCGGCCAATGCGGCAAGCGGCGAAGCGGGTCCAGGCAACAGGCTTGGGCACGACAGCGCGTTTGTGCGAATGATATTCGCCGCTGCTCGACATTGAACAACTGACGCCGAACCGGACAGCACCCGGGCGGTGTCGGCGTGCGCACCTTGGTTTTGCGCCCCGCCGGAAGATGAAAAAGAGAATTTATGACTATCACTGATTTTGCAGGCCTTGGTTTGCCCAAGGAGCTTGTCAGCTCGCTGGCCAAAGCCGGCTTCGACACCCCGACCCCGATCCAGGGCAAGGCTATCCCCGCGCAGTTGCAGGGCCGTGACATTCTGGGCATCGCCCAGACCGGTTCGGGCAAGACGGCGGCTTTTGGCCTGCCGATCATTGCCGGCATTTTTGCGCTTGAGGGCGCACCGGCACCGAAATCGTGCCGGGCGCTGATCCTTGCGCCGACCCGTGAACTGGCTGTGCAGATTGAAGAAATGATGCGCACCTATGCCACCTATCGCCGTTTGACCACGGCACTGGTGCTCGGCGGTGTTTCCCGCCAGGCGCAGGTGCAGAAACTGGCGCGCGGCGTTGACGTGTTGATTGCCACACCGGGCCGGTTGATGGATTTGCTGGACGACCGCAAGGTGCGTCTGGACCAGACCCGCTGGCTGGTGCTCGATGAGGCCGACCGCATGCTCGACATGGGCTTTATCCAGCCGGTGCGCAAGATTGCCGCCGCGATTGGGCCAAAGCGCCAGACCGCGCTGTTTTCCGCAACCATGGCCCCTGAAATCGGCAAGCTGGCTGCCAGCCTGTTGAATGATCCGGTCAAGGTGGAAGCCAATATCCAGGGCGAAACCGTTGGCAAGATTGACCAGCAGGTCATTCTTTCGGGCTCCAAGCAGAAGCGCGACAAGCTCAACGAATTGCTGGCTGATGACAGCCTCAATCGCGTTGTTGTGTTTTCGCGCACCAAGCATGGCGCTGACAAAGTGGCCAAGAACCTTGGCATTGACGGGCATACGGTTGCCGCCATTCACGGCAATAAAAGCCAGAATGCACGCCAGAGCGCGCTGCGCGGCTTCCGCGATGGCCGTGTGCGTATCCTCGTGGCCACCGATATTGTGGCGCGCGGCATTGACGTGCCCGAGATCACCCATGTGATCAATTATGAACTGCCAGACGATCCGGAAAACTATGTGCACCGCATTGGCCGTACGGGCCGCAATGGTGCATCCGGTGTGGCGATTACGCTGGTTGACGGCACCGAACGCTCGAAACTGCGCGATGTGGAACGCCTGATCCGGCGGACATTGCCGGTGACCGGCACCCTGCCTGCGGGCAGCGAAAATGCTGAACAGCGCGGTGCCCCGGCACGGCGTGGCCGCCCCGGCAATGCTGGTGGACGTCCTGCGAATGCGGGTGGCCGTCCGGGCAATGGCGGGCAGCGCGCAGGCGAAGGCCGCGGCCGCAACCAGAGCCGTCCGCCGCAAAGCGGCACGGACAAGGGCTGGTGGGCCAAGCTTGATTCCGAGGTTGGCAAGGAAGATGGCGGACGCGGCGAAGGCAAACCTTCCAAGGGGCCGAAGCAGCGTTGGAACAAGCGCAAGAAAGAAGGCGCTCAGGCCGCCCGCGCCGGTGGCGGTGGCCGTCCGCAGCGCCGCAATACAAGCGCTGCTTAAAGCGATTTGAAATTTTGGAAAAAGGCGGCTTTCGGGCCGCCTTTTTTATTGGGCGGATTTCAGATCGGCGGCTGCAAACAGGACTGAGAAGGCCTCGCACCAGATGATTGCCGATTTGTACTGGCTGATGTCTGTGCCTGCTGGCAAGGCATAGGACTGGTTGCCGCTATCGCTTTGCAATTTGCCCAGACTGAGCCATTGGCTGTCTTTGACGTCGCCGGAACGGGTGACATTGCCTGCTGCAACCAGCCAGACCTTGAGGTCGGGGCCGGGGGTGGTGCTGAAATCGATCAGGTTGAGGGCGGTTTCGCCATTGTCGCCTGAGACAATGCGCACGGTGCCGGCGCCTTCATGCCCTTCCGCACCGTAAAACATGCCTTCGGCGTGCAAGGTCTCGGCGGCAGAGCTGGTGACGGGCATGGCAATGACAATGCCAGCGAGGGCGGCGGCGTTGATCAGCGATTTCATGGGCTGGCCCTTTGCGATCATTGAAATGCGGGCATTCTAGGCTGACCGGATGCGCAGAAGAAAGCTCCTCGCGCGCTGTTGAAGCGGGTGTGATGGGCGGGTTGCACACGGGGTCCTGAAGCCCTCGTGGTTCGACGGGCTCAGGATGAGGGGGTAGGTCTTGCCGCACCCACTGTGTCATTCCCGCGCAGGCGGGAATCCAGCAGCGGGCAGTCCTGCCCGCGAAACGAGTCTTATGCGCCGCCGACGCGGCGCGCTGGATTCCCGATCGGGTCGGGAATGACGTTGGGGATGGGTGCGGTGTTTTTTAGTCCAGCGGGATGCCGGCATGGCCTTTTTGGGCCTGATAGGCGGCGGAGAGGTCGTTATAGAGGGCGGATATGTCGTCGACGCGGGCGACCAGCCGTTCACGGTTGCCCCGGTCGAGGCTGGCGATCATCTGGACGATGTCATGGCTATGCCAATAGGCGTTTTCGGTATTGTAGCCGCCCGGATCGAGGGTGAAGACTTCCTTGAGGATTTTGAGGTCATGCGGGATGGCGAAGCTGTCGCGGCTGTCTTCATGGCTGAACAGATAATAGAAATTGTCATAGCCGCCCCAGGTGATGGCCGAGAGGCAGAGCGAGCAGGGCTCGTGGGTGGCAAGGAAAATGCAGTCTTTCGGGTCGGGCAGGGTTTTGCGGTCGCGCTCGTAGAGTTTCTTGATCGCGTGCATTTCGCCATGCCAGAGCGGGTTTTCGACCTCGTTATTGGTTTCGGCAATGACCAGCGACAGATCGCTTTTCAAAAGGATCGCGGCACCGAAAATCTTGTTGCCGCGCGTCACTTCCTGCCGGGTCATGGGCGCGATGTCATGCTCGATGGCGTCCAGCAAGCGGTCGATCAGCGCCAGGGTTTCGGTCATGCCTCAATGCTCCACGGGGTGTCGAAATCGAAGGTTTCGAGATTTTTGCCGTCGCCATCGCGGTCGACAATCAGGAAGTCGGTGACCTCATCAAGGGCGGTTAAAACGCCGTGCCATGTGCCAAGGAAATAATTGATGCCCTGGCCCGGTGCCGCCATGAAGGCGCGTGGCTTGCCCGGCTTGCCGTCCTCGTCAGGGGCGACAACAATGAGAAACCTTGTGGGCTTCAATGGCACGAACGCCTGCGAGCCGAAGGGGTGGCGCTCAACCATGCCGAGTTTCAAGGGCAGGGTGAAGGGTTGGGCGCGGGCGATGGAAATGATGGTGCGCGCGTCCTCCCCGGTGGCAATTGCCGTGGCGAGATCATGAAACCGCTCGGTGGTGCCCGCATTGATGGGATGGCTTGAAGTGTCCGGGGTGACCTCGATCACGTCACCGAATTCGAGAAAGGCCTCGCGGGTCAGCGGTTCTATTGGAATGGTCTTGGTCATGGTTTCAGCTTCATGTGGCGGTTGACGTCTTTATAGAGCAGATAGCGGAAATTGGCCGGGCCGCCCGCGTAGCAGGCTTGCGGGCAGAAGGCGCGCAGCCACATGAAATCACCGGCCTCGACCTCGACCCAATCCTGATTGAGCCGGTAAACTGCTTTACCTTCAAGCACATAGAGCCCGTGCTCCATGACATGGGTTTCCGCAAATGGAATGACGGCGCCGGGGGCGAGGGTGACGATCGTCACATGCATGTCATGGCGCATGTCACCGGGATCGATGAAGCGGGTTGTGGCCCAGGCTCCGTTTGTATCCGGCATGGAAATGGGGGGATTGTCGTCCTCATGGGTGACGAATGCTTCGGGGGCGTCGAGCCCCTCGACCCGGTCATAGGCTTTGCGGATCCAGTGAAAGGTGGTTTTTTCGCCGCTGTCATTGAGAAGGGACCAGTCGGTCTCTGGCGGCAGATAGGCGAAGCTGCCGGGGCGCATGGCAAAGGCTTTTCCGGCGATAGTGAGGGTGAAATGGCCCGACGTGACGAAGAGCGCGCCCTCGGCTGCCGGATCGGGCTCGGGTTTCTGGCTGCCACCGCCGGGGCTGACTTCCATGATGTATTGCGAGAAGGTTTCGGCAAAGCCGGAGAGGGGCCGGGCGATGATCCAGGCGCGGGTCTTGTCCCAATGGGGCAGGAGGCTGGTGACGATGTCGCGCATCGTATCCTTGGGGATGACGGCATAGGCCTCGGTAAACACGGCGCGGCCGGTCAGCAGCTCCGATTGCGGCGGCAGGCCGCCCTTGGGGGTGTAATAGCTGCGGTCAGTCATATTCTGCTCCGGCGCGAAAGGCTTCTCGCAGTTAGCCCGAAGCAGGCCGGGGGAGCAAGGGGGTCAGGTTTCGGCGGGTTCGCTGAGATTTTTGTTCAACTGGTTGAGCATGTTGACGGCATAGGCCGCATAGGGGCCGATCCAGCGCTCATGAATGGCATGGATGGGCAGCGCGTCGAGATGGTTCCAGCGCTCGCGGCCCCGCCGTTCGACAACCAGCAGGCCCGCTTTCTCCAGAACGCCCAAATGCTGCATCACCGTGCAGCGATCCATTTCCGGCAGAAGGTCGCACAGCATGCCGGTGGTTTGGGGTTTTTCGCGCAGCAGATCGAGAAGCCGCCGCCGCACCCTATGGCTGAGGGCCTTGAATATGGCATCATTTTCATCTTCGCTTGACATGTTATACTTTTATAACATAAATGACCGACCAGCAAGGAGAAATATCATGGACTTGAAATTTACGGTGTCGGGCCGGATCGCCAAGCCGGTGCATGAGGTTTTTGAGGCTGTGGCCGATCCGCAGAAACTATCGGGCTATTTCACGACCGGGGGCGCCAAGGGCCGGCTGGAGAGCGGAGCGGTGGTGAGCTGGGATTTTCATGATTTCCCCGGCGCGTTTCCCGTTGAGGTGGTGGAGGTGATGCCGGACGAAAAGATTGTGCTCAAATGGGATGCGGATGATGGCCGCAAGACGTTGGTGACCATGGCGTTCTCGGGCCTCGATGACGGGCGGACGCTGGTGCAGATCACTGAAGAGGGCTGGCGGGAAACGCCCGAGGGGCTCAAGGCCTCCTATGGCAATTGCGAGGGCTGGACGGGCATGTTGTGCGCGCTCAAGGTCTATGTCGAGCACGGCATCAATCTGCGTGAGGGTTTTTACAAATAGGTTTTGCCGGTTCAGGCGGGCAGTAAATCCATCAGCCGCAATTCCGCGATGCGCTCGACCTGACGGCAGGCTTCGGCAAATTCCTGTCCGGCTTCATTCTCCAGCCGGACTTCGAAAGCCTTGAGAATGCTTGCCTTGGTGTTGTCCTTGACCGCGATGATGAAGGGGAAGCCGAATTTGGCCGTGTAGGCGGTGTTGAGCTTTGTGAACTGGTCGCGCTCCTGATCGGTCAGGGCATCGAGGCCGACGCTGGCCTGTTCATTGGTGCTTTCGGCGGTCAGCCGCTTGGCGGCGGCGAGCTTGCCGGCGAGATCGGGATGGGCCCGAAGCACTTGCAGGCGCTCGGCTTTGCTGGCGGCACGGAACTGGGTGCGGAGGGCAAAATGCAGGCCAAAGGCGGTGTCATTGGCGGCACCTAGTTCACCTTCGAAGGCGCGTTCGGCAATCCAGGGGGAATGCTCAAAGATCGAGCCGAATTTTTCGACAAAGACCGCGCGGTCCATTTGAGAGGGGATCATCGTGGGGGCCTTGTAGGGGTGGTGGGTGAGCCAGTGTTCGGCAATGTCGATGCGGCGGGCGATCCACACCTTTTCGTGGCTTTGCACATAGTCGATGAAGCGGGCCAGCGCGGCGGCGCGGCCGGGGCGGCCGATCAGGCGGCAATGAAGGCCAATGGACAACATCTTTGGCATGCCGTCCGCACCCTCTTGATAGAGCGTGTCGAAACTGTCCTTGAGATAGGCGAAAAACTGGTCGCCGGAATTAAAGCCCTGGGGGGTGGCAAACCGCATGTCATTGGCATCAAGCGTATAGGGAATGATCAGCTGCGGGTGACCGGCGTGAGTGCGGTAATAGGGCAGGTCGTCATCGTAAGTGTCTGACACGTAAGCCAAAGATTTCAGCTCAGAAACCAGGTCAACTGTGTTGATTGAGCAGCGGCCTGTGTACCAGCCGCGTGGTGCTTCCCCTGTGGCGAGGGTGTGCAGGCGCACGGCTTCAGCGATTTGAGACCGTTCGGTCTCGGGGTCCATGTCCTTGTGCTCGACCCATTTATAGCCATGGCTGGCGATCTCCCAGCCGGCATCCTGCATGGCGCGCACCTGAGCGGGGGCACGCATCAGGGCGGTGGCGACGCCATAGACGGTGACGGGCACCTGCTTTTGTGTGAACAGGCGATGCAGACGCCAGAAGCCGGCGCGGGCCCCATATTCGTAGATCGATTCCATGTTCCAGTGGCGCTGGCCGGGCCATTGGGCCGCGCCGACGATTTCGGAAAGGAAGGCCTCGGAGGCGGCATCGCCATGCAGGACGTTATTCTCGCCGCCCTCTTCGTAATTGAGCACGAACTGCACCGCGATATTGGCCCCGCCCGGCCAATTGGCCTTGGGCGGATTGGGGCCATAGCCATACATGTTGCGGGGATAGCGGTTCATTTCAGCTCTCTTGTGCCTTTGGCCTGAAACATGGATCTGCTTGATGCAAAGTGTCGGCGCGCAGGCAGATTTTTGCAATCATCTATTACAGATAAGCTGTGGGGAGGCCCTGCTGGCAATGAAAAAATGGACCAGTTGGTAAAAAATTACTGGCCATGTTCGTAAAAGCGGTTGTAGCCTCATGAAAACGCTGGATGGAGCGCATCGCCATTGCGAAAAGCTGTAATGGTGCTGGCGGCTCTTGATTGGTGCGGTTGGGCGGGGAATAAGTGGATGACTTGTTCTCACCCATCGATAAGGAAAGGGCGCTAATGGCTGAAACGGGACGCCTGACTACCCATGTTCTCGACACCGCCCATGGCCGGCCGGCCGCGGGCATGGGGGTTGAGCTTTACGCCATGCATGGCGACCAGGCACATCTGGTGGTCTCTGAGGTGACCAATGCCGATGGGCGCTGCGACGGGCCTTTGCTTGAGGGCGCGGATTTTGCCCCCGGTTCCTATGAGCTGGTGTTCAATGTGGGGGCGTATTTTTCCAAGCTGGTGGTGCCGCAGGCCCATCCGTTTCTGGAACTGGTGCCGGTGCGCTTCGTGATTTCTGATCAACACGCGCATTATCATGTGCCCTTGCTGGTCTCTCCCTATGGCTATTCCACCTATAGAGGCAGTTAGACGTCATGGCGGTTGAGGTGCGCAATTCGGTCCGGTTTTTGCTCAATGATGAGGTAATCAGCCTTTCGGACCTGCCCGCCGCGCAGACTTTGCTGGATTTTCTGCGGCTCGACAAACGCTTGAGCGGCACCAAGGAAGGCTGCGCTGAGGGCGATTGCGGCGCGTGCACCGTGCTGGTCGGAAGGCTGGCCGGGGACGGGCTGGTTTATGAAAGCGTTAATGCCTGTATCCGCTTTGTGGGCTCGCTCGATGGCTGTCATGTGGTGACGGTTGAGCATCTCAAGGGACAGGATGGCGGCTTGCATCCGGTGCAGCAGGCGATGGTTGAGAACCATGGCTCGCAATGCGGGTTTTGCACGCCGGGCTTTGTGATGTCGCTTTATGGGCTGTGGATGCAGAACCCGACGCCGGATGTGGACGCGGTTGAACAGGCTTTGCAGGGGAATTTGTGCCGGTGCACCGGCTATGCGCCGATCATTCGGGCGGCGATGGCGATATCGAGCCACGGCAAGCCCGGCGACGATATTCTGGTCGCCGAACGGGCCGAAGTGATGGCGCGGCTTAGGGATTTGCGCGATGGCAAACGGGTGGAGGCCGGGGCTGAAGATGACCGACTGATCATTCCAGCCAATGTTGATGATCTGGCCGATGTGCTGATGGCGCATCCGGGCGCGACGATTGTCGCCGGGTCGACCGATGTTGGGCTTTGGGTGACCAAGTTCATGCGCGACATCACCCCGGCGGTGTTTATCGGCGGGCTTGAGGATTTGAAGGGCATTGAGGCCGGGCCGGACGGGCTGATGCTGGGTGCGGGTGTCAGCTATACCGAGGCGTTTGCGCTGATTGGGGCGCATTATCCGCAAATGGCGGGCTATTGGAGCCGGATTGGCGGGGCGCAGGTGCGCAATATGGGTACGATTGGCGGCAATATTGCCAATGGCTCACCGATTGGCGACACACCGCCGCCGCTGATCGCGCTGGGCGCCAGCATTGTGTTGCGCAAGGGGGCTGCACGGCGGGTGGTGCAGCTCGAGGATTATTTCATTGCCTATGGCAAGCAGGACCGCAGCGCGGGGGAATTTGTTGAAAGCGTCAATATTCCGGCGCTGCCAAAGGGCGATCTGTTTGCGGTCTACAAGATTTCGAAACGGCGCGACGAGGATATTTCGGCGCTGAGCGCCGCGATCCGGCTGCGGATAGAGAATGGTGTGGTCAGCGACGTGGTGATGGCGTTTGGCGGCATGGCGGCGACGCCGAAACGGGCGAAGGCCGCAGAGGCGGCGCTGTTGGGCCAGGCCTGGGATGAAGCACAGGCGGAAAAAGCGGCGTTGGCACTGGCCGACGATTTTCAGCCGATTGGCGATATGCGTGCCTCGGCGGAATACCGGCTGCTGGCGGCGCAGAATCTGGTGCGACGGTTTTATCTGGAAAGCGACGGGCAGGTGGTTCAACTCTCGCGGGGAGCGGCCTGATGAGCGTGCACAAGCCGATTGCCCATGACAGCGGGCCGAAACATGTGGCGGGCCGGGCCGAATATATCGACGATATGCCCGAGCCGCAGGGCACGCTGCATGCCTATCTGGGGTTAAGCGAGCGGGCGCATGCGACGATTACCGGGTTTGACCTTGAAGCGGTGCTGCAAGCGCCCGGCGTTGTTGGGGTGCTGACCAAGGCGGATATTCCGGGGCATTTCGACATCAGCTCGAACGGGGTTGGCGATGAGCCGGTCTTTGCTGACGGGGTGGTTGAGTTTTGGGGGCAGCCGCTTTTTGCGGTGGTGGCGGCAACCCGCGATCAGGCGCGGCGGGCAGCGAAACTGGCCAAAATTACCTATGCCGATCTCGATGCGCATCTGGATGTGGAAGCGGCGCTGGCGGCTGGTGGCAAGCTGGTGACACCGCCCCTGAAGCTGGAGCGCGGGGATGTGGCGGCGGGGTTTGCCGAGGCCCCGCACCGGATTTCCAATGTGATGCATATTGGCGGGCAGGATCATTTCTATCTCGAGGGTCAGATTGCCATGGCCATTCCGGGGGAAGATGATGATGTGACCGTCTTCTCATCGACCCAGCACCCGAGCGAAATTCAGCATATTGTGGGGCATGCGCTGGGAGTTAAATCCAATGCGGTGACCGTGCAGGTCAGGCGCATGGGCGGCGGGTTTGGCGGCAAGGAAACGCAAGGCAATCTGTTTGCGGTGATCGCGGCGGTGGCGGCGAAAAAGCTGGGGCGTGCGGTGAAAATCCGTCCTGACCGCGACGATGACATGAGCGCGACCGGCAAGCGTCATGATTTCCGGGTTGATTATGATGTCGGGTTTGACGATGACGGCAAAATTCTCGCTAGCGAGGCGACTTTTGCGGCGCGGTGCGGGTATTCGGCGGACCTTTCGGGGCCGGTGACGGACCGGGCGCTGTTTCATGCCGATAGTTCCTATTATTTCCCGGCGGTGCGGTTTTTCTCCAAGCCTTTGAAGACGCATACCGTCTCGAACACCGCGTTTCGCGGGTTTGGCGGGCCGCAGGGCATGCTCGGCGGCGAGCGGATGATCGAGGAAATTGCCTATGCGCTGGGCAAGGATCCACTGGAAATCCGCAAGGCCAATTTTTACGGCACGACCGACCGCAATGTGACGCCTTATCATCAGGTGGTGAAAGACAATATCATTCACCGGATTGTCGATGAGCTGGAGGCGTCGTCGGATTATCAAAAGCGCCGGGCGGAGATCATTGCCTTCAACAAGACCAGCAAGGTGATCAGGCGCGGGATTGCGCTGACGCCGGTCAAGTTCGGGATTTCGTTCACCGCCACCTGGTTCAACCAGGCCGGGGCGCTGGTGCATGTCTATCGCGATGGGTCGATCCATCTCAATCATGGCGGCACCGAAATGGGGCAGGGGCTCTATATCAAGGTGGCGCAGGTGGTGGCCGATGCCTTTGGCGTCGATCTGGATCAGGTGAAAATTACCGCGACGACCACGGGCAAGGTGCCTAACACCTCGGCAACGGCTGCGTCCTCGGGGGCGGATTTGAATGCCATGGCGGCGCTGGATGCCTGCGAGCAGATCAAGGCGCGGCTGGGAGTGTTCGCGGCGGAAAAATATCAGGCCAATGCCACGGATATCAGCTTTGCCGATGGCGATGTGCTGGTGGCGGGCAAGCGGGTGCCTTTCGCCAATTTCATTGATTCAGCCTATATGGCGCGGGTGCAATTGTCGGCTTCGGGCTTTTACAAGACGCCGGAGATTCACTGGGACCGGGCGGCGGGGCGTGGGCAGCCGTTTTTCTATTTTGCCTATGGGGCGGCGGTGTCCGAGGTCAGCATTGATACGCTGACCGGTGAATACCAGATGGACCGGGTCGATATTCTGCACGATGTGGGCAAGTCGCTGAACCCGGCGATTGACTTGGGGCAGGTGGAAGGCGGGTTTATCCAAGGGGCCGGCTGGCTGACCACGGAGGAATTGTGGTGGGACAAAAAGGGCCAGCTGAAAACCCATGCGCCCTCGACCTACAAGATCCCGCTGGCCTCGGATGTGCCGCGGATTTTCAACGTCAAGCTGGCGGAATGGTCGGAAAATCCGATGCGAACCATCAAGCGCTCGAAAGCTGTGGGCGAGCCGCCGCTGATGCTGGCGATTTCGGTGCTTGAAGCACTGTCGATGGCTGTTGCCTCGGTGGCGGATTACAAAACCTGCCCGCGGCTTGATTCCCCGGCGACACCGGAGCGGATATTGATGGCGGTGACCCGGCTGAAAAGCGAGGCAAAAGCCTGATGGTTTTGCGCGCACCCGACATTGATGCCTTTGTTGAAACGGCGGGTGCGGCGGTGCTGGTGCGGGTGACGGCGGCTTTGGGTTCGACGCCGCGCGAGCGGGGGGCCTATATGCTGGTGGCGGCTAATGATGTGGCCGGGACTATTGGCGGTGGCCAGCTTGAATATATGGCGATTGATACAGCCCGGCAGATGCTGCGCCAGAACAAGGCCCATGAAAAGCTGGATGTGCCGCTGGGGCCCGAGATCGGACAATGCTGCGGCGGGCGGGTGCAGATTGCGCTGGAGCGTCTTGACGATGAACTGCTGGTGACTTTGCTGAATGAAATTCAGGCGGCGCAGGCGGCAGAACCTTCGGTGATCCTGTTTGGCGCGGGGCATGTGGGGCGGGCCCTGGCTTTGGCGCTGGCGCCTTTGCCCTATCAGACCACACTCGTTGATACGCGGGCGGATATGCTTGGCGGATTGCCTGAGGCGATTAATGTGCAGGTGTCGGCCCTGCCGGAAGCGGCTGTGCGGGCGGCGCGGTCGGGCAGCGCTTTTGTGGTTCTGACCCATGATCATGCGCTGGATTTTCTGATCATGCGCGAGGTCCTGTTGCGGGGTGATGCGGCCTATGCCGGGATGATCGGCTCCAAGAGCAAGCGGGCTCAATTCCGGCACTGGTTTACCGGTGAAGGCGGCGATGCGGCGCGGCTGGTTGATCTTGTCTGCCCCATCGGCGCGCAAGGGATAGGCGACAAAAGGCCTGAAATTATAGCATCTCTGGTGTGTGCTGAAATTATTGCCAAATTGGCCCGGCGGGACTGTGCGGATGGCGCAGAAAATGCCAAACTGATGTCAGTTATGGGGGCAGTGCATGGCGGATGATCCGGTGCTTCGGTTGAAACTTGAGGGGCTGACAAAGCGGTTTCCCGGGGTTCTGGCCAATGATCAGGTTGGGTTCTCGGTCAAGCCGGGGGAAATTCACGCGCTGCTGGGCGAGAATGGCGCGGGAAAATCGACGCTGGTCAAGATGATCTACGGGATCATGCAGCCCGATGCCGGGACAATGTGGTGGGATGGTGTGGAGACCACATTCTCCAATCCACGTGCCGCGCGCCGGGCCGGCATTGGCATGGTGTTTCAGCATTTCTCGCTGTTCGAGGCGATGACGGTGCTGGAGAATATCGCTTTGGGTATGGACGCTGCCATTCGCCCCAATGCACTGGAAGCCAAGGTGCGCGAGGTGATGGACAGTTACGGGCTGAAGCTTGACCCGCAACGCATTGTTTCCACCCTCAGTGTTGGCGAGCGGCAGCGCATCGAGATTGTGCGCGCCCTGTTGCTGAACCCGAAACTTCTGATCATGGATGAGCCGACCTCGGTTTTGACACCGCAGGAAGTGGCACAACTCTTTGCAACGCTCCGCCAGCTCGCAAGCGAGGGCTGTTCCATTCTTTATATTTCGCACAAGCTGCATGAAATCAAAGAGCTTTGCGATGTGGCGACGATTTTGCGCGGCGGCAAGGTTGTGGGCACTTGCGACCCGAAGGCGGAAACATCGCGCTCGATGGCCGAGATGATGATTGGCGGCGATTTGAAAGATGTCACCAAGGCCGCCTCCCGGCAGACCGGGCCGGCGCGGTTGGTGGTGCAGGATTTGAATGTGCCCAAGGGCGGGCATTTCGGCGTGGCGCTGCACGATGTGTCTTTTGCGGTGGGCGAGGGCGAAATCCTTGGTATTGCCGGGGTTGCGGGCAATGGGCAGAACGAATTGCTGAACGTGTTGTGCGGCGAGGTGTTGAGCGTTGACGCGAATGCCCTGCAACTAGGCGGTGCGGCGATTGGGCAGATGGGCCCCACGGAGCGGCGGAAGGCCGGGCTTTGCGCGGTGCCTGAAGAGCGCAATGGCCATGCGGCGGTGCCCGATTTCTCGCTGAGCGACAACACGATTTTGACAGCACGGGACCGCAAGCATCTGGTCAATGTGGGCATGGTCAATGCGGGCGCGGCGCGGGATTATGCGGCGCATATCATTGAGGCTTTCGGGGTGAAGGCGACAGGGCCGGGGGCGATGGCGGAATCGCTTTCGGGCGGGAATTTGCAGAAATACATTATGGGGCGCGAAATCCTGCAGGCACCGGACGTGCTTGTGGTGTCGCAGCCGACATGGGGTGTGGATGCGGGGGCCGCAGCGGCGATCCATCAAGCGCTGGTTGATCTGGCGGCGGCGGGTTCCGCGATTGTGGTGATTTCCCAGGATCTCGATGAATTGCTGGCGCTCAGTGACACGCTTTGCGTGATCAATGAGGGGCGTTTGTCGCGACCGATGCCGGTGAGCGGTGTGTCGATTGAGGAAATCGGCCTGTTGATGGGCGGCGTACATGGCGATCCGGAAGCGACGGTGGAAATGACGGAGGCATTGCATGCTGTACCGGCTTGAAAAACGCCAGGTGCCCAGCCGCACCATGCTTTATGTCACCCCGGTGCTGGCGGTGCTGGTGACCATGGTGCTCGGCGCGATTATTTTCTCGGCTATCGGGTTTGATGGCCCGGCGGCGGTGCGCGAAATCTTTTTCACGCCCCTGACCAATCATTACAAATGGCAGGACCTGACGGTGAAGGCAGCGCCGCTGATCATTATCGGGGTGGGGCTGTCGATCGGCTATCGCGCCAATGTGTGGAATATCGGGGCCGAGGGGCAATATGTGATCGGCGGGCTGGCCGCGACCGGTGTGGCGCTGGCGACCCATGATATGTCCGGCTGGTGGATTTTGCCGCTGATGGCGCTGGCGGGTGCGGCGGGCGGCATGGCCTATGCGTCGATCCCGGCCTATTTGCGCACCAAGTTCAGCGTCAACGAAATTCTGACCACGCTTATGCTGACCTATGTGTCGGTGCAGGTGCTCAATTATCTGATCTTCGGGCCGTGGAAGAGCCCGACGAGCTTTGGCCAGCCGCAAACGGTGTTGTTCAATGCGGACCAGACGCTGCCCTATATCATTCCCGGCACGATTGTGCAGATGGGCGCGCCGATTGCGATTATCGTGGCGCTGATTGCCTGGCTGGCGATGGGCCGTTCCCTGTTCGGATTTCAGATCCGCACGGTTGGGTCTGCGCCCCATGCGGCGCGTTATGCCGGGTTTTCCGCCAAGCAGACCGTATGGCTGGCGCTTTTGATCAGCGGCGGGCTGGCCGGATTTGCCGGCATGCTGGAAGTGGCCGGGCCGTTCGGGCGCATGGTGCCGCAATTTCCCACCAATTACGGATTTACCGCGATCATTGTTGCGTTTCTGGGGCGGTTGAACCCGATTGGCGTGGTGCTGGCGGGTATTGTGCTGGCCATCACCTTTGTTGGTGGCGAGGTGGCGCAGACCACCATTGGCCTGCCCAATGCCGCTGTTGGTATTTTTCAGGCGATGATGCTGTTTTTGCTGCTGGCCGGTGACATTCTGGTGCGCTACCGGCTGAAGCGGGTCATCACCAAACCAGCGACAGGTGCCGCATGAGCGTTGAATTGATGATTGCGATTTTCATCACGCTGGTGGGCGCATCGACGCCAATCCTTTTAGCGGCGCTGGGTGAGCTGGTGGTGGAGAAAAGCGGTGTTTTGAACCTCGGTGTCGAGGGGATGATGCTGACCGGCGCGGTGGTGGGCTTTGCCGTCACCTATAATACGGGCAGTCCGTGGCTGGGGATTTTGGCGGCCGGGTTTGCGGGTGCTGCCGCATCGCTGATTTTCGGATTTTTGACGCTTTCGCTGTCGTCCAACCAGGTGGCAACCGGGCTGGCGCTGACGATCTTCGGCACTGGGTTTTCCGCCCTGTTCGGCCAGCCCTATACCGGCAAGCCGCTGCAATTGTTCAAGTCGATTTTTCCCGTCGAACTGGCGACGCATCCGTTTCTCAAGGTGATTTTCGGCTATTCGCCGCTGGTCTATTTCTCGCTGTTCATGGTGTTTGCGGTGTGGTGGTTTTTGCAAAAAACCCGGGCCGGCCTGATTTTGCGCGCGGTGGGGGAGAGTGATCTTTCGGCCCATTCCATCGGCTATTCGGTGATCGGCGTGCGCTATGCGGCGGTGGCCTTTGGCGGCGCGATGGCGGGGATTGGCGGGGTGTGTTTTCCGCTGCTTTTGACACCGCAATGGGTGGAGCGGCTGACCTCCGGGCGGGGCTGGATTGCGCTGGCGCTGGTGGTGTTTGCCGCCTGGCGGCCCTTCCGCCTGCTGGCAGGGGCGTATCTCTTCGGCCTGATCGCCACGATGGAGCTTTACGCCAAGGCGGCGGGCGGCCCGTTCCGCATTATTCCTTCCGAGGTTTGGGCCAGTTTGCCCTATCTCGCCACTATTCTAGTGCTTGTCCTTATCTCGCTGCGGCGAGACGGCAGCGCCAGTGCTCCGGCCTGCCTCGGCAGACCCTTCGTTCCAAGCAACTAAAGCGTCAGACAGGAGAAACCCAATGACCAAATTTACACGCCGCACCATGCTCAAGATTGGTGGTGCCGCCGCGACACTGCCGTTGATCGGCAGCCGGGCCTTTGCCCAGAAAGACAAGGTGCGGGCCGCCTTCGTGCTGATCGGCACACCGGACGACAATGGCTGGAATTTCGGCCATGATCAGGGCCGTCTTGCCATGATCGAGGCCATCGGTGCCGACAAGGTGGAAACCACTGTCGTGACCAATGTGGCCGAAGGGCCGGACAGCGAGCGGGTGTTCCGCGAACTGGCACAGCAGGGCCATGACATCATTTACGCAACCAGCTTTGGTTTCGGCGATTATGCGCACAAGGTTGCCAAGCAGTTCCCCGAAGTGAAATTCGAATGGGCGACCGGCAATTCCACCGCGCCGAACCTGTCGCTTTACAACGCCAAATTCCACGAAGGTCGCGCCGTGATCGGTACGGTTGCCGGCATGATGACCAAGACCAATATCGGCGCTTATATCGGCTCGTTCCCGATCCCTGAAGTGCGCATGGGCATCAACGCGTTCCAGATTGCTGCGCGCAAGGTGAACCCCGATTTCGTGACCAAGGTGGTTTATGTCGACAGCTGGTTTGACCCCGCCAAGGAAGCCGATGCGGCTCGTGCGCTGATCGATCAGGGTGTGGACGTGATCACCCAGCACACCGATGGCCCGGCAGCACTGCAGGTGGCTGAAGAACGCGGCATTGTTGGCGGCTTCGGCCAGGGTGCCGACATGAGCGCCTTTGCCCCGAATGCACACCTGACCGCGATCATCGACAATTGGGCACCCCATTACACCAAGTCGGTTCAATCAGTGCTTGATGGCACCTGGGCTGAAAGCAGCGTGTGGGATGGCATTGCATCGGGCGAAGTGATGATTGGCGACTATAATGCCAAGGTGCCTGCCGATGTTGTGGCTGCCGCTGATGCGGTGAAGAACGCCATTGCGGACGGTTCACTGCATCCGTTTGCCGGGCCGATCTCTGACAATCAGGGCACTGTGCGGGTTGAAGAAGGCGACATCATTGATGATGGCGAATTCTGGGGCGTCGACTGGTATGCCGAGGGTGTTGAAGCCTAGGGCTGACACTGCCAAAAACTTTTGCGAAAGGCGGGTTTTGCCTGCCTTTCGTTTCTTTACGGGCCCTGCGGCCGAGGTGTTGCCGAGATGACTGATTTTGCGATTTTCTGGGAGTGGGTGCAATTTGGCGTGCGCTGGTTGCATGTCATCACAGCGATCGCCTGGATCGGGTCTTCGTTTTATTTTATCGCGCTGGATCTTGGCTTGCGCAAAACCCCAAGCCTGCCCGCACTGGCCCATGGCGAAGAGTGGCAGGTGCATGGGGGCGGGTTTTACCACATCAACAAGTATCTGGTGGCACCGGCCACCTTGCCTGAGCACCTGACCTGGTTCAAATGGGAGGCCTATGCCACCTGGCTATCGGGCTTTGCGATGCTGGCGGTGCTCTATTATGTGGGCGCGGACCTTTATCTGATCGACCGCAATGTGCTGGATGTGCCGGCCTGGGGCGGCATCCTGATTTCGCTGGCCTCGCTTGGTGTGGGCTGGCTGATCTATGACCTTTTATGCAAATCGCCGATTGGCAAAAGCCAGAACGGCTTGATGATCCTGCTGTTTTTCGTGCTGGTGGCGATGGCCTGGGGCTATACGCAATTGTTCACCGGGCGGGCGGCGCTGCTGCATCTGGGCGCGTTTACCGCGACCATCATGAGCGCCAATGTGTTTCTGATCATTATTCCGAACCAGAAGATTGTGGTGGCGGATTTGAAGGCGGGGCGGGTGCCGGCGGCGCATTTGGGCGCGCAGGCAAAGCAGCGTTCGCTGCACAATAATTACCTCACCCTGCCGGTGATCTTTTTGATGCTGAGCAATCACTATCCGCTGGCTTTTGCCACCGAATATAACTGGGTGATTGCGGCGCTGATCTTTTTGATTGGCGTGCTCATCCGGCATTTCTTCAATACTATCCATGCGCAAAAGGGCAATCCGCACTGGACATGGGGGCTGGCGGCAATCCTGTTCATCTGCATCATGTGGCTCTCGACCAATCCGAAAATGCCCGGTGTTGATGCGGGGGAACTGGCCTCACGGGAGGCAGCGCCGTTTATGGCCAGTGTGCATTTTGAGACGGTGCGCGACACGGTGATGGGGCGTTGTTCGATGTGCCACACGGCGGAACCTTTTTATGACGGGGTGCATGAGGCGCCCAAAAATGTGGTGCTGGATACCGATCTGGCCATTGCCACCCATGCGCGCGAGATTGCGATCCAGGCCGGGTTTTCAACGGCGATGCCGCCGGGCAATGTCAGCTATATGGAGCCTGAGGAACGGGCGCTGATTGTGACCTGGTATCGCGAAAGCCTTGCGGCTTCAGGCAGGTTGATGTGACCGCCAAAATGCTGCGCGGGCGGGTGCTGAGCTTTGTGCGTGCGCCGCTCGGCCCCGATGACAGCGATAGCTATCGCTATTTCGAGGACGGGTTTGTGGCGATTGATGGCGGCAAGATTATTGCCGTTGGCGATGTCGCGGCGCTGCCCGGCCCCTTTGATGGCGAGGTGATTGATCATCGCCCGCATCTGATCCTGCCGGGGCTGATTGATCCGCATATTCATTTCGTGCAGATGCAGGTTGTCGGTTCCTATGCCGCCAATCTGCTGGAATGGTTGAATAATTACACCTTTATCGAAGAGCAGCGTTTTGCCGATCCCGCGCATGGGGCGCGGATTGCGGGGCTGTTTTTTGACGAATTGATCCGCAATGGCACCACCACCGCTGCCGCCTATTGCTCGGTGCATGCCGCTTCTGCCGAGGCGTTTTTTGCTGAGGCGGAAAAGCGCAATATGCTGATGATCGGCGGCAAATGCCTGATGGACCGCAATTGCCCCGAGGCGCTGCAGGATACGCCCCAGACCGGCTATGACGCGACAAAGGCGCTGATCGGCAAATGGTATGGAAAGGGGCGGGCGCATTATGCGATCACGCCGCGATTTGCCATTACCTCGACACCGGAACAAATGGAGATGGTCGCGGCGCTGACAAAAGAGCATCCCGATTGTTACCTCCAGACGCATTTGTCGGAGAACATTGCCGAGATCGAGCTGACGACGTCGCTTTATCCCGATGCGCCGGATTATGCCGGGGTTTATGAGCATTACGGGCTGATGGGTCCAAAAAGCCTTTATGGCCATTGCCTGCATCTGAGCGACCGGGAAGTGGGGATGATGGCCGAGACCGGCGCTGTGGCGGTGCCGTGCCCGACATCGAACATGTTTCTGGGCAGCGGGCATTATGACCTTGCGCGCATGCAAGGGGCCGGGCTGCGCACGGGGGTTGCCACAGATATTGGCGGCGGCACCAGCTATTCGATGCTGGAAACGCTGGATACGTTCTACAAAAGCCAGCAATTATCGGGTAACCGCCTGACCCCACTGATGTCGTTTTACATGATGACGCGCGGCAATGCGGAAGCCCTCTCGCTGGAGAGCAAAATCGGCAGCATCGAACCGGACGCGGATGCCGATCTGGTGGTGCTCAATGCCGCCGCGACACCGGCCATGAGCGTGAAGATGGAACGGGTGGAAACGCTCAGCGAGGAATTGTTCCTGCTGCAAACCCTGGGCGATGACCGCGCTGTGGTGGAGACTTATGTGGCGGGCGTGGCGATGAAGGCGGGGTTGGCGGGTTAGCGGCTAAATCTGTGGTCGTCATTGCGAGGAACGGAGTGACGAAGCAATCCAGAGGGGCATGATGAGGGCGGTGCTTGGCGCTCTGGATTGCCGCGGGGCTTTGCCCCTCGCAATGACGGGGATAGTTTTGTGTATCCGCTCGGGTTTTTTTGATGGTGCGCGAATTCCGCTGCGTCATTGCGAGGAGCGTAGCGACGAAGCAATCCAGAGCGGCTTTGCCCGGGGACTGCATTTGGCCATTATGATAGCCTTGTTGTGTTTGGTGAATGGCGGAAGGCCATGGAAAAGAACCCTTGCGTTTACATGATGGCGAACCGCCGGAATGGTGCGATCTATACCGGGGTGACGTCTAATCTGCCGAAGCGGGTATATGAACATCGCAATGGTTTGGGCGTGGGCGGTTTTAGCGACAGATATGGCTGCAAGCTGCTTGTCTGGTATGAAATGCATGCCGGAATGGAAGCGGCGATCCTGCGCGAAAAGCAGATCAAGGCGGGGTCTCGTCGCCGGAAACTGCAACTGATCGAGGCGGCAAATCCGCTATGGGTGGATCTTTATGACGGGTTGTTCTGAATGGGTGCGCTGCCAGTGTGTGGGGTGAGTAGGTGAGCGTGGTGTTTGAGACTCTGGATTGCCGCGGGGCTTTGCCCCTCGCAATGACGGGGGATGGAGTGGTGGGCAGGGCCGGGGTGTCTTGTTTGCTGTGATATCTCGGTCGTCATTGCGAGGAGCGCAGCGACGAAGCAATCCAGAGCGGCGTGGTGAGGACGGTGTTTGGCGCTCTGGATTGCCGCGGGGGCTTTGCCCCCTCGCAATGACGCGGAGGGGCAGTGAGTCTTAGTGACGGTTCACTCAATCCGGCCGTAAAGGCTTTCGGCGCGTTCGTGGTCGTTGAGGCGGAAGCGGTGGTTGGCGGGGGGATGGGCCCTCTGGTCGCATTCCATGCGCGGGCAGATGCGGCAACCCACCCCGATGGGGACAATCTGGGTGGTGTTGGTCAGGTCAATGCCGTCAGCATAGATCAGCTTTTTGGCGTGCGCGATGTTGCAGCCGAGGCCGATGGAGAAATGCCGGCGCTGGGCATTGTGGCGATAGCCGCCTTTTTCAAAACTGCGGGCAATGCAGAAATAGGTCTCGCCATCCGGCATCTGGCTCAACTGGATATTGGTGCGGCCCGGCTGCAGGAAGGCGGAATAGACATTCCAGCGCGGGCAGGCGCCCGAATGGCGCGGGATGTGAATGCCCGAGAGCGAAAAGCGCTTGGAAATATTGCCCGCAATATCCGTGCGTATCAGATGCAGTGGAATGCCCGATGCGCCGGGGCGCTGCAGCGTGGTCATGCGGTGGCAGACCTGCTCGAAACTGGTCGAAAAACGCCGGGCGATGCGATCCACGTCATAGCGGTAATCCTGGCAGGCCTTCAAAAATGGCTGATAGGGCATGAGCAGGGCGGCGGCGAAATAGGCGGCGAGCACGTTGCGGGCCAGCGCCGGTGCATCCATTTCGGGCAGGGTGCTGTCATCAATGATCCTGTTGATTTCGGTGTCGGCGGCGAGAAGGCCGGTATGATGGGCGATGGTGAAGGCCGCTGTTTCGGGGGGCAGGATGTCGGCGACCTCGAGTGCCCGCCCGTCGGCGCTGACCCGGCGGGCCAGGCCATGGGGCAGGGAGGCCAGCCGCCAGTCGGTGCCGAAGACGTTGATCAGATAAGTGCGCAGGCCCTGCTCGAAATTATCCGAGGCATTGTCGATATCGCGGCGCACCCGTTCGGCCGCGGCCTCAAGGGTGGGGAAGTGATTGGCGTTTTCCTGCAGAAAATCGGAAATAGCGTCGGTCGCCCGGTGATAGGGGCCATCTTCGGCGTCTGCAGTGGCCGGGGCGCTGCCGCCGGTGGCCAGATCGCGATATTTGTCGAACAGGCGCAAGACGGCGCGGCCGGCCACAGGGTTGGAAAAGGCCAGATCGCGGATTTCCTGATTGGTCAGGTCTGAATCGGCGAACAGGTCATCACCGAAAATTTCCATCAGATCACCGACAAGCTGCGAATCGTCGCTTTCGGCCAGTTCGCCCGGTTCGATGCCGAAATAGCCGGCGAATTTGAACAGCAGCGGTACGGTGATGTTGCGGCGGTTGTGTTCGATCAGGTTGAGATAGGAGGCGGAAATGCCAATGGCTTCGGCGAGATCTGCCTGGGCAATATGGCGCTGCCGGCGCAAGCGCCTGATTTTTCCGCCGATTTGCGGATTGTCTTCTGCCATTTTGCCCTCCTGATATTTACATAATTTACAAATTACTCGGCGCTGATTTGCGGAACTTTACAGCTTAACATGCGCTCATGCTGCTTTATCTTGCATGTTTCGGCCTTTTGTCAAATATTTACATTGTTCACAGCAACAAGATCCCTGAGGAGGATAAAATGCATAGCCCGGCCCAGAACCAGACCCCGGATGCCCGTCTTGAAGATGACTACATCACCATTGTCGCCCCAACGCTGGGTGAGGTGATGCAGCAGTTCCGGGACAGTGGCCTGGCCGCCAAAGGCTATGCGATTGCAGGCCGCGTTGCCCGGCACCGGTTTGATGTTGCGGGTGTCGACCCGTTTGGCGGTGCGCCGATGAGTGCCGCGACCTTTATCCGCAACGGGCGCTAGACGCCCTTTGGTCCGGGGCGGGGATAGCCCGCCCGGACTTTCAGAAAAATCCTGATCACCTGATTCCCGTGCGGCAAGCGGCCGCGCGCCGGATTGCCTTTGTCCAATTTCAATCGAGGAGAATTTACATGTTGGACCCCGAAAACAAGCCGCAGCCTGACCAGTCTTTCGCCGCCCCCGAATGGGCGCCGGACCGCTGGGCACAAGTGGCGCGCACCTATACCCCGGATGATGTGAAGCGGCTGGCCGGTTCGCTGCCAATTCAGCATACGCTGGCCGCACATGGCGCAAAGCGCTTGTGGGAATTGCTGCACAAGGAAGACTTTGTGCCAACCCTTGGCACATTTACCGGCAATCAGGCGGTGCAGCAGGTGAAGGCCGGGCTGAAGGCGATCTATTTGTCTGGCTGGCAGGTGGCGGCGGATGCCAATACCTCGGGCAATATGTATCCCGACCAGTCGCTTTATCCGGTGGATTCGGTGCCGTCTGTCGTCAAGCGCATCAACAAGGCGCTGCAGCGGGCTGACCAGATCCAGACCATGGAAAAGCTTGAGGGCAAGGAGACGACCGATCTCGATTTCTTCGTGCCGATTATTGCCGATGCGGAAGCCGGGTTTGGCGGCGCGCTGAACGTGTTCGAATTGATGAAGGCGATGATCGAGGCGGGGGCTGCCGCTGTGCATTTCGAGGACCAGCTGGCCTCGGAGAAAAAATGCGGCCATCTTGGCGGCAAGGTGCTGGTGCCGACACGCACCTTTGTCAAAACCCTCAATTCCGCCCGTCTGGCAGCAGATGTGATGGGTGTGCCTACCCTCATTATGGCGCGCACCGATGCGGAAGCGGCACGGCTGATCACCTCGGATGTGGATGAATATGATGCGCCGTTCATCACTGGTGAGCGCACCGAGGAAGGGTTTTACGAGCTTAAAGGCGGGTTTGAATGCGCCATTGCGCGTGGTCTGGCCTATGCGCCCTATGCCGATCTGATCTGGTGTGAAACCTCAACGCCAAGTCTTGAGGATGCCAAGCGCTTTGCCGAGGCCATCCGGGCGGAATATCCCGACCAGATGCTGGCCTATAATTGCTCGCCCTCGTTCAACTGGGCCAAGCATATGGGTGAGGAAGACATGGCCAAATTCCAGCGCGAGCTGGGGGCCATGGGCTATAAGTATCAGTTCATCACGCTGGCCGGGTTCCACAACCTGTCGCTGACCACGTTCAATCTGGCCCGCAATTATGGCCGCGACGGCATGAAGGCCTATAGCCAGCTGCAGCAGGCTGAATTTGCCGCCGAAAAGGACGGGTTCTCCGCCACACGGCACCAGCGCGAAGTGGGCACGTCCTATTTCGATGCTGTGTCGATGGCGGTCAGCCAGGGACAGTCCTCAACAACGGCCATGGCGCAATCGACGGAAACCGCCCAGTTCTAGCCGGTTCCCACCCCATGCATGCGCGCTTGCTGGCCCGGTCATTGACCGGGCCAGCAATGCGTTGCTGTGGGCGCGCGCTTTGCTGAATGAAACTTGCACTTGGCGCGCGTGGCGGCACTCGCTAACTTAAGTTACAAACAAGAACGGCCGGGGGGACTGCTGGCCTTATCGAGGTGAATACATGTCAGCTTACGTGATGCGCGCCGGCCTTCAGGTCGATGAACAACTTGCCAAATTCATTGAAAGCGAGGCGCTTCCGGGCACAGATGTGGGTGCGGAGCCGTTCTGGTCGGGCCTTGCCCGGCTGGTGGATGAGGCGATGCCGCGCAACAGGGCCCTGCTGGAAAAGCGCGATGCCCTGCAAACGAAAATTGATGATTGGCACGCGGCCAACGGCCCGGTGGCCAGTGATCCGGCAGGCTATGAAGCGTTCTTGCGCGAAATCGGCTATCTGGTGGATGAACCGGGCGATTTTGAAATCGAGACGACCGGGCTGGACCCTGAGATCGCGAGCATTTGCGGGCCGCAGCTGGTGGTGCCTGTTTCCAATGCGCGCTATGCGCTGAATGCGGCCAATGCGCGCTGGGGCAGCCTTTATGATGCGCTTTATGGCACCGATGCCATTGCCCAGAGCGGTGATCTGGCGCCGGGCAAGCAATATAACCCGACGCGCGGGGCGGCGGTTTTTCTTAAAGTGGCCGAGTTTCTGGATGGGGCTTTTCCGCTGAACGGCATCAGCCATGCCCGGGCGCTGGCCTATGCGATTGAGGACAACCGGCTGATTGCCGAGACCAGCGAAGGTGCGATCGGGCTGGCAGATCCGGCGCAACTGGTGGGGTGCCGCGACGAGCATGGCTGCAAGGAAATCGTGTTGCGCCATAATGGCTTGCATATCGAAATGGTGGTGGACCGGTCACATCCGATCGGCTCAACCCATCCCGCGGGGCTGGCCGATGTCATTCTGGAAAGCGCGCTGACGACCATTCAGGATTGCGAAGATTCGGTGGCGGCCGTCGATGCGGCAGACAAGATCGATGTCTATCGCAACTGGCTCGGGCTGATGGATGGCACGCTGGAAGACACGTTTGAGAAGGGCGGCATGCGGGTGCATCGCACGCTCAACAAGGATCGTGTCTATGTGGGGCCCGATGGCAAGCCGCTCAGTCTCAAGGGGCGTTCGCTGTTGCTGGTGCGCAATGTGGGACATTTGATGACCACGGACGCGGTGCTGGATGCGGATGGCAAGCCGATAGGCGAGGGCATTCTGGATGCAGCGGTGACCAGCCTTTGCGCCCTGCATGACCGGCTGACGCGGCTCAATTCGCGCACCGGCTCGATCTATATCGTAAAGCCCAAAATGCACGGCCCGGAAGAAGTGGCCTTTGCTTGCGATATTTTCGGGACTGTGGAGACGTTTCTGGGGCTGAAGAAGAACAGCATCAAGATCGGCATTATGGACGAGGAGCGGCGCACGTCCGCCAATCTGAAGGCCTGTGTGCATGCGGCGCGGGAGCGGGTGTTTTTCATCAATACCGGGTTCCTCGACCGGACGGGTGATGAAATCCACACCTCGATGGCGGCCGGACCTGTGTTGCGCAAGGACCAGATCAAGGCCGAAAAATGGATCCAGGCCTATGAGGACCGCAATGTGATGATCGGGCTGGCCTGCGGCATGTCGGGCAAGGCGCAGATCGGCAAGGGCATGTGGGCGACGCCGGACAATATGGCGGATATGCTGAAAACCAAGATCGGGCATCCCAATGCGGGGGCCAATTGCGCCTGGGTGCCGTCACCCACAGCGGCCGTGCTGCATGCTACTCATTATCATCAGGTCGATGTGTTTGCGGCGCAAAAGCGCCGCCACAACGAAGCGACGCCGGGGCTGGGTGAATTGTTCTCTATGCCGGTGCTTGATCCTTCCAGCCTGTCGAACAGTGAAAAACGGCGCGAGCTGGAAAATAATGCCCAGGGCATTCTGGGTTATGTGGTGCGCTGGGTCGATCAGGGGGTTGGCTGTTCGAAAGTGCCTGACATCAATAATGTGGGCCTGATGGAAGACCGCGCAACCTTGCGCATTTCCTCCCAGCATATCGCCAACTGGCTCAAGCATGGCGTTGTGACCGAGGAGATGGTGCACGATTGTTTCGAGCGCATGGCCGTGGTTGTCGACGGGCAGAACCAGGGCGATCCACTCTATCAGCCGATGGCCGGAAACTTCGATAATTCAATCGCTTACAAAGCCGCACTTGAACTTGTGCTGCAGGGCACGGTGCAACCTTCCGGCTATACCGAACCAGTGCTGCACGCGATGCGGGCGCGGGTGAAGACGGGGTAGGGCAACACGCCCCGCCATTCTCATCGTCATCCCCGCGCCGGCGGGGATCCAGCAGCGGGCAGTCCTGCCCGCAGGACTTGTCTTTTGCACCTCGTCATCCCCGCGCCGGCGGGGATCCAGCAGCGGGCAGTCCTGCCCGCAGGACTTGTCTTTTGCACCGCTGACGCGGTGCGCTGGATTCCCGTTTGCACGGGAATGACATGGTGGGTGTGGCAAGCACTGCACCCTCACCCCCCAGATCGTCACCCTCGGGCTTGACCCGAGGGCCCATACGATACCGGCCACACCGCATGGATGCCCGGATCAAGTCCGGGCAAAAAGGGGTGAAGGGCCAGATCTCGCCCAAACCCTCACCCTTCGACAGGCTCAGGATGAGGTAAGGGACAAACCCAAACGCAAATCCCTCGTCGTCATTGCGAGCGGCGAAGCCGCGCGGCAATCCAGAGCGGCATGCACATAACCCAGCGACCTTCTTCTCCAAAAACTTATCGACGCCCCTCAAACCCCGTTTATCCTCATCCCACCTTTTCACATCACCGGCGCCGGCGCGACGAACGTCCGGGGTGAAGGGGACCGGGTTCCTTGGGGGTCGCCTCAGGGAAGGCCAAAACTGTGCCGCGACCAGCCTGCCCCCGTTGGCAGGTGTACTTCCGAAAGGAAGCGGGGATGGGCCCCAGCGCTTTAAGAGCACAGGCCACGCCAAAAATCCCGGTTGCATGAGACGGTGTATGTCTCATTTGTTTTAATACTCAGACGGGCCATGCACCGTCTCATGCCGCCTGATTATGGACACCGTGGGCCTTTGGGCCGGACGGGGGCTTTGGGGTGGGTGGAATTTGAGGGGTGCCCCAAAAAATCTCTCACCACCCCCATCGTCATCCCCGCGCAGGCGGGGATCCAGTGCACCGCGTCGGCGGTGCGAGGGATGCATTTGTCGCGGGCAGGACTGCCCGCTGCTGGATTCCCGCCTGCGCGGGAATGACGTGGTGGATTGGACGAAGGAACAAGGACAACAAATGGCATCTCCCCCTTCCTTCTCCCTCGGGCTTGACCCGAGGGTCCATGCGATGCTGGCCACACCGCATGGATGCCCGGATCAAGTCCGGGCAAAAAGGGGGGAAGGGCCAGATCTCGCCCTCATCCTGAGCTTGTCGAAGGGCGAGGGCTTTGGGCACCGCACCTGCCGCCCATCCTTCGACAAGCTCAGGATGAGGTAGGGGGTTGAGGATGAGAATGAGAACAATGGCAAACCCAAACCCCTCAGCCGGCGTTGCGCGCCGCAATGTCGTGGCAATCCAGAGGCGGGGTGTCGAGAATTCCTGATTTGTCACTCTTGAGTCCGCCTTATATATCTATTAATCTGGATATGTGGAATAAATTGGCTAAGCAAAGCGGTGCCACCCGCCTGCGTGTTTTGACTGAATGAATGGATATTGTGTGACTGAGCATTTTGCCGACCTGCCCAATCTTGACGCCGAACAGGTGGAGATCCCCGATCCTTTGGCGCTCATGCCGGCGCAACCGGCGCACAAGCCGCGGATATTGCTGCTCTATGGGTCGCGGCGGGAACGCTCCTATAGCCGGTTGCTGACGTTTGAGGCGCAGCGGTTGCTCGAAGCCTTCGGGGCGGAGACGCGGATCTATCATCCCGAGGGGCTGCCACTGCCCGATGATGGCACGGCGGATCATCCCAAAGTGGTGGAGTTGCGCGAGGCCATGTTGTGGTCTGAAGGGCAGGTGTGGACCAGTCCGGAGCGGCACGGGGCGATGAGCGCGACATTAAAGGCCCAGATTGACTGGATTCCGCTGCCGGGCGGGGCCATTCGCCCCACACAGGGGCGCACGCTGGCGCTGATGCAGGTTTCGGGCGGCTCGCAATCCTTCAACGCCGTCAACCAGATGCGGATTTTGGGGCGCTGGATGCGCATGATCACCATTCCCAACCAGTCCTCGGTTGCCAAGGCATGGCAGGAGTTCGATGACGAGGGGCGGATGAAGCCGTCATCATTTTATGACCGGGTGGTCGACGTGATGGAGGAACTGGTGAAGTTCACCTTGCTGACCCGTGCGGCGTCGCCTTATCTCACCCGTCGTTACAGCGAGCGGAAATCAGAAGCCGCAAAGCGGGAAGCGGAACTGAGCAAAAACGCTTTGGCCTAAACAAAATCGAATTTGTCGACGTCGAACAGGCCGCGATCTGTCATTTTGAGATGCGGGATGACCGGCAGCGCCAGAAAGGCGACCTGCAAAAAGGGTTCGGGCAGGGTACAGCCCAAGGCCTTGGCGGCATCGCGCAGGTGTTCGAGATCATGCGAGACGGTTTCAAACGGCTCAAGGCTCATCAACCCGGCAATGGGCAGGGCGAGTTCCGCGGTGACCCGGCCCTTGTCGGCAACGGCGAAACCGCCGCCCGTATCGATCAGGCGATTGACCGCTGCGGCCATGTCCGCGTCATTGGCACCGACCACGGTGATATTGTGGCTGTCATGGCCGACCGAGGAGGCGATGGCACCGCGTTTGAGGCCAAAACCTTTCACAAAACTGCGCCCGATATTGCCGTTCTTGCCGTGGCG
The DNA here is from genome assembly GCF_021611515.1 of Mariluticola halotolerans. GTDB lineage: Bacteria > Pseudomonadota > Alphaproteobacteria > Rhizobiales > Devosiaceae > Mariluticola > Mariluticola halotolerans. The sequence goes on from NZ_CP090960.1 coordinate 3,321,748, forward strand.
CTCGATCACGGCGACCTTGATGACGTCATTGGCGGTGTCGGGGGCGAGGCCCTGATCGGTGACTTCGAGGGTGGCGTTTTCGCGGAAGGTCAGGATCAGGCCGGGCTTGACGCCGATGACCGGGGTTTCGTTCTGGCCCGGTTTCGGTTCGGTGATGAAGACTTCGGGTTTGACCGGCTTGGCCTTCATCGAGGTGAGGCCCACAGGCGCGATATTTTTGCGGGTGTCAAACAGTTCCGGGGCGACCAGACGCCCGGCGGCGATAACGTCGGAGACGGCGCAGGTTTCAAGATTGTCGAGCAGGACGATATCGGCGCGCCAGCCGGCACCAATCAGGCCGCGATCTTTCAGCCCAAAAATGCGCGCGGCGGAGTGGGAGGCGGCGCGATAGACGTGGTGCAGGGGGCAACCCCTGGCGATCAGGCGGCGGACCAGCGCATCAAGATGGCCTTCCTCGGCAATGTCGAGCGGGTTGCGGTCGTCGGTGCAAAGGGCAACGAAGCTTGAGGTGTTGGCATCAAGGATTTCGGCGAGGGCATCGAGATCCTTGGAGACCGAGCCTTCGCGAATGAGAATGGCCATGCCCTTCAGGAGTTTCTCCCGCGCCTCTTTGGCGCTGGTCGCCTCATGGTCGGTGCGGATGCCGGCTGAGAGATAACCGTTGAGATCCATCCCCGAGAGCAGGGGCGCGTGGCCATCAATATGGCCATCCTGAAAGGCGAGAAGCTTTGCCATAATGCCCGGATCGGCATTGAGCACGCCGGGGAAATTCATCATTTCGGCGAGGCCGACAACCTTGGGGTGGTCGCGAAAGGGCAGCAGATCCTCGATTTCGAGGGCCGCACCGGAGGTTTCGAACGGGGTGGCGGGGACGCAGGAGGAGAGGTTGATCCGGATATCCATGATGGCCTGTTCGGCGCTATCAAGGAAATAACGAATGCCTTCGGCACCCAGCACATTGGCGATTTCATGGGGATCGCAGAGCACGGTGGTGACGCCATGGGGCAAAACGCACCGGTCGAATTCGAGCGGGGTCACCAGTGAGGATTCGATGTGCAAATGGGTGTCGATAAAGCCGGGCACGGCGAAACGGCGGGTGCCATCGATTTCGGTCAGACCCTCATAGGTGTGCTGGGCGCCAACAATGCGGTCATTCACAATGGCGATATCGGTCAGGTTGAGCGCACCGGTGATCACATCGAGCACCTGCACATTCTTGATAACCAGATCGGCCTTTTCGGCCCCCTTGCCAGCGTTGATCATGCGGGTGAGGGACTGGGTCGTGATCATGCGGCGGCTCCGAACAGAAGGTTAAGTCAGCTGGCGCTGTTTCAACGCCGACGTCAAGCCCAGGGCTATGGAACTCTTGAGGGATCTGACCGTTGTAGAGGGAGGCAGATTAATAACCGGAGGCGACGATGAGAACCTATGATCCGCATAAATCCAAGGTCGATGTCCGGCAGTCCGATACGCGAAAAATGAATCTTCGGGTCCTGATATGGTCAGCGGTCGGGGCGGCGGTATTATTGTTGACCATCGCCTGGCTTTTTGTGTTCTTGAGCTAGACGGCTGTGTCCCAAATCTCGATTTCTTCGAGATGCTCGTCAGCCTTGGGTTTTTTGCTGACGGTCTTTGTGTTGGCTGCCGTACGCAGCCAGTCCGCCTGCCCCTCGGGCGAAAATAGGGCGCCCTGAAAACTCATGCACCCCATACGCGAGAGGAAACTTTTCTGCTCGATTGTGTCGACGCCGTCGGCCGAAACTTCCACGCCGACTGCGCGGGCCAGCCAGACAACGGCATGGGTGATCGCTTCCGGGTCGGGTGACTGGGCGAGTTCGGCAATGAACGAGCGATCGATCTTGATGCGGTCCACCTGAAACTGCTGTAGCAGGCGCAATGAGGTGAAGCCCGTGCCGAAATCATTGAGCGCAATCCGGACGCCCGCGCGGCGGAACTTGCGCAGATTGGCGTTCGCGACTTCCTCGGCCGATGACAGGATTTTCTCGTTGATCTCCAGTTCAAGGTCGCCGGGTTTCATGCCGGATTCCTCGATAATGGAGAACAGCTTGTCGAAGAAGAACGGATTGCGCAATTGGGTGGGATAAACCTCGACAGCCATCAACTGACCGGGCGTTTTTACACCGGCCTGGCAGGCATGCCAGAGCACAAATTCGCCGATGATTTCGATGAGGCCGCATGATGAGGCAATGGGCAGGAAATCATCTGGGAGGATTTCGCCGCGTTCGGGATGGATCCAGCGGATTCTTGCCTCGACGCCGATGACTTCAGCTCCGTCGCCGCGTACCAGCGGCTCGAATATAACGCTGAGCTGATCATCAGTGCGCATGGCGGCCCGCAAGTCCGCTTCGAGCACCTGGCGCTCCTGCACCACATCATTCATGCGTTTTTCGAAAATTTTGTATTGATTGCGGCCGCCATCCTTGGCGACGTAAAGGGCGATATCAGCCTTACGCGCCAGCTCGATCCCCTTGGAATTGCGATCTTCGGTGAGGGCGACGCCAATGCTGACGCCGACAAAAGCCTGGCCGGCGCGCAATTCGAACGGCTTGCGGATGTTCATGACGATACGGTCGCAAAGGGCGGCAATATTGTCTTCCGACCCGATGGAGGTTGCGATAATGGCGAATTCATCGCCGCCAAGACGGGCGATTGTGTCGGTGCTGCGTACAAGGGGTTGAAGGCGCTGCGCGACTTTCTGGATCAGCTCGTCGCCAGCCTCATGGCCCAATGTGTCATTGACCTGTTTGAAGCGGTCAAGATCGAGAATGAGTAGCGCCACGGAATCATCGCCGCGGGGATCAATTTTTTGAATGGCATCTTCGAGATTGGTTTCGAACATCATGCGATTGCCAAGGCCGGTGAGCAGATCATGATGGGCCATGTGCTGCGCTTCGGCGCGACCAGCCTCGAGAGCGGCTGTGGAACGCCGCAATTGCTGTACAAGAACCAGGATGATGAGAAGCGCGATGGCAATGGCACCTGCAACAGCCGGCGCTGTTTCCGCCAATAGGCGGGAACCGGGCTGATCCGGCACCCAAGCGAAATAGGCAATGGGCACGCCGGCATTATTGCGGATCGTCAAAGCGATTTCATTGGCCGCAACGTTTGGATCAGTGGTGAAACGCGCTCCTTCGAGCAGAAGCAGGCTCGTCAGCTCGGAGGCGAAAGTGGCATCGAGAAACTCTGCGGTAATATGGATGAATTCGGAACCGGGAGCCTGAGGCACATCGGTACGTTCGGCGATGATTGGTGTCAGGCTGACAAAAGCTGGTTGGCCCTCGATTACCACCACATCTGATATGTTCGGGATATTGTCGCTTGCGCCGCTCACATAGGCGGACAGGGCGCCCTGCCAGTTTATTTCGCGCAAGCGCTGCGCCAGTGGTTCGAGGGTCTGGCGTTCGGTTTCAAATATTTCAGGGCTCGCTGTTGTGCCATCACGCATCGCGTAAATGGCTTGCATGGTTGGGTCGAGCAGATAGGCGCGGTCATGGCCATGAAACTCATAAAGACCGACACCGAGATTTTCCTCGATGAATTTCATGTCGCGCTGACCGTTGACGGCGCGCAAGGCGTCACGCCATGCGGCGACGTCTTCCTGCTCTTTTGCGACCATGCTGCGCTGATCATTGAGAATATGAGAAACGAGACTGGTCTGGCGCGTCATCGCCTCATTGTCGTTACGGGAGGCGGCCCAGAAGATGAAAATTGAGATGGTCGCAATTGTGCCAATAGCTGCCAGAATGACTGGCAGTAATATGCTGTAGGAAAAACGCCATCCGCGTCTGGCCTGAACATTTCTTGACATAGCAATCCTCATTCCCTGAGGGAAGTTACATGTCGAGCAATTATGGGATGGTTATCAGCGCCAGTAATTGTGTGGCGTGGTTAACTTTGGGTTAGCGGCGTTATTTGTGCGCTTTCCTTGAATAATACTTCATGGCCCTGCGCAAGGTTGTTGAGGAAGGGGATAGTTGCCCCTCTCAGCGTCCGGGCTGCCGCGCCAATAATGCGCGCAACGACGTTGTTCCGCACTGGTTGGGGAACGGTGTCGTCAATCATGGTGATGCGCTTGCCGGTTGACCGTGCGTTGTTCGATGTTCCCGCAAAGGGAATGACGGGTGACCGCCAAGCTGTAAATCAGACCGCCAGGCAGCGCGGCCGGTTTTAATCGGTGGCAGCCTGCGAGAAGATCAGGTCTTCGTAGCTTTGACCGAGCTCATCGAGAATGGCATCGAGCGCCATTTTTGCGCGGCTGATCCCGGTATCTTTACTGGCCGCGCCTAGCTCGATAGCGCGCAGTTTTTGGTAAAGCGGGATAATGATGCGTAACGTGCCCGGATTGCCGGCGCGGCGTATTATCATCAGGCCGCGGCGCTTGCCGTCGGGTCCGTAGGTGGGAACAACCTGCGTAAACTCCCAGAAATGACGCCCTTCAGCTGTGATGCCAAGGACATAGGCAAAGGCATCTTTTCCGGCGTCCAGCCGCGCGCTCAGCAAGCGGAAAATAGCTCGGGGCATGTCCGGGTGCCAAGTTTGATGATTGGCAGTTCCAAGTGTCAGCTGACGCGGAAACCCGGTAACGCGCCAAAAGGTATCATTGCAGTAAGTGATTTTGCCGGCGAGATCGACTTCGGACACCATGATCTCATGTTCCGGGATCATAACTTCGCGGCCGGTGGGCTGCGCATACAGGCGTTGAGACGGTCGACGCTGGATGGCGGCGGTTTGAGAGCTGGACATTTTGTTGAAATCTGCGATGGGCGCGAAAAGGCGCGTCAATAGAACGGAAAAACCGTGGCGAAGTATTGCATTGTATTCGCCACAATGGCCGCGCATTCTCAACTATCTTGCGGTAAAATATCCCGTTTAACTAAGGGGAGAACGGCGTTTAACGGCGTTTCTATGGGTTTTGTTTACTATTCTTGAAGGCGAAAAATAGAAGGCGTGGATGCGGGTTGGGGGGTCGCTGGCTGTGGTGCGGGCGGAAAGAAAGGACGGCCGCGCAAATCGTCAATCGATACGGCTTAGCTGCCGGGATGCCCGCCAGAGTTATAAAAACTGCCCGGCGCAGAACATTGCCGGCAGGTTTTCCACAATGATGCGGTTTGTGGCCCCGTCCAAACTTGCAGGCACACTCGCTTCTTCATGTTCAGAAAACTCAAGTTTTATAGCGGGCTCCGCCTGTTTTTTCGACAGTGGAACGCGTCAAGCTGTTTGGAGACCAGTTCGCTTTGCGTGAAGACGCCAAATTCCCTGTAAAGCCGCGTTTTTTTGATGTATAGAGCAGGGCGCTTTCAGAACTAATTCAATACCAGTTGCCTGAAAGCGCCCTGAGTGCGCGTAAGCTGCCAGCCTTATACTGGGCGGCGCTATGGCGCGTGTGCCGATGATTTGCCCCAATCGCAACCATCGGCCTGCCGGGAAGGGCTTCTGCATGTAGAGAAAACGCCAGGAGGGAGCGTTCTCGTCTACACCCTTCCCACAGAAGCCGGGGCGTGGACATGCGCCTTCGGCTTCATACGGGAGCGGTCATTTTCTCTCAAATGAACCGCTTCAGTTTCTTTGCTTCTTGCCGATGCCGCAGCAAAGGCAGTTGTGGCGGTTTTATCGGCCGCAATAGAGACGGGGAGGGACATTGGGAATGTTTGATGCCGGTTGGACCGGAATCAGAGCTGTCCCTCCCCTGCGGAACTCGGGCCGAGGACGCGGTGGCCGAGTTCCTTGACGTTCCGGCTGGATGGGCTGCCGGAAACTGGTTTCGCCTGACATACTCATCAGGCGGTTCCGGCGATTTTTTGCCGGAGATAAAAAGGCGGGGAAGGATGCCTTGGGACCGGTGTAACAACAAAGTTGCTGCACCTTGGATCCTTCCCCTTTCAGACACACGACCGAGGACGCGAAGGTCGCATGTCTGTTTTAAATACGCAGGGCAGGTTGGTTTGGATCAATATTCCTTAATCCAACCTGCCGCTGCAGGATAAATCGGGAAGAAGCAGCCTGCCGGAGCAGAAGGCGATATCGTTGATGTCACCACCACTTCTTCCCTGAGAGGCACGGTCAAGGACGCTTTGCCCGTGCCCCAGCTCATCCAGCGCGTTTGCTCTGCGCTGAAAATTCAATCAATCTTTCGACTTCGGACCGATATTCCATCACGTCTGCCGGGCGTTTGAAAATTTCGTCTGCCCCAGCGCGGCGTAACGCGGCCCGCTTATCGGTATCGGCACTATTGACCATGGTCACGAGTGGAACGCCCGCGCTTCGGGCGATCTCGGCGACGGATACCAGAAAATTTTCATTCGCCTGCGATGAGGATTTCAGGTCGACAATCACGAGGTCAGGCCGGTCCTGCGATGACGTGGCGGAAATCGCCATCATCATCTCATGTCCGCTTTCCGCACTGTTAAACCATTGGCATTGCACGCCGAACCGGCTTTCTGCGCTATCAAGCTTTCGCATCAGGAAAGCCGCAGAATTCTGGTCGTCGTCAATCAGGTAAAACATCGGCTGCCGCATAGCCGTTGTGTCCACTTTTACGTCCTCTTTTCCGCCCTAACGGGGTGCGCATTGCTGCGTCGTGAATCTGCTCTCCACGATTCTTCGATCGTTCGGCCAAAGCCGCACTGCATCCGAAACGTTTTGGGTGTAATAGATCAAACAGAAGAGGCAAAAATACGCCGTCACTGCTCGTTCGGTCTTATTGCAGGAAAGGGTGCAATCTCGAAAGGCTAGCTGGCGTTACACGGAGTAAACCGCCGTGATTTTACATGTTAAAGCATCAGTGTAGTGCCGGAGCCCGATCGCCACACCTACATAAAACGCTGCTGTACCCAGTGGAACGCGGCCTGATGTCAGGTGCCAAAGAGTTGTTTGGCCAATGAAATGAAAGCCTCGCCACGCTCTTCAAAATTCCTGAACTGATTATAACTTGGCGCGCCTGGCGACAAAATGACGGTGTCGAATAAAGCGGCCTGTGTGCCGAGCGTTTGCATGGCTGTCTGCAGGTCTGGTGCTTCAACAACCTTTATATGAGGCGCGCTTTGGCCCACAGCTTCGGCCAGCCGAGCACCTGTATCGGGCAGGCAGAATAAAAGGGTAACGTCGCTACCGGGCAAGCGTTCGGCCAGGTCCTGGTAATTCTGTTGCCGTTCGTGACCACCGGCGATGAGGGCAATCTTTTTTCCGGCATAGGATTGCAACGCAGCTTTTGTCGCTTCCGGTGTGGTCGAGATGGAATCGTCGACAAACAGCTTGCCGCCAATGGTGTGCTCTTCCAGCCGGTGCGGCAGGGGGGCGAAGGCGGCGATGCCAGCCAGAACACCATCGAGAGATGCGCCCGCGGCGAGGGCAAGACGCGCCGCGAGGCGGGCATTGTCCAGATTGTGGGCACCCTTGAGTTTGGAATTTTTGGCCGCGGCAATCACTGCGTCATCATACAAGGAGTCCAGGATCATAATGCGCCGCGTGTTGTGATGAATTGCGGCGCGCGCTTCTTTGGTCCCGTGAGCCTGTGTGCTCATGGCCACGCGAAACCGGCCCTTGCGGTCGATCAGGTTGAGCTTGTCCTTGTAATATTGCTCGACCGAGCCGTGCCAATCGACATGTTCGGGATAAAGATTGGTGATGCCGGCGAAATCGACTGCAAAATCCATGTCGGCAGTCTGATAGGACGAGAGTTCAAAGACGACGGTCTTGTGATGGTCGCGGATATCGAGCGGGGCGACGCCGACATTACCGGCAAGGCCTGCATCGACGCCTGAATGGGTCAGCATCAGCCAGGTGAGGGTGGCGGTGGTGGATTTGCCCTTGGTGCCGGTGATGGCGATGACCTGCCGGTCTTTACGGAAATGCGCGCCCCAGAGATTGAGATTGGAGGTGACCGGGATATGGGCGTGACGGGCCGCATCGAAAATCGGCTTGTAAAGCGAGACGCCGGGGCTTTTGACGATCAAGCCGAACTGGTGGGCCATGATGGCATCGGGCAGGGTATCGACGGCAATGAAACTGGTGCCTTCAAGCTCGACCGGGCCGGAATCAGCGGTGACGAAAATCTCGGTTTCAGGCGTGATTTCCTTGAGAAAGGCCAGAGTCGAGCGGGCTTCGCGGCCGGCGCCGTAAAGCAGGACAGGTTGGTCAAAGCGCATGTTTGGCTACCTGCTCTGCCAGATTGGCCGGGATGAGGTGGTCATTGGTGTCAGCCTTTAAATCGGCCATCGCGGTTTGAAGCGGGGTGGCGCCATATTGGGCTTCGAGGTCGGCCTTTAGGGTTTTGACCAGCAGATCATCCTGCCAGTCCGGGCGCTTGGTGAGGGTCCAGAGACAGGCGGCGGCCTCAAGGATTTCGCCGACGCATTCCCATGGCTTTTGCCCGGCAAGGCCGGTCAGTTCGCGATAGGGCAATTCATTTTGCGGCTTGGCGAGGAGGTTCTGGCCGAAAATGGCGAGCAGGCGCTGTTTGTCCATTTCGGGGGCGAGGATGAGGAAGGTGAAATGGCATTTGGGGCATTCGCCGCACCAGAGCGGGCCATCATGGCCGGAGAGTTTGAAATTGCGGTTGCAGCTGGAAAACACCTTGTCGAAGCGGCTTTCGCGGGCGAACAGAGCAGCAATGCGTGCTTCGGAATAGGGGCGGAGCAGCGAGAAATAGCCGAGCGCGCCGCCGGTGGCATTGCTGAGGGTTTCAGCGATCAACCGCTCGAAGGGCAGTGATTTGGAATGCTGGTGATTGGCCTCGCGCCCGTCAAACGTCATATTGCCTTCGCTGGCCGAGCGCTCGTTGGAGAGGGCGATGCGGTTATAGCCGAACAATAAGGCGGTGAGGGCGGCGATCATCGAATTGATGGCGGTTGAGGGGACGTGGCCGTTATAATAGCCCTTGGTGGTGCCGAGCCGGATCATTTCCGCATCAAGCGTGCGGGTGACATAGAGCGCGGGCTTGCCGATCTTTTCGACCGAGGTCAGGATCGGGCCTTTGGGATTGACCGCGAACGGGGTGAAGGCAAGCCCAGCTTTTTCCAGCAATTGCACGCTGACGAGGGAATCCTTGCCGCCGCCAATGGGGATCAGGATCCGGTCGGGGAGTTTGGGTGCGGCGATGGCTGTGGTGTCGGTTCTGGCACTTATGTTCAGCTTGCCGAAGCGCTTGAGATTATTGCGGGCATAGAATTCGCCGAGGCCGTTTTCATAGACGTCGCGCACGAAATCGAGTTCCGCCGGGGCAAGGGCGATATCGGGCAGGGCGATGTCGAACGGGGCCAGCAGTTTGAAATAGCTGACGCCAAGAACAGCGGCAGTGAGATCGAGCAATTTGGCGAAGGCAGGCGCTTTTGCGGCCGCAATATCGGTATCTTGCGGGAAATGCAGCGTTTCGGTGAAGTGCAGATCACCCAATTGATAGGCGAACCGCGCAGTGGCGGTTGCGGGCTCATAGGCCGGTTTGGCAATGATAAAACTGAGTTCGGTCACTGAGAGCCTGCTTTGTGCGTGGTTGACACAAGGAGGTAAGAGAACGGCGCGGTTATGGCAAGTATCGCATTGCTCGACCTAATAGATGCGCATCTGCAGGCGCAGCACAATATCGTCGCCAATGCGCTGATAGCCATATTCCTTGAGAGTGCAGGACCATTTATTGCCGGTGCGCTCGATATTGAACAGATTATAGCGGGCGGGATCTTCGCCGTGACCGGCATCGGCGGAACCCGCCGTGACGCTTACCACCGGCACTTCCCCATTGGGGCCGGGGATTTCGTTGATCGAGGCGCGATGGGTGTGCCCGTGCAGAACCATTTCAGCACCGGATTCTGCGACGGCGTCCCGGAAGCGGGAAGCGCCCCAAAGGCCAACGCGCGGATGTTTGGCTAATTCGTGATTGGGGGGGTGATGGATGAGAACGACACGGAAAAATCCGGCCTTACCCAGAATTTTCAGACATTGAGACAAGCGCTTTGCCTGTGCTGCAGCAAAATTGCCGGCAGCGAAAAAGGGTGGGGTGGCAATTGCGCTGGAGCAGCCGACAATCGCTACATCACCGACGCGGCGCACGAAAGGATAGGGTGCCTCGTCGATCAGCTCGCCGGTTGCATAGGGGCCGAGAGCCGCGCGGAATTTGTTTCGCGCCCCGCGTACATAGGCATCGTGATTGCCGGGGATAGCGCAGACCTTATCCGGCGGGCCGAGTGTCTTGATCCAGCGGCTTGCATTTTCAAACTCGCCGTTGAGGGCCAGGTTGACCAGATCGCCGGTGACCGCCGTCATGTCGGGGCGCTGTCCTTTCATGTGCAGGACGAGATTTTGCAGCGTATCGCGATGCATGCGCTGAGCGCGGTTGAGCTTCCAGTTCATGAAGCCGGTAATGCGCTTGCTCAGCAGATCTTTTGGGTGCACCGGGGGGAGGGGCGCCAGATGCACATCAGAAAGGTGAGCCAAAATAACCATTTTATGTCATTGCCATGGATGCGTTGCGGTGAAAATGGTGCACCGTGTTTTGGGCCCATTTTGTTGTGACTAATGGCGTGCTATCGCGGAAAGTGAAGGAGACAATATGGCGGGATTGAGTTGGCTCCGGATGCGGGCGCAGGTTTTTTTGTTTGCAAAAGGCGTGGTGCATAGGCTCACGTTTGGCGCGCGCGGCGCGCTTGTCAATGGCGAGCAGGTACTTTTGATCCGCCACACCTATGTGCCGGGCTGGCATTTCCCCGGCGGTGGGGTTGATCCCGGGGAAACTGCAGAAGCGGCATTCCGGCGCGAAGTTTTTGAGGAAACCGGGTATCGGGTTGTCGGTCCGGCGACGCTTTTCGGGCTCTATCACAATGTGCAGGCAACCAATCGTGATCATGTTGCGCTCTATGTCAGCCATGATTTCGAGGAAGGACGGCCGTTTCGGCCCAGCCGCGAGATTGCGGAAATGGGCTGGTTCGACCGCCATGCGCTGCCAGTGGATGTGAGTGCATGCACACGGCAGCGCATTGCGGAATTATTTGGCGAGGCCCCGCAACGACCGGAGTGGTAATCAGTCGAGGAATGGCAATTCCGGGCCAACCGGAATGATGCGGTGGGGATTGATCGTGGTGTGGCTCCAGTAATAATGGGTGCGGATGTGGTCGAGATGGACCGTTTCCTTAACACCCGGCCAATCATACAATTCTGTCAGCAAGCGGGAGAGATGCCGGTAGTCGGCGATTTGCTTGCGGTTGCATTTGAAATGGCCGACATAGACGGCATCGAAGCGCACCAGGGTCGTGAACAAGCGCCAGTCTGCTTCGGTCACCTGATCACCGGTAAGATAGCGGTTGTCGCCAAGAATTCCCTCGGCCCAGTCCAGCGCATCAAACAAGGCGGTGACGGCTTCGTCATAGGCTTCCTGGGTCGTGGCGAAACCGGCTTTGTAAACACCGTTATTGATGTCGTTATAGACGCGGTCATTCACTTCTTCGATTTGGGCATGCAGTGCTTCGGGGTAAAAATCTTTCTCATTGCCGGTCAGCTCATTGAAGGCTGAATTGAACATGCGGATGATTTCAGCGCTTTCATTGGAAACGATAGTGTTGCGCTGCTTGTCCCAGAGAACCGGGACGGTAACGCGTCCGGTATATTCGGGATCTGCGGCGGTATAGACCTGCCACATATAATCGGCATTGTTTATCGGGTCCTTGGTGGAGCCCATGTCGCCGGTGAACATCCAGCCATGCTCATCGGGCATTTTGGCATCGACAACCGAAACGGTGATGAGGTCTTCCAGCCCTTTCAGGGCACGGAAGATCAAGGTGCGGTGGGCCCAGGGGCAGGCATAGGATACGTAAAGATGATAACGGTCTGCCTCTGCCTTGAATCCGCCCTCGCCAGACGGGCCGGCTGATCCATCTGCAGTGATCCAGTTGCGATATCCCGCCGCGCTTCGTTTGAAACGACCACCCGTTTTTTTGGTGTCGTACCATTCCGTCGACCATTTCCCGTCTATCAACTGGCCCATGCCAAAAACTTCCTTTTTCCATTATCTCTTGCACCCCAATTTGGGGACACGGGCGGATAAACCAACCCCATTCGGGTGAACGCCGCGTTCGATATATACGCAATGATACTTTCGTTTCTGTAGACGGGCGCGGCGGGCGATGTTATTGAAGGGAAAATTACGGGAGGTTCCCAGCATGACCAGGGTGGTTCGAGGATTGCGACGATTCTGATGAGCGCTTGCGCCGTTGATTTGTCACGCCTTCTATCTGTCTGGACCTGATCATGACTGTTTCCCCGATTTCTTCGGCCAATAAGGCTGAAACGCCGGTTTCCTCAGCTGCACAATTGAGACTTGCCACTCCCGCTGACGATGCGTGGGTTGAAGAATTGCAGGCTTTAAGCTTTGGCCCGGGTCGTTATGCCCGCGCGGCATTTCGGGTGCGCGAACAATTTCCCATCGATACGACCCTCAGTCTGATTGCCGAGATTGATGGTAAACCGGTTTCTTCCGTATGGATGACACCGATTTCACTTTCTGGTGTCGATGGTTATCTGCTTGGCCCCCTGGCGACGGACCCTGCCTATCGCGGGCGCGGTGCGGCGCGTCTTCTGGTTTATGAGGTTACCAAGCTGGCGCTGAACCGCGACGAGGGACAATATGTGGTGCTAGTTGGCGACGAGCCTTATTATGGCCCCCTGGGGTTCGCACGCACCAAGCCGGGCGCGATACAGTTTCCCGGACCTGTCGATCCAGACAGGGTTCTTGTATACTCCACCGACCCGCGCCATGTGGATACATTGCATGGGCCGATTGCGGCCTTTGGTGAGCGCTAGCTGCCAGATGGAGACAGAGTGCCGGAACGTGACAACAGGATCGCGCGGATAGCGGAGAAATTGCTGGGAGGGCCTCAGTCTGTTGAGGATACCACCACCTTGCGTCCCGACTGGCAACCGCTTGTGCCACCCAAAAATCCGCCCGTGCAGGCTGCCGTTCTGATCGCGCTGGTGAAACGCGGCGCGGGATATTCGGTGCTATATACACAGCGGTCTGCAAAACTGCGCGCTCATTCGGGCCAGGTTTCCTTTCCGGGCGGAAAGATTGATCCCACAGACGCAAACGCGGCAGCAGCCGCCTTGCGTGAAGCCGAAGAAGAAGTGGCGCTGGTTGCCTCTGACGCCGAGGTTATCGGGTATTTGCCTTCGTATTTTACCGGTACAAACTATCTGATTACCCCGGTTGTAGCGGTGGTTGACCCCCGCACGCCCTTTGTGGCTAACCCTTATGAGGTTGATGATGTGTTTGAGGTTCCGCTCGCGTTAATTGCTCGAACGGAAAGTTATGGCACCTATCGGCTGCATCGTGGCAATGATGAATACAGAACCTGGCAGATCGATCATGAGGGCAGGGTAATCTGGGGTATTACCGCCAATCTGACGCGCCGGTTCCGGGACATGGCACTGAATGAAGAGGACGGCTGGTGACACATAGCGGCACCATTGCCAGATTGAAGCGCGCGCCCTGGCTGCGCAAGCCCGAGACACAGCAAGTTTATGCACTGCTTGATGGCGCAGACAAGCGCACCCGGGCTGTCGGCGGGGTTGTGCGGGACACGTTGCTGGGCCGAAGCCGGGAAAATGCTGAGGTCGATTTTGCAACTGAACTGCTGCCTGACGAGGTGATGGCGCGGGCGGATGCCCATGGCATTGCCTCTTTTCCCTCCGGTATTGAACATGGCACCGTGACCTTGCGGGTTGGTGACCAGATGTTCGAGGTAACGACCTTGCGCCAGGATGTCGAAACTGACGGGCGCCGTGCGGTTGTGGCATTTGGCAGCGATTGGCGGGCTGATGCGGAACGACGCGATTTTACCATGAACGCGCTCTATGCCGAGATGGATGGCACCTTGTTCGATCCGCTGGGGGGATTGGGCGATTGTATGGCCGGCAAGGTTCGTTTTATCGGCAATCCTGATCAACGGCTGCGCGAGGACCGGCTGCGGGTTTACCGGTTTTTCCGGTTTTCTGCGAGCCATGGCGACCAGGCGTTCGACCGGAGCGGGCTTGACGCCTGCAAACGGGCGGCGGGCGACCTTTCGCAGGTGTCTGCGGAACGGATCGGCGTGGAAATGATGCGTATGCTTGAGCTCAAGCATATCGCCAAAACACTGCGCGGCATGGTGCGGGCGGGGGTGTTGTCGTTGCACCGTGATACCCTGCGTCAGTTGTCGTTTTATGACATGTGCACGGATGTGCCGCTGTCGGCGGGACGGTTGGCGTTGATCATGGGGCCGCATGGGCTGGAAGAAATGCAAGCTATGTGGCGGCTTTCAAATGCCGAAGTAAAGGCGGCGACTGCGCTAAGAGATGCTGCATTGTTGCTGGGTAACGGGCAGATCAACGAAGTGGCCTATCGCTTTGCGGATGTTGCGAAAACGGCGGTGCCTGTGGCGGCGGCGATGCATGACTGGGCTGAAGACTGGCAACGTGAGGTCAGTACGATTTTGCGCGCCATGCGGGTGCCGGCCTTTCCGATCAAAGGACAGGATCTGGTGCGGGCGGGGCTCAAGCCGGGGCCGGCGCTCGGGCGCAAATTGCATACGCTCGAGCGCGACTGGATCGATAGCGGGTTTATGCTCAACCGCGACGAATTGCTGCGCCGGGTGAAGAGCTAGCGCCTGTTATCCGCTCTTGTTTCAGGCGGCGTTGGACACTTTGGTAATGCGCTGTTTGATGCGCTCAACCATGTCGGGGCGGATTTCCGTCTCGCCATGGGCACTGCGCAAATGTTCCGCAGTACGCCGGACGATCTCCGCCTCATTTTCATCGCGGGTATGCCAGTTACATCCGGGAACCAGCGAACCACACTCGAAGCGTTTCATTTTGTTCTCCCTTTTCCGGTTGGCCCTACGCCCGCCAATCTAGGGAAAAAATGCGGCAAATGCCAGGCGAGAGCCCAAATTTGCCACGGTTAGAGGTGTTTTGCCCCGGCTTACGGCCATTTTGCTTCGGGTGGCAAGGACGAGAGAATCGAATTCACATTGCCCCCCGTTTTCAGGCCAAAAGTGGTGCCGCGGTCATAAAGCAAATTGAATTCGACGTAACGGCCCCGGCGGATGAGTTGTTCCTCGCGGTCCGCATCGGTCCATTCTTTTTCAAAATTGCGGCGGACGAGTGCTGGATAAATGTCGCGAAAAGCGCGGCCGACGTCCTGGGTGAAGGCAAAGTCCGCCTTCCAGTCGCCGGTTTTGTGGCGATCATAGAAAATGCCGCCGATGCCACGGGATTCCTGGCGATGGGGCAGGTAGAAATATTCATCGCACCATTTTTTGAAATGATCATAGTCTGCGCCGGGATGGGGCGCGCAGGCTGCTTGCATGGCGGTGTGGAAATCAATGCTGTCCGGATCGTCCTGCGTGCGCCGCCGGTCGAGAACAGGCGTGAGGTCGGCGCCGCCGCCGAACCAGCAATCGGACGTCACGATCATACGGGTATTCATGTGTACAGCGGGCACATGGGGGTTCTGCATATGTGCAATCAACGACACGCCGGAAGCCCAGAATTCCGCACCATTCTCGGTGCCGGGAATCTGCTTTGCGAATTCCGGCGAGAACTGGCCATGCACTGTGGAAATATGGACGCCAACTTTTTCGAAGACGCGTCCGTGCATCATAGACATTTCACCGCCGCCGCCTTCGGCACCAGTGTGATCCTTGCGGTCCCATTTTTCGCGGATAAAACGCCCCGGTTTCCGGTCCGACAGGGGACCTGTCAGATCGTCTTCGATTTTTTCAAAACTGGCGCAAATATCGTTGCGCAATTCCCGGAACCAGGCGCTTGCGGTTTGTTTTTTGCTATCGATGTCGTCAGGTAAGGTCATGAGAGGGTGTCAAATCCGTCTGTCTGTCGTTTGGCTTCCCCTAACATAAGCGCTGCTGCGA